>NZ_CP108039.1:924107-1232142 GCF_036173045.1 Streptomyces sp. NBC_00299
GTGGGGGCGATCTCTCCGCGATATCCGGACACTCAAGTTCTGGTCCGTACCAAGGTATTGACGGCCTCTTACCTCACTCCTTAAATCAAGTGGCGACACCTTCACCCCCCACCTCGCTCGGCGCACCCCGTCCGCACGGGCCGCCGCATGGAAGGGAGCACGATGGCCTCCCCACGCCTGCTCCGCACCGCTCTCCTCGCCGCTCTGTCGGCCGTCCTGGTCGCGTCCGCCGCGATCGGCCCCGCGCAGGCCGAACCTCCGGGCGTCTCGGCCGCCGCGGTGACGTTCTCCGACAACTTCGACGGGCCCGCGGGCGCCGCGGTCGACTCGTCGAGGTGGCAGATCGAGACCGGCGACAACGTCAACAACCACGAGCGGCAGTACTACACCTCGGGCAACAAGAACGCGGCGCTGGACGGCCAGGGCCACCTGGTCATCACCGCCCGGCGCGAGAACCCCGCCAACTACCAGTGCTGGTACGGCACCTGCCAGTACACCTCGGCCCGGCTGAACACCTCCGGCAAGTTCACGGCCCAAGTACGGGCACATCGAGGCGCGCATGAAGGTTCCGCGGGGGCAGGGCATGTGGCCCGCGTTCTGGATGCTCGGCACGCCGGTCAACTGGCCGGACTCGGGCGAGATCGACATCATGGAGAACGTCGGCTTCGAGCCCTCGACGGTCCACGGCACCATCCACGGCCCCGGCTACTCCGGGTCGGGCGGCATAGGCGCCGGCTACTCCCTGCCGAACGGACAGGCCTTCGCGGACGCCTTCCACACCTTCGCCGTCGACTGGGCACCCGACTCGATCACCTGGTCCGTGGACGGCAACGTCTACCAGCGGCGCACACCCGCCGACCTGGGCGGCAGGCAGTGGGTCTTCAACAAGCCGTTCTTCCTGATCCTGAACCTCGCGGTGGGCGGCTACTGGCCCGGCGACCCGGACGGCTCCACGGTGTTCCCGCAGCAACTGGTGGTGGACCACGTCTCGGTGACGACCGGCGACAGCCCCGCCGGCGGCGCGATCAGGGGGCTGGCCGGGAAGTGCGTGGACGTGGCCGGGGCGAGCTCCGCGAACGGTACGCCCGTACAGCTCTACGACTGCAACGGCAGTGCCGCCCAGCAGTGGTCCCGAGGCTCGGACGGCACGCTCCGCGCGCTCGGCAAGTGCCTGGACGCCACCGGGAACGGCACGGCGGACGGCACGACGGTCCAGCTGTGGGACTGCACGGGCGGCCCCAACCAGAGATGGGCCGTCAGCGCGGCAGGCGACATCGTCAACCTGCAGGCCGACAAGTGCCTGGACGTGACCGGCAACAACTCGGCCAACGGCACCCGGCTGCAGATCTGGACCTGCAGCGGCGGCGGCAACCAGAAGTGGACGGTCGGCTGACCCGGCCGTCCGGCCGCCTAGTGGTGGCGCCAGGTGAACTTGTCACCGCCGACCCAGCGGACCACGTCCGGGTCGTCCAGGTCGTGGACCGTGATGCCGAACGCGGCGGCGTACTCCAGGACGTCGGTGATCGTCCTCGGCTGACCGACGACCTCGCCGTCGATCTCCATGATGCGGAAGGGAGGCGTGCCCGGCTGAACCCCGAGCACCATGATCCGCGGCTGTGAAATGTGCGGGCTCGCGCTTTCGGTCATGAATAGAGCGTAGAACGCAACCCGCGTCAACGAATCCTCCAGGCGTGCCGCGACACGCAGCCGGCCCTCCGTCCGCCGCCGTGCGGGCGCCACAGGGCCGGGGAACCCTGGAGGAGGAGGTGGCGATGGATCCCGTCGACGCGCTGAACAGGATCGCGTTTCTGCTGGAGCGCTCACTGGAGCCGACGTATCGCGTACGGGCCTTCCGTACGGCCGCCCGGGTGCTGGCCGGGCTGCCCGCGGACGAGGTGCGGGCGCGGTCGGAGGCCGGGACGCTGGAGTCGCTCAAGGGCGTCGGCCCCAAGACGGCCCAGGTGGTGCGCGAGGCGCTGGCCGGGCAGGTGCCCGCCTATCTGACGGACCTGGAGGGCAGGCCGGCGGCCGAGCCGCCCGTGAACGGCCACCGGCTGTGGGAGCTGCTGCGCGGAGACTGCCATCTGCACTCCGACTGGTCGGACGGCGGCAGCCCGATCGAGGAGATGGGCCGGACGGCGGCCGAGCTCGGCCACGAGTGGGCGGTGCTGACCGATCACTCACCGCGTCTGACCGTGGCCCGCGGGCTCTCGGCGGAACGGCTGCGCGATCAGCTGGACGTGGTGGCGGAACTCAACGCGACCTGGGCACCCTTCCGGCTGCTCACCGGCATCGAGTGCGACATCCTGGAGGACGGCTCGCTCGACCAGGAACCCGAGCTGCTGGAGCGGCTCGACGTGGTGGTCGTGTCCGTGCACTCCAAACTGCGGATGGACGCGCGCTCGATGACCCGTCGGATGGTCGCCGCCGTACGCAGTCCGCACGCGGACATCCTCGGCCACTGCACCGGTCGGCTGATCACCGGGCGGGGCCGGCCGGAGTCGGAGTTCGACGCGGACGAGGTGTTCGCCGCGTGCGCCGAGTCCGGTACGGCGGTGGAGATCAACAGTCGGCCCGAGCGGCTGGACCCGCCCCGGCGGCTGCTGCGGCGGGCCGTGGCGGCGGGCGTGCTGTTCTCCGTCGACACCGACGCGCACGCGCCCGGGCAGCTCGACTGGCAGCGGTACGGCTGTGCGCGGGCGGAGGAGTGCGAGGTGCCCGCCGAACGAGTGCTCACCACCTGGACGGCGGACGAGCTGCTGGCGTGGACGCGTGAGAAGTCGGCGGTCAAGTGAGCGTGGGGCAACGGGCGCGGGTGGCGCGTGATGCACATCACCGCGCCGCGTCGGAAACGCAGGAACACTCGCCGGTAGTTGCCCGTTGAACCAGCCGTGGGTGCGGATGGGACAGTGTCCCCGGGCCTCACCTTTTGCCCACAGGGACGATCGTTCGGCTGAAGCCCTGTGGAGCCTTTCGCCGAGAGGCGACCGCCATCCGCGCCCACACCTAAAGACCGCCCCGACCGGAATTCCCCCGTCCGGCCGGGGCTTTTTCCTGTTCGGGCGTGTCCCACAGGTCGGCTTGACTTCGAGAGCGCTCCAATTCGTAGCGTTCCGCACATGAGCACTGCACAGCACAAGATCGGCTCCGGTTTCGGGGCAACCAGCACCGCCGACGACGTCCTCCGCGGCATCGACCTGACCGGAAAGCTCGCGATCGTCACCGGCGGCTACTCCGGCCTCGGCCTGGAGACCACGCGGGCACTCACCAAGGCGGGCGCCCGTGTCGTCGTCCCCGCCCGCCGCCGCGCCGCCGCCGAGGAGGCGCTGTCCGGCGTCAGCGGCGTCGAGGTGGACGAGCTGGACCTGGGCGACCTGGAGAGCGTGCGCGGCTTCGCCGAGCGCTTCCTCGCCTCCGGCCGCACGGTCGACATCGTGATCGACAACGCCGGGATCATGGCCTGCCCCGAGACCCGGGTGGGGCCGGGCTGGGAGGCACAGTTCGCGACCAACCACCTCGGTCACTTCGCCCTGGTCAACCGGCTGTGGCCGGCGATCGAACCCGGCGGCGCCCGAGTGGTGTCGGTCTCCTCGCGCGGCCACCATCTGTCCGGGATCCGCTGGGACGACGTCCACTGGCGGCACGGCTACGACAAGTGGGAGGCGTACGGGCAGGCGAAGACCGCGAACGTCCTGTTCGCCGTCCACCTCGACAAGCTCGGCGCCGACCACGGGGTACGGGCCTTCTCGCTCCACCCAGGCGGCATCCTCACCCCGCTGCAGCGCCACCTCGCCAAGGAGGAGATGGTGGAGCGCGGCTGGATCGACGAGCAGGGCAACATGCTCCACCCCGAGGCCTTCAAGACCCCAGAGCAGGGAGCGGCCACGCAGGTGTGGGCCGCGACGTCGCCGCAGCTCAACGGCATGGGCGGGGTCTATCTGGAGGACTGCGACATCGCCGGTCCCGCTGCCGAGGACGACGAGGACCGCAGCGGCGTCATGGCCTGGGCCACCGACCCGGAGCAGGCGGCGCGGCTGTGGACGCTGTCGGCGGAGCTGACGGGCGTGAACGCGTTCCCCGCCTAGCCACAGTGGGTACTCGGGGGCTCCCGTCCCCACTCTCCGGGAGGAGCCGCAGGTGAGCAGCGAAGCGGCCCGAAGGATCGTCGTCACCGGTGCCACGGGCAATGTCGGTACGAGTGTGGTGCGGCTCCTCTCGGAGGATCCGGACGTCGGCTCCGTACTGGGCCTGGCCCGCCGGATCCCCGACTGGTCGCCACCGAAGACGCAGTGGGCGGCGGTGGACCTGGCGTCCGAGCGTCCCGATCTGGCGGACATGTTCGAGGGCGCCGCCGCCGTCATCCATCTGGCCTGGGCGTTCCAGCCGACGCATGATCCGGCGGCGACCTGGCGCACGAACGTACTGGGCGGCATGCAGGTCTTCGAGGCGGCGGCGGCCGCCAGGGTCCCGGCGCTGGTCCACGCGTCGTCGGTGGGCGCGTACTCGCCGGGACCGAAGGATCGCGCCGTGGACGAGTCGTGGCCGACCCACGGCTGGCCCGACGCCGCGTACTGCCGGGAGAAGGCCTACCTGGAACGGGCGCTGGACACTTTCGACCGGGCCCACCCCAGGGTGCGGGTGGTGCGGATGCGGCCGGCGTTCCTGTTCAAGCGGCAGTCGGCGAGTGAGCAGCGCCGTATCTTCGGCGGGCGGTTCCTGCCGGGGCCGCTGGCGCGACCCGAGCTGCTGCGGTTCCTGCCCGACATCCCGGGACTGCGGGTGCAGGCCCTGCACAGCGACGACGCGGCCACGGCGTATCAGCTGGCCGTGAAGTCCGACGTGCGCGGGGCGTTCAACCTGGCGGCCGAGCCGCCGGTGGACGCGAGGGTGCTGGGCGAGATGCTCGGGGCCCGCCCGGTCCGGCTCCCTCGCACGGCGGCCCGCTCGGCGATCGCCGCCGCGTGGGGGCTGCACCTGCTGCCCGCTTCCCCGCACCTCTTCGACGCGGTCCTCGGGCTGCCCCTGATGGACTGCACACGGGCGCGTACGGAACTGGGCTGGCGGCCGGAGCGCACGGCGACCGAGGTGCTGGAGGAGTTCGTGCAGGGCCTCCAGCGCGGTGCGGGCGCACCGACGGAGCCCATGCGGGGCCGCAAGGTGGGCTGACCCACGCCCTGCGGCCCCCCGCTCGGCCGGCCGGAACGCGTCTCTCAGCCCGGCGGCTCCTCGGGCGCCGGGTGTTCGGGGTGGACCGCACCGGACTGCCGCGCGCCTTGTCGGCTCGTGCCTCCCTCATCGGTGTCGGGCACGTCGTCCGCTTCGGTGGTCGTGTCCTGTGCCGGCCCGGCCGGCAGATCCCAGGGGTCCTCCCCCGGGGCGGCCTGCTGGTCCGGCAGATCCCTCGGTATCGGCTCGCCGGTCTCGTCCGGCGCCTCGCGACGGTCGTCGGCCATGGTGCACCTCTTTCGCGTCGTTCAAGGTCGTCCGAAGGCCCGCGAGTACCGCCCGGGTCGCGGGCGAAACCTCAGTGCGCCACTCGCTCCGCCAGATTCGTGTGCCAGGCGGGCGCCGGGCCCTCGGCCGCGGGCTCGGCGCGCCGGCCGCCGCGGGCGAAGAAGTCGGCGAGCGGCAGGATCGCGGCACCGACGGTGACGGCTTCGGGGCCGAGCCGACCCACGTCGATCGTGACTCTCCCGGCCGGATGCCGCAGGGCGTAGGAGGCGGCGTGGCGGCGTACGGAGGGCAGGAGGCGGGCGCCGAGCCGCAGTCCCGCCCAGCCGCCGATCAGGATGCGCTCGGGCTGGAAGAGGTTGATCAGGTCGGACAGGCCCGCGCCCAGGTACTCGGCGGTCTCCTCCAGTACGGCGAGCGCCACCGGGTCGGCCGCGCCGCCCTCGGGCGGATACGCGCCGGCCAGCAGCGCCGCCAGTGTCGTCTCCTCGTCGGCGCCCTCCGGCAGGGTCCCGCCCTCCTCGCCCCAGCGCGCCAGCAGCGACTCGGCGCCCGCGTACGCCTCCAGGCAGCCGAGCGCACCGCAGCGGCAGCGGCGCCCCCGGACCCGTACCGTCAGATGCCCCCACTCGACCGCCCGGCCGTGCTCCACCTCGGGGGTGACCAGACAGGCGCCGACACCGGAGCCGAAGAGGACCACGATCGCGTTGCGGGCGCCGCGTCCGCCGCCGAACCACATCTCGGCCTGGCCGAGGGTCCGGGCGCCGTTGTCGATGAAGTAGGGGACGGAGTCCGGGAGTTGGGAGCCGTCGCGAAGGCGCTGCTCCAGCGGTACCGCGTCCCAGCCGATCGTCTGTCCGTGCACGACGGCACCGAGCCGCGGCATGCGCTCGACGATCCCGGGAACGCCGATACCGACGCCGAGGAGCCGCTCGGGTCCGACGCCGGCGCCCGAGAGCACCTCGGTGATGCCGTCGCGCACATGGCCGACGATGCCCTCGACCTCGTACCGCTGCTGCGTCAACGGCCGCTCCGCGCGGGCGAGTTCGGTGAGGGTAAGGTCGAACAGCCCGATCCGCACCCTGGTCTCGCCGACGTCGACGCCGATCATGTGACCGCTGCCGGGTGCGACGCGCAGCAGGATGCGGGGCCGGCCGCCGTCGGAGTCGACGCTGCCGGCCTCCTCGACCAGACCGTCGGCGATCAGCTCGGCGACGACGTTGCTGACGGACCCGGAGCTGAGCCCGGTCGCGGGGCCCAGTTCGAAGCGGCTGAGGGGGCCGTCGAAGTAGAGGCGCTGCAGCACGGCCGTCCGGTTGCCGCGTCTGAGGTCCCGTACCGTGCGCCCGTTCCGCCCCGCCATGCGGCTCCCCTTCGGTCGACCCTGTTCCGCGCCTGTTCGAATCGTCCCCCATTGTGGCCTACGCCGTCAGATCCTCGATCTCGGCCAGCGCGATCACGAGCTCGGGAGCCACCGTGTCCTGGACCCAGCGGTGCTGTGCGGGGTCGACCGCGCGGGGGATCGTCTCCGTGAGCATGATCAGGTAGAGGTAGGAGCGGTAGAGGGCCAGCCGCAGCCGGGCGGGTGTGTCGAAGTCGGCCCGGCCCCCGGCCTCCCGGTAGCCGGCGAGGAACGCCTCGTCCTTCTTGATGTCGTCCAGGAGGGCCAGCGAGACGAAGTCGGCCAGCGGGTCGCCCCAGAACATCCGCTCCCCGTCGATGAGGCCGCCGATCCGGGCCTCCCCCGATGCGCGGTCCACCAGGATGTTGCCCTGCCACAGGTCGAAGTGGACCAGGTACGGGACGGTGACGTCGTCGAGTGCGTCGTAGGCGGCCCGGAACGTGTGGGCCATGGCGTCGGCGGGGCGGGGCAACCGGGCCCCGTAGCGGCGGGCGTCGTCGAGGACGGCGTCGAGCATCCCGGTGAACGCGGTGCGCCGGTCGGCGGCGAGCGGGCCGAGGGCACCGGACGGATAGCCGAAGCCCTGTCCGGGCACCCGGTGCAGACGGGCCACCTGACGGCCCAACTCCTTGCGCAGAGCCGTCCGTTCGGCGTCGGCGAGCTCACCGTTCCAGGGCTCGCCGGGACAGGCCGTCATCAGCAGCCGGTCCCCGCCGGCCACCACACGCGGTGCGGGTACGTCCGCCTCGGCGGCCCCGCGGTAGAACTCGGCCTCGGACACCAGCAGCCGGCGCTCGTGCCGCAGCCCCCGGACGGTCGGTGCGGGCGGCACCTTCAGCACGTACCGGCTGCCGTCGGTGAGGAGCAGTTCCTCGACCGTGTTGTACGTGCCGCCCGTCAGCGGGCGGAGGTGGGCGAGGTGGTCCGGCGGTATGCCCGCCGCGGCCAGCACCTGCCGGGCCCGTTCCCAGGAGTCCGCCACCGTGCGCCCACCCCGCCCCTTCGGTCAGCCGGCCGCGTAGACGTCCTCCACGTAACGGCCGTCGGCGACCAGTCCGTCGAGCCACTGCCCGGCCGCCGCGTCGTCGGCGCCCGGCGTGCGCTCCCGGTACAGCGTACGGAACGCCTCCCGCACGCCCGGCGCCATCCGCGACCCGTCACCGCAGACGTACACCCGGGCACCCGCACCGAGCAGCTCCCAGACCTCGCCGGCCTCGGCGGCGATCCGGTGCTGCACGAAGGCCACACCGCCTTGCGGGGCGGCGCTGAAGGCCGGGCGGAGCGAGACGGCTCCGGCGGCCTCCGCGGCGCGCAGTTCGCTGGCGTGCAGGTAGTCGGCGTCGGGCGCGTCGCAGCCGAAGTAGCACAGCGCCGGGGCGAGTTCGGCGCCTAGTGCGAGGGCCGCCGTACGGTCGGCGATCGCGCCGCGGAACGGGGCGAGGCCGGTGCCCGCGGCGACCATGACGACGGGGGTGTCGCCGTCGATCCGGAAGGCCTCCCGGCAGGGCTGGACGCGGGCGTACACCGTGTCGCCGGGCCGGACGGTGGTGAGGTGTCCGGATCCGGTGCCGCGGTAGGTGCCCTTGCCGGAGCGCGCCGGGGCCTGGAGCAGGGAGATCATCAGGTCCGCGTGGCCGGGGTCGACGGCGGGCGAGGACGAGACGGAGTAGTGGCGCGGGCGCAGCGGGGTCAGGATCTCCAGGAGCTGCGGCCAGTCGAGGGCGCCGCGCAGGGCGGGAAAGTCCTCGATCAGCTCGATCAGGGTGCGCGGATCGTCGGTGAGGTTCGCCAGGGCCGTGCGCTCCGGCGGACACGGGTTGGCGGCGGCTAGGACCGAGAGCCGGTGGGCACTCGGGCGCTCCTGCAACTCGACGTGGTGAGTGAGGAGTTGACGTACCGTCAAAGGCCGGTCCACCGCGAGGCCGTCACGGCGCGGGCGGGCCGGCCGGATGTCCAGCACGGAGTCGAGGTCCACGCCGAGTGCGGCGGCGGCGCGGTCGACGAGGGCCGGGGCGTTGGCGGGCAGGACGGTGAGGTGGTCGGCGGTGCGGTAGGTGACGCCGTCCGGCAGGGCGACGCGGACGAGGCGCTTGCGGCGCGGGTGGCCGGGGGCGGTGAGGTCGTACGCCTCGGTGACGGTCATGGGGACGAGGCCGTGCCGTTCGGCGAGGGCGTCCAGGGGGCCGCCGGTCAGGGTGCGGACCTCGTACGCGCTCGTCGGCTCGTCGTCGGCGGGGACGGTGGCGTCCGGGTCGCCGTACTGCTCCAGCAGCGCGGTGCGGAGCCTGACGGTGAAGTCGCGTACTGCACCGGTCAGATCGCCGGAGGCGTCGGCGGCGGCGCGGTCGACGAGACGGGTGGCGCCGAGTTCGGCGAGGCGGCCGTCGATGCGGGTCGGGACGTGCTGGTAGGTGGCGGCCCAGTTGCGGTCGCCGACGCCGAGGACGGCGTAGGTGACGTCCGTGGCGTCCGTCGCCTCCGCCAGCCAGGCGGCGAAGACGGTGGCGTCGTCGGTGGGGCGGCCGTTGTAGGAGGCGGCGGTGATCACGACGGGGCGGTCGATGGGCAGACCGCCCGCGTACTCGTCCAGCGCCGCGACCTGTGTCTCGCAGCCGACGGCGGCGGCCTCGTCGGCGAGCTGGGCGGCGAAGTCGCGGCAGGTGCCGTAGTTGCTGCCGTGCAGGAACAGGGCGCTGGTGCCGGGGCGGACACGGGCGGGAAGGGCGGTCGTGTCGGACGCGGCCTCCGTGACCGCGGGGGCGGCGCCGGGCAGCGGGGTGTGCACGCGGTCGGCGGGGGTGCGCGGGGTCAGGGTCAGGGTGAAGCCGTCGGGCTTGAGGGTGAGGGTCTCCTTGACCGTGAGGCGGTAGTCGGCGTGGTCGTGCAGCCGGTAGCGGTGGACCAGCATCGCCAGCAGCATCGTCGCCTCGTGCAGGGCGAACTGCCGCCCGATGCAGGCCCGTTCACCGGTGCCGAACGGCTTGAAGGCGTGCACCGAGCGGGCCGCCTCCGCCTCCGGCGTGAAACGGGAGGGGTCGAACAGCTCGGGGTTGTCGCCCCAGACCGGCTGCCGGTGCAGCATCGGCGCAAGCACGGTGACGGGCTGCCCGGCACGCAGCGGGATGCGCCCGCCGAGCAGGGTGTCTTCGAGGGCGTGACGGCTGAAGGCGGCGGCGGTGGGCCAGAGCCTGAGCGCCTCGTTGAGGACCTGGCGGGTGTACGTCAGCTTGCCGATCTCGTCGTACGTCGGCTCGGGGTCGGCCCGGTCGCCCCACAGCTCGTCGACCTCGCGCTGCACGAGCCGGAGCGCGGTCGGGTGCTTGGCGAGGCAGTACAGCGCGAAGGACATCGCGCCGGAGGTCGTCTCGTGGCCGGCGATCAGGAAGGTGATGACCTGGTTGCGGATGTTGGCCGCGTCGAGGGTGCTGCCGTCCTTCGGGTGCTCGGCGGTGAGCATCAGCCCGAGGAGGTCCTCGGCGTCGCGCTGGTCGGAGCCGGCGCGGGAGGCGATGACGTCGTCGACGACCTGCGCGAGATAGTCGGCGTCGTCCCGGAAGGCCGCGTCGGCGGCGGAGTGGTCCCGGCCCGGGATGCGGGCGAGCCGGTTCATGCTCCACTCCAGGCAGCGGACCATCGACTCGACGAAGGGGTGCGGCTCGGCCCGCTCGAACGACCCGAAGTCGTACCCGAAACCGGCGAGCCCGATGGTGTCGAGGGTCATGCGGGTCATGTCGTCGGGGACGTCGACCGGCCGGCCGTCACGGGAGTGACGATCCCAGGACGCCAGCACCCGCTGGGCGACCTTCAGCATCACCGGGTGGTAGGTGCGCATCGAACCGAGCGCGAACGCGGGCATCAGGATGTCGTGCGCCCTGGCCCAGTTCGGTTCGTCGTTGTACGCCGTGAACAGCCCGTCGGCGGCGAACTCCCGCACGTTCTCCAGGGCGGGCCCGACATGCTTGGCGAACCGCTTCTCGTCCGCGAGGTCGGCCACCAGATCCAGGTCGGCGGTGAACAGTGCGTCCCGCCCGTGCAGCCGCCGCACGAGCACCGGCCCGTGCTCCCGCATCAGCTCCATGACCTGCTGGATCGGGGTACGGCCGGGGCCTACGGCGGTGATGTCGACGACGGGGACGCCGGGGAGGGCGTCGAGGGGCTGGGGGTGCAACGCGGTGGGGGGCATGGCGCGACAAGTGCCTTTCGCGGTACGGGAGTACTGCGCTCCAGCGTGGGCGACGGGTCCCGGCCCGCTGCACCCGCGCACTACATGATTGTGTAGTGCGGATACGGGCGCGACCCTTGCGCCCGGTGACAGGAGGTGCCAGTGGACTGGACCCACCCCGCGGCCGTGGTGTGGCGCAATCGTGCCCTGATGGTCTTCGACCGCGTCTCGGTGCCGGTCGCGGTGTGCGATGTGTACGGCGCGGTCCAGGTGGCCAATCCCGCGATGGCGGCCGAGTGCGGGACGACGCCGGGGCGGCTGCGGGGCCGGGACGTACTGGAGCTGTTCCGGCCGCAGGAGGCGACGCAGGTGGAGCGGATCGCCGAGGCGCTGCGGCTGCGGCACCGGTCGCGGTATCAGGTGTCGGTGCGCTGGCAGGCGCCCGACGGTGCGCAGCGGTACGGGGAGCTCACGGCCGACCCGGTGAGCGACACCGTGGAGGACACGCCGGCACTGCTGGTGATGCTCCGCGTCCTCGCCGAACGCGAGGCACACGAACAGCGCCCCCCACAGGTCGCACCGATCGAGGCCCGCATCCTGGCCCTCCTCGCCTCAGGCACCACCACCGCCCAGGCCGCCCGCGAGACCGACCTCACGGTGGACGGCGTGAACTACCACCTACGCCGCCTCTCGTCCCGCTGGAACGCGGCCAACCGCACGGAGCTGGTCGCCCGCGCCTACACACTGGGCGTCCTCGCCCCGGGGGTATGGCCCCCGACACCGGCCTCGTGGGAGGGGTCGGAGTAGGCGGTGCCGGTACCGGCGGGGGCGCGCGCCGAAGCGACCAACGGCACCTCCGCACGTCGCGGGTGCTGGTATTCGGTTCGGCAGCGCCCCAAGGGGCGCGGGGCACTGCGCGACCAGCCACGACGGCGCGGCAGCCGAACGACAACACAGTGCGGCGCTTCCAACCGAGCGCTCAACCGGCGTCCAGGATGACGCCTCTACACCGCTGGCGGGGCCGCGGCCACCCCGAAATCGGCCGGCTCCGCCGCGCTGTCCGGGTAGCCGGGGGTCGCCAGGGCGAGTGCCCTGCCGGCCAGGCGGAAGTGCGAGGAGCCGAACCTTGGGGCGGCGCCTCGCCTTCGCCCTCACCCTCGCCGAAATTCACTGGCTCCCCCTCCTTCACCCTGCCTAACCTAGCCATGAACCTAGTACCTCTAGGTTTGACCTAGGTGTGACGCTTGAGCCTCAGGAGGCCCCCATGAAGCCGCTCGCCGAGCAGGACATCCGCAACTCTTTCATCAACTGCTCGAAAGGGGAGGCGAAGCGCGTCTCCCTCCCCCGTGATCTCGGTGAACGCCCTTGGGACGACCTCGACTTCCTGGGCTGGCGGGATCCGGGGGCGCCCGATCGCAGCTATCTGGTGGTCGAACGGGAGGGACGGTCGGTGGGTGTCACCTTCCGGTTCCCGACCTCGCGGCGCGGATTCCTGCACCGCAGCATGTGCTCGCTCTGTCTGACCACCCACCCGGGCGGCGGCGTCTCGCTGATGACGGCGCGCAAAGCGGGCCCCGCCGGACGCGAGGGCAACTCCCTCGGCGTGTACATGTGCACCGACCTCGCCTGCTCCCTCTACGTCCGGGGCAAGAAGGTCCCGGACTCCGGGGCCCGCTTCGAGGAGAGCCTGACGGTGGAGGAACAGATCGCCCGGACCACGGGCAATCTGGCCGCCTTCATCGACAAGCTGTACGTCTGACAGGCAGCTACCGGTCCCGCAGCCGCGCCGCCTCCACCTCGCGCAGATGGATCAGGACGTCGTAGCTGCGGGCGAGCGCGATGTCGTGCGGGCCGTCCGGATAGGCGGTGCCGATGCTGCGCGTCGGCCGGGCCCGGCGCAGCCAGTCGTCGGCCGGTGATCCGACGGACCGCAGGTCCAGTACGTGGTCGCCGCCGTGCCGCACCCGGTCCAGGGTCCGCTCGTTGCTGCCCGGGTCCGCCGGGCCGAGCGTCCAGCGGCGGATGGTGTCGTCGTCCCGGCCGGTGGCGTTGAACGAGCCGCGGCCGAAGGTCAGGCCCACGCTCACATAGCCCGCGCCGAGGCGGGCACGCAGGAAGGCACCCTGGACCTTGGGGTTCTCGGCAGGCACTTCCGGGACATGGCCGACGTGGTTGTTGTGGGCCGACAGCAGCACCTTGGCGCCGGTGTGCTCCTGCCACCACACCACGTTGGCGGCCATCACCCCGTCGCGATACCGCATGGCCTCGGCGATCTGGGCAGGGTCCTCGACGTCGAAGTCGTACTGCCGGGCGGTCTGGTCGATCACCGTCGCCTGCTGGACGGCCCAGTCGTACGCCTCCGTGTCGGCGGCGGTGCCGGCCCCGTCCGCGGACTGCTGCCGCAGCAGCGCGAGCGCCTCGCCCGTGCGCTCCGCCCGCTCCTTGCGTTCGGCGTACGGCAGGCGCAGGTACTGCTCGATGTACGCGCCGGTCGGCACAGTGGGCCGCAGCCCGCGGTAGAGCTCGGCGAGGCGGGCGCTCAGCTCGGGCCGGGCATCGGCCGCGTAGTCCTCGACGGCGTCGTACGACTCGGGTCCGGTCCAGGCGATGTCGTCGCCCATAAAACTGACGGGGTCGCCGGGGTGCCGGACGTTGTATCCGCGCATCCACTCGACGAGTCGCAGGTAGTCGGTGTTGTTCCACCACAGGTAGTCACGCTGGAACTCCGCGCGCATGATGTGCCGGGGATCGCCCTTGCCGTGGAGCACATAGTCGTTGAGACGCAGCCCGGTGCTCCAGGGGGCCTCCAGGGCGAAGGTGCGGAACCCCTTCTCCTCGACGAGATGCCGGAAGACGCGGGCCTTGAGGGCGAAGAAGTCGTGCGAGCTGTGGGTGGCCTCCCCCAGGCCGACGACCCGCGCGTCGCCGATCATCCGGTCCAGGGGGCGCAGATCGCGGGTGTCGCCGCCCGGTTCCACGGTCCGCAGCGGGTGGGCGGCACGGTTGAGCGCCTCGACGACGGTGGTGGAGGTGAGGGAGGTGGAGGTGGCGGGTGCCGCCGTGGCCGGGATGCCGGTCGTCAGGGCGGCGAGGATGATGAACAGGGTCAGCGTTAATCCGGTCCGATGCCGATGCCATTGCCATTGCCATTGCCATTGCCATTGCCATTGCCATTGCATGATCCAAGGCTTGCGTTCCGGGCGGGCGGGGACCATCCGACGGCCCTCCGTCCCGGGGTGCGGACAACCATGCGGTGACAGCGGGGGTTTTCCCCAGTCCCGGACCCGGTCGGCGGCCCGGCCGCGCGCGGGTGTCGACGATCACCGGCCCGGCCCCTTGCCGTACGGCGGCCGCTGCGATCAATCTGGGGTCCCTGCGGACCGTTACGTTCCGCAAGCAGGGTGTGGGAAGCATCTGTGGAAAGGGAACAGCCCAAGGATGCGAGAGGTACGTGAGGGGCCGGCGCTCCGGGAACGGCTCGGGAAACTGCGCCGGGACCCCGTGGTGGTCCAGACGCTGCGATCCGCGGCCGCGGCGACGATCGCCTACGTCATCGCACTGCGCCTGAGTCCCGAGGCCGCCCCGCTGACCGCGCCCCTGACCGCGCTGCTGGTCGTCCAGGTGACCTTCTACGCCACGCTCACCAACGGCATCCGCCGGGTGAACGCGGTGGTGGCAGGCGTTCTGGTGGCCATCGCCTTCAGCCTCCTGGTCGGCCTGACCTGGTGGAGCCTCGCTCTGCTGATCGTTGCCTCCCTCGGGGTCGGGCACCTTGTGCGGGTCAACGAGTACGTGCCCGAAGTGGCGATCAGCGCGATGCTGGTCCTCGGGGTCACGACCGTCGGGGACACGGCATGGGCGCGGGTCCTGGAGACACTGATCGGCGCGGTGGTCGGGCTGGGCTTCAATCTGCTCCTCGCGCCGCCGGTGTGGGTGGACGAGGCCGGTGAGTCGATGGGGGGACTGGCCCGCCGGCTGCGGCAGTTGATGCTGCGCATCGGCGAGGAGGCGGCCGGCCGCCCCGCGTTCGAGGAGGCCGCGGCACGGCTGCACGAGGCACGCCGGCTCGACCACGACATCATCGAGGTGGACGCGGCCCTGCGGCAGGCCGAGGACAGCCTGCGGCTCAATCCGCGCGTGCGCGACAGCGTGCTGCACCGCGTGGTGCTGCGCACCGGGCTGGACACGCTGGAGATCTGCACGGTCGTGCTGCGGGTGCTGGCCCGCTCACTCACGGACCTCGCGAAGGATCGCGAGCCCGAGCCGCTGTTCGCGGAGGAGACGGGCGCCGTCCTGGAGCAGTTGCTGTCCGAGATCGCCGACGCGGTGGTCAGCTTCTCGGTGCTGGTCACCACGCATGTCAGCAGCAACGCCGACGCGGCGGAGTCCCGGCTGGCCGCCGAGTTGCGCACGGCGGCGGGCACCCGCGACAAGCTCGCCCTGCTGCTGCGCGAGGAGGCCGAGCGCGAGACAAAGTACTGGCAGCTGCACGGCGCCGTCCTGACCGAGGTCAACCGCATCCTCGACGAGCTCGACACCGAGCACCGCTCGCGCCGGCTGCTGGAGGAACTGGACCGTGTGTCGCAGGAGTCCCGCGTCCGGATGCCGCGCCTGACCCGGCTGCGCGAGCGGCTGGGCGTTCAGGAGCAGCTGTGGCGGAACCGGACGGGGTTCTTCGAACGTTCTCGGTAGGGAGCGCGGGGACGGACGGGGCCGGCGCCGGACGCGAGGGAGCGGGGGCCGATGGCCGACACGACCGTACGGATCGACGGGAACACTCTGCGGCTGCCGGGCGGGGTTGCGGTGCGCTTCATCCGTACGCTGCGGCTGCCCGAGTCGGGCACGCATGCCCTGCCGCCGGGGCTCGGGGAGTTCCCGGTCCGGCGGGTCGCGGATTACGCGGACACCGTTCCGCAGGCGTGGCTGGCGCGCGGCGGTGTGATGCTCCCGGTGTATCTGCGCGAGGCGATGTGGCTGAGCTTCGGGGGCACCGCCGAGCCGGCCGCCCTCCAGGTCGGCGTGGGCAAGGTGTGTGCGGTCTCGGGGAAGCCGTGGAGCGACCGGCTGCGCCGCAAGCCGCAGAACTACGTCGTGCTGCCCCGCCAGCGCTGGCTGGACGGCATCAACTCCGGGAAGGGCACGGTCCGCCAGTTCGTGGCGGTGCCGCTCGGGCTGGGCGCGACCGTCGAGGGCCAGGTGACGGGCGAGGAGGTCTGGGGTGGCGTACAGCTGCAGTCGTTCCCGCTGAAGGAGCCGCAGCTGGCGCGGTGGCGTCGGGAGGAGATGCTGCGGGCGGAGCGGGCACGGTCGTTCATGCCGTCCGGAGGCTATGGCGCCGCCATGCCGATGGCGGCGGCCCCCGCCCAGGGTGCGGCCCCGGCGGGCGGGCCGCGCAGGGCTGCCGCGGCGATGGGCCTGGGCGTCGGCGGTTCGATGCGCCAGGAGGTCTACGAGGACGACCGTCCGCTCTCGGACTGGGCCGAGACGCCCGCCGGCCGGGTCTTCGTCCATCTGGTCACGCCCCCGGAGTGGCACCGCATCACCGGCGAGGCTCCCCCGCCGTCACCGGTGGACCGGGCGGCGTACACGCGCGCGGGGCTGCCCTGGTTCGACTACTACGACCAGGACGCGGAGGATCTCGCCCCCACGGACACGCTGGGCACCGTGAAGCCGGTCGGCGACTGGCTCGGCGACGACCACGAGCCCTGGCAGGCCCCCTCGCCCGGCCAGGTGAAACCGCTCAAGGACGCGCCGGGGAAGCCGGTGCAGGACGGTGCCTGGTAGCCGGGGCACGGCAACTCCCGGCTGACGGACGGCAAGCGGAGCCACACCTCTCTCATTGCGCCCTGCGCAACGCGCGTTGCCGTTCTTGCGCTGGGCTGCTGATCCACGCCAAGGTTGCTGTCGCGACCACGACGACCGACGACCTGAGGTGTGGACATGGGCAGTGGTGGGCTGAGCAGGCGCCGATTCGTCGGAACCCTCGCGGGATCGGCCGCCGGCGTGACACTCCCGGCGGCCACGGCGTGTGACGACACGCCCGCCCCCGCGGACACGGCCGACACGGCAGCGCCCGAAGCCACCGGCCCCGGTACGCGTCCGAGCTCCCGGACCGAGAGCCGCGAGCCGTCCGGCCCCCGCCCTCTCCACCTCGGCACCTACACCTCCGTCGACGGCGGCGGCGAGGGCATCGGCCTGGCCACGTACGACCCGGAGTCGGGCCGCATCATCGGGGCCGGCACCATCGGCGGAGTCGGCGACCCGTCGTATCTGGCGCTGCACCCGAACGGCCGGACGCTGTACGCGGTCAATGAGCGTGAGGACGGTGCCGTGACCGCCGTCCGCCTCGCCGACCGCAAGGTGCTGGGGAGCCGCAGCACCGGCGGCGCGGCGCCCTGCCATCTGTCCGTGCATCCGAGCGGGCGCTGGCTGCTGAGCGCCAACTACGGCACGGGCAGCGTGGCCGTGCACCCGATCGACGCCTCGGGCGCGCTCGGTGAGCGCACCGATCTCGTCACGCACTCCGATCCGGCGCCCGGTCCGGACCAGGACGGCCCGCATGCGCACCAGTTCGTCACCAGCCCCGACGGCGGCCATGTGCTCGCCGTCGACCTGGGCACGGACACGGTGTACTCCTACCGCCTCGACCAGAAGGCCGGCACGCTCACCGAGGTCGCGCGGGCGAAGACCGAGCCGGGTGCGGGCCCGCGGCATCTCACCTTCCACCCGGGCGGGCGGTACGCGTATCTGGCCAACGAGGTCGACAACACCGTGGCGGTCTGCGCGTACGACACCGGCACGGGCCGGCTGAGCATCGGCGCGGAGCAGTCCACGGGCACGGGTTCGGGCACCAACTATCCGGCGCAGCTCGTGGTGACGCGGAACGGCCGTTACGCCTATCTCGCCAACCGGGGCCACAACAGCCTCGCGCGCTATGCGGTGGAGGCGGACGGCGCGCGGCTACGGCTGCTCGACACGGTGCCGGTGTCCGGGGACTTCCCGCGGCAGATCGCCCTCTCGCCGGACGGCACGCTGCTGTTCACGGCGAATCAGCGGTCGAGCACCGTCAGCGTGTTCCACGTCGACGAGGACAGCGGTGAACTGAAGCTCGCGGGCGAGCCGTTCACGTCACCCGTCGCCGTCTGTGCGCTGCCGCTGTAGGGCGCGCGGGCAGGAGGCGGCGCCGGCCTGGGCGAGCAGGATGTGCATGCGTTCGGTGAGCTGCGCCACGTCGTCGGCGGGCCGGTGGAACGGCAGCCGTACGTCACCGTGCGAGCTGGCACGCTCGATGCGCAGCGTCAGTCCGTGCCGGTCGACGGCGAGCGGCTGGACGCGGACGGCGCCGTGCAGACTGTCGGACTCCACGAGGCGGGTGAGCCGCTCGACGGCGTCCGGGTGGCAGTCGGCGAGGTGGGTGAGCAGCCGGGCCTCGGCGGTGGCCAGCGGGTCGGGCGCGGCGTCGGCGAACTCGTCGAGGTCGACGACCACGGGGCCGGACGGCTGCCGCAGCACCACGCGGGTGGCTTTGAACGCGAGTTTGCCGTCCTCGGGCGTGAACCAGCCGGACATCCAGAGCCGGGTGCGGATCCGCTTGCGTACGGGCACGGGGGCGACGTCGGCGAACTCCAGGACGGCGGAGGGCTCTCCGCGGGGTGCGCAGATCGCCGCCGTGACGAGCACGCTGTCCTCCGGCACCTCCAGCAGGACGCGCCCCTCCTCGGTCACGGTGTGCGCGCCCACGAGTTCCTCGCGGCAGCTCTCCGCGGTCACCCCGCAGGACCACGCGCCGGCCAGCACCGACCGTGCTCGTTCCGCCGCGGAAGGTGCCGCCGTCCAGGCTTGGCTGTCACCCATCCCGTACCTCCTTAGGTAAGCCTCACCTAACCTATCGAAGATCGAGCCGCACGCCAACCAGCCACGGCCTTCCGGCGGTATCTCTTCGAGGTGCGCGGGGGCACTCAGCGGGCGATGACACCCAGCAGGGCGCGAGCGCACAGGTCGCGCACTTGCTCCCGCGAGAGGTCGGCACCCCGCAGCCACTCCAGACAGACGGCCGCGGTGAACGCCAGCCAGCCGCGCACCGCGAGCCGGACGTCGGGCCGCTTCTCGAAGGCCGGGCCGAACTCGGGGTCGGCCGACATCGCCGCCAGGATCTGCTTCTCCTGCGCGGCCAGGGCCTGTTGATAGACCTTGCGCACGGCCTGGTCGCCGGCCGCGTCGGCGCGATGGAAGGCGCGGTAGCCGTGCGCGTGCGCCTCGACGTACTCCAGATACGTGTCGAGGCCCTCGGCGAGCTGCTCGCGGACCGGGACTCCGGGCACGGCGGCCGTCATCCGCAGCATGCGCTCGCTCTCCCGCTCGACGACGGCCGCGAAGAAGTCACGCTTCGTCGGGAAGTAGTGGTAGAGCAGCCCGCGCGAGACGCCGGCGATCTCGGCGACCTGCTCGATCCACACCTCGTCGTACGGACTCTCCGAGAACAGCCGCGCCCCGACCGCGAGAAGCTGCTCACGGCGTTCCTCCGTGCTGAGCCGGCGGCGGGTGCGCTCGCCCTGGTTCGCGGCCATGCCCGCACTTTACTTGACGCGGGTTCAACAGCGGGATCAGACTGATTCGCGTTATTGAACCCACGTACAACGAGCTCAACGTGCCGCTGGATCAGGGGAGATCGAGGGAGATCGCGTCATGGCGGAGACAACGACCGGGTCCGGGCTTTCGAGGGGATTCCGCAGCGCCGAGCAGGGCTGGCCGGAGCTGTCCCGCATCCCGCATCCCCCGCGCCGGCTGCCGCTGCTCGGTGATGCGCTCGGCGCCAGTCGGCGGACGCCGCTGCAGGATTCCCTGCGGTTCGCCCGGCAGTTGGGGCCGATCTTCCGGCGCAAGGCCTTCAACAAGGAGTTCGTGTTCGTGTGGGGCGCCGGCCTCGCGGCCGACATGGCGGACGAGTCGCGGTTCGCCAAGCATGTGGGGCTCGGCATAGCCAACCTGCGGCCGGTCGTCGGGGACGGCCTGTTCACGGCGTACAACCACGAGCCGAACTGGCAGCTGGCGCACGACGTTCTGGCGCCGGGGTTCAGCCGGGAGGCCATGGCGGGCTACCACCCGAAGATGCTGGCCGTCGCCGACCGGCTCATGGACTCCTGGGACCGCGCCGCCGCTGCGGGCCGGGCGGTGGACGTGCCCGGGGACATGACCAAGCTGACCCTGGAGACCATCGCCCGCACCGGGTTCGGGCACGACTTCGGCTCCTTCGAACGCGCCCGTCCGCATCCCTTCGTGACGGCGATGATCGGCACGCTCAGCTACGCGCAGCGGCTGAACACCGTGCCGTCGCCGTTCCTGCTGCGGCGTGCCGCACAGCGCAACCAGGCCGACATCGGCTACCTCAACCGCACGGTCGACGACCTGGTCCGCGCCCGTACGGCGGGCGGCGGCGGGGAGGGGGATCTGCTGGACCGGATGCTGGAGACAACCCATCCGGAGACGGGCGAGCGGCTCTCCGCGCAGAACGTCCGCCGGCAGGTGATCACCTTCCTGGTGGCCGGCCACGAGACCACCTCGGGCGCCCTCTCCTTCGCCCTGCACTATCTGTCCCGGCACCCGGACGTCGCGGCTCGCGCCCGCGCCGAGGTGGACCGCGTGTGGGGCGACACGGCGGCGCCGGGCTACGACCAGGTGGCGCGGCTGCGGTATGTGCGCCGGATTCTCGACGAGTCGCTGCGGCTGTGGCCGACGGCGCCGGCCTTCGCCCGGGAGGCGCGCGAGGACACCGTGCTCGGCGGCGACCATCCGATGCGGCGGGGCGCCTGGGCACTGGTGCTGACGGCCATGCTGCACCGTGATCCGCAGGTGTGGGGCCCGGACGCCGAGCGCTTCGATCCGGAGCGCTTCGATCCACAGGCCGTACGGACGCGTGCGTCGCACACCTTCAAGCCGTTCGGTACGGGGGCGCGGGCGTGCATCGGGCGCCAGTTCGCGCTGCACGAGGCCACGCTGGTGCTGGGCCTGCTGCTGCGCCGGTACGAGCTGCCGGCCGACCCGGGATATCGGCTGCGGGTGACGGAGCGGCTGACGCTGATGCCGCAGGTGCTGCGGCTGCGCGTGCAGCGCCGGATGCCCGGCACCGCGCGCACCGAGCCCGTCCCGTCCGGGACCGTCGAGAGCGCGACGTCAGACGTCCGCTGTCCAGTGCACAGGCCGGCCGACTGACGCGGGCAGCCGTGTGCCGGCGCTGCCCCGGGCCGCGTTGAGCTGGGGCTGGGTCAGGAAGAAGGCGTCCGTCAGATCGGCGTCCGTGAGGTCGGTGTCGCGCAGGTCGGCGCCGATGAGGTCCGCGCCGCGCAGATCGGCGCCGGTCAGGTCGGCGGCGATGAGGCAGGCGCCGCGCAGGTTCGCGCCCCGCAGGTCGGCGCCCCTCAGCCGGGCGCCCATCAGGTCCGCGCCCCGGCGGTTCTTCTTGCGCCCGCCGCCGATGCCGGCCCTGGCCAGTTCGCTGGTCTTGAGCAGGAGCACGTTGACGTCCTGCCGGTGCGCGGCCACGTCCAGTGCCGCGAGGTCCTGCGGGGTCCCCCGGGTGAGTTCCTCGGTCCTCTCCAGGATGCGCCGCAGGTCGGCGTGGAGGGGGCGGGCGGCGGGCAGGGCGAGTGCCTCGGTGAGGTACCACAGCAGTTCGTGGAGCTGACGGACGACCGGGAAGACGTCGAACATCTGCCGGGCGTGCTCACGCGAGCCCGTCCGCCAGTCCTGTCCGTCGAAGGTGACCTGTGAGACCTTCTGGCCGGCGCCGAAGCAGTCGTAGACGGTGCAGCCGGTGAAACCGGTCTGCCGGAGCCGGTCGTGGATGCCGCACCGGTGGTCGTCACGGAGGTTGTGACAGGGTTTCCCGGCCGCCTTGTCGACCGCGAAGTCGGCCGACGCGGCGAAGGGCAGGGCCACACAGCACAGCCCGAAGCAGTTGGCGCAGTCACCGTGCAGGCCGGCCCGGTCGAACATCTGATCTTGCATACCGTTCAGCATACGGAACGAAGAACTCACCTTGAGTTTCCGCTCCCGAGTGACTCAGCCGTCGAGGCCCGTCAGATCGAGGCCGCCGAGCCGGTCGGGGTCCGCCAGGATGAACATGTGCGTGATGCGGCCGTCGGCGACGGTGACGCCCATGACCGACTGCGTCCGCCCCTCGGGTGCGTGGACGACCCCGATCTCCCCGTTGACCAGCACGAGCTGCGCGTACCGCGCGAACTGAGCGAACAGCAGCGCCTGTTCGGCCACCGGCTTCGCACCGCGCACCACCTTCGACGCCGCCGCACCGCGGACCAGCGGCCCGGAGTCCGCGCGCAGCACCACGTCCGGGTCGAGGACCGCGAGCAGCGCCTCGAAGTCCCCCGCGCGGGAGGCCGCCATGAAGGCGTCGAGGACCTGCCGCTGTCTGCCGAGGTCGGGCTCGGACGACGGCGTCGCGCCCCGCACCCGGCGCCGGGCGCGACTGGCCAGCTGCCGGGTGGCGGCCGAGGAGCGTTCCACGATCGGCGCGATGTCGTCGAAGGGCACCGCGAACATGTCGTGCAGCACGAACGCGATCCGCTCGGCGGGCTCCAGCGCCTCCAGCACCACCAGCAGTGCCAGGCCCACCGAGTCGGCCTGGAGAACCTCCTGCTCGGGATCGATCGTCGACAGCGGTCTGATCACGGGATCGGGGACGAAGGTGTCGTCCAGGGGCTCCTCGTGGCGCCGGGTGCGCGAGCGCAGCATGTCCAGGCAGACCCGGCCGACGACCGTGGTCAGCCAGGCGCCGAGGTTCTCGATGGCGCCCGCGTCGCTGCGGCTCAGCTTCAGCCAGGCCTCCTGGACGGCGTCCTCCGCCTCGGCGAGTGAGCCGAGCATGCGGTAGGCGACCGCCCTGAGACGGCCGCGGTGCTCCTCGAAGCTGTCCGCCAGCGCTTCCGTGTCGTTCACCGTGCTGCCCCCGTCTCCCCCGTCAATCCTTCGGAACTACCGGCCGAACAGTTCGAACGCCACCGCCGGCTTCCCGCCGAACCGCTCCCCCAGCGCCTCGGCGTTCGCGGTGAGGAAGCCGCGGGCGTACGTCTCCGGGTCCTCGCTCGTCAGCACCTCGATGTAGGTGCGGTGTTCGAGCAGCGAGCGCACCGCCCGCTCCAGGCCCGCCGTCGCGTCCACCGCGTGCGTGGGGGTGCTGGAGCCGGCGACGGCCACCCAGCGGACGCCGTTCCAGGGCTCCAGGCCCTGCTCGATGAGCTCCGGGAAGATCCAGCGGTTGCCCGCGTCGCCGGCCGCGTCCAGCGTCGCGCGGCCGACCGCCACATGGTCCGGGGTGTTCCAGGCGACGCCGCCCCAGGTGTCCCGGTGGTTGAGCGTGATCACCAGCTCGGGCCGGTGCCTGCGGATCGCGGCGGCGATGTCGCGGCGCAGGTCGATGCCGTACTCGATCACACCGTCCTTGTGGTCGAGGAACTCCACCGCCGACACGCCCACGACGGCCGCGCTGGCCTGCTGCTCGCGCTCCCGCAGCGGTGCGCACTTCGCGGGTTCCAGGGTGTCGATGCCGGCCTCGCCGCGGGTCGCGAGGACGTAGGTGACCTCGCGGCCGGCGTCGGTCCAGGCGGCGACCGCCGCCGAGCAGCCGTACTCGAGGTCGTCCGGGTGCGCGACGACGGCGAGCGCGCGCTGCCAGTCGTCCGGCATGGGCTTCAGCTGAGTGATCGTCGGCTCGGTCATGTCCGCACACTAACGCGCGACACCGACATCACGCTTCGTCACGGGTGAGCGCGAGCAGCCGGTCCAGGACGCGGGGGCCGCCGGCCCGGACACCGTCGTGTTCGAACTCGTCCGTCACCCAGGTCCGCAGGCCGCGGATGGTGCGGGCGGTGGCGAGGGAGTGGGCGGTGTCGACGTACATGTCGTCGTGGTAGACGGCCGCCGCGACCGGCACCTCGTTGGCGGCGAGGCGCGCCGGGTCGTACAGGGGCTGCCAGTCGGTGCGGGCGGCGAGGAGTTCGGCGGTCTCGCGCAGCGGGCGCAGCGCCGGATCGCAGTCGAACATCCAGGGGTGGATCGTCTCGCCGGTGAACAGCAGCGGTGCGTCGCCCGCGAGAGTCTTGGCGGCGTCGAACTGCGGGAACTCCGCGCGGACACGCTCGGCGGACCAGTCGGTGGGACGTGCGTCCTGGCCGTAGATCGCCTCGTGGACGAGGGCGTACAGCGGGTGGCTCGCGTACGACAGCAGGCCCTGGACCTCCTCCTGGAAGGCGTCCGAGAGGGCGGACCCCTGCGGGGTGCGGACGAACGCGTCCTCCAGCAGGTAGTGCAGGCGGTGGCTGCCCTCGCTGCCGCCGAGGAGGATGCCGAGCGACTGGAAGGCCTCGGCGGTGAGGCGGTAGCCGTTCGGCAGGACCACGTCGTTCGCGAGGAGGTGGTCGGCGATGCGGCGGGCGCGCTCGACGTCCTGCGGGTAGCGGGCGTAGTGCGCGGCGACCTTGCGCTCGATGCGCGGGTAGGCCGCCCGGTACACGTCGTCGGCGTGCGCGTCGAGGGAGGGCAGGCCCCCGGTGACGACCGCGGCGGTCAGGCCCTCGGGCGCGGTGGAGAGGTAGTTGACCGTGCAGAAGCCGCCGAAGCTCTGGCCGAGGACGGTCCAGGGGGCGCCGCCGGTCACCTCGCGGCGGATGGCCTCGCAGTCACGCACGATCGAGTCGGCACGGAAGTGCGTGAGGTAGTCGGCCTGTTCGGCGGCGGTGCCGCGCAGCGGGAGCGTCTGGCGGTTGGCGGGCGCGGAATGGCCGGTGCCGCGCTGGTCCAGCAGCAGGACGCGGTACTCCTTGAGCGCGCGGCCGAGCCAGGCACCCTTGCCGACGAAACGGTTCGCCCCGAAACCGGGGCCGCCCTGCAGGTAGACCAGCCACGGCTGGTCCTGGTGTGCCTTGTCGCTGGCGACGACCTCACGGGCGTAGAGCTCGATCGTCTCGCCCGTCGGGGCGTCGTGGTCGAGGGGCACGGTGAAGTGACGGTCGGTGAGGACGACGCCGGGCTGGCGGTAACTGACGGTCAACAGGGCTCCCGGGACGGAGGGTTTTCGGGCCGCGTCCCAGTTCAGCACATGTTCGTCCACCGACCGAGCCCTGGGATCATGAAATCCTACTGAACGACCGATCAGTGACCCCGGGTCCGGACCGCCTGAGGATCAGCGGGCCGACAGGCTGGAGCGGCGCACCACCAGCTCGGGCTGGAGTACGACACGCCGGTGCTCGTGCCGCTTCGTCCCGTCCTCCTCCGTCTCCTCCAGCAGCATCTCCGCCGCGAGGGTGCCCATGGTGACCGCGGGCTGCCGTACGGAAGTGAGAGGGACGGCCGCGGCGGCGGCGAACTCGATGTCGTCGTAGCCGACGATCGCCAGGTCGTCGGGGACGCCGACGCCCGCGGCGTACATGGCCTGCAGGACACCCAGGGCGAGCAGGTCGTTGGCGCAGAAGACGGCGGTGGGGCGGTCGGCGAGGCCGAGCAGCCGGGCGCCCGCGTCCCGGCCGGCGGCGACGTCGAGGCGCTCGGTGGGCAGCTCGCGCAGGTTCTCGGGTCCGAGGCCGGCCTCCTCCAGCGCGTGCAGGGCGCCGGTACGGCGGTCGCGGACCTGGTTGAGACCGGGCGGGCCGCTGACGTACGCGATGGAGCGGTGCCCGGCGTCGACGAGGTGACGTACGGCCAGCGCGCCGCCCGCGACGTCGTCGACGGAGACCGAGCACTCGGTGGTGCCCTCGGCGACCCGGTCGACCAGGACGAAGGGGATGTTGTGGCGGCGAAACGTTTCGATGTTGCGTCCGGTGGCGTCCGCCGGGGTCAGCAGCACGCCCCTTACCCGCTGTTCGGCGAAGAGGGAGAGGTAGTCGGCCTCCTCGCCGGCGCTCTGCGCGCTGTTGCAGACCATCACGCCGAGCCCGGCGTCGCGCGCGGTCCGCTCGGCGCCGCGCGCCACGTCGACGAAGAAGGGGTTGCCCATGTCCAGGACGAGCAGTCCCATGATCCGGCTGCGCCCCGCGCGCAGCTGGCGCGCGGACTCGCTGCGGACATAGCCCAGCCGGTCTATCGCGGACTGCACCCGCGCCCGGGTCTCCGTGGCGACCGCGTCCGGACGGTTGATGACGTTGGACACCGTGCCGACGGAGACTCCGGCGGCACGTGCGACGTCCTTGATACCCACCGACTGGGCCATCGGGCAGGGACCTCCAGAAAGACTCGTAAGACGCGGGGCGGCGGGAAGGCCTTCACATTACCGTCATGCCGCCCACATCGGCTGCGATCAGGCAGGCAGGCGGAAGTTGAGGTTGCGCAGCGCCGAGGGTGTCGTACCGCTGGACTTCTCCTGGTACATGATCGACAGGTAGTGGTCCTGACCGACGCGCGTCTCGTCGATCACGACCTCGCCGAAGGCGTTCAGCCCGGCGGTGACACCGTCGTACAGCACCGTCCAGTCCGTGTATCCGGAGGCTTTGGAAGCTCCGGCTATCCGGCAGAACGGGAAGATCGCGTACGCGTTGTCGTACTTGTCCAGGATCAGCTTGGTGCGCTGGCTGGAGTTCAGCGGGACCGGAATCTCGGTCTTCTGCCAGGCGCCCGAGGCGTCCTTGCGCACATGGAAGGCGCGGCCGTTCGCGGTGCGGTCGGCGACGTAGTCGGTGGTGCACTGCCCGAAGCGGCCGGGGACGTAGCTGATGATCGCGTGCGGCAGGCCCGCGGAGTCGGTGAACTGGCTCTCCTGGTTCATCAGGGAGTGGTCCGGGTTGATCGCGTCGATCACCAGTCCGCTGTCGGTGACGGCGACCTTGTCGGAGCCGCCGGTCGTGCCGACGACGGTGCCGGCGTTGTTGCGCCAGGTCCGGCCGCGGTCGTCGGAGTAGACGTAGCCGGTGTCATGGTTGGTGATGCCGCCGCCGTTGCACATCACGGCGCCGTTCTGCTCGCGCCAGGTGAAGAAGGAGTGCAGGCGCCCGCCCCGGTCGTAGTCGATGCCGTGCAGGTACATGTTGCGAGCGGTCGAGGAGCCGTGCTCGCTGGTGTACGTGCCGGTGGAGCTGGACCACTCGCCGAGGTTGGTCCAGGTCGAACCGTCGTACTCGGCGAGGGCGTTTCGGCCGTTGCCGGAGACGGCGACCCGGTAGCTGAGCTGGAGTCCGCCCTCGGGGGTGGAGATGAACTGCGGGTAGGTGAACTGCGAGGTGAGTGCGAGGCCATCCAAGGTCGACTGGGGTGCGCCGAAGCGGCTCGCGGTCCAGCTCAGGCCTGCCGGGTTGTCCATCAGCCCGGCGACCGACTTGACGTAGGTGAAGCCGTCGCTGTGCGAGTCCATGTTGAGATGGAGGCGGTCGTCGACCTTCGAGACCCCCATCGAGATGACGTTGTGGGAGTCGTCGTAGCGCAGGGTGTGGCCCACCTTGACCGTGGACCAGGTGGTGGCGCCGAGCGCGCGGCGGCCGACGACGGCGCCTCGGTCGGCGGTGTACCAGACGGCGTACTGATAGCCCTTGTAGGTCAGCAGGCCGTTCTTCTGGAAGGCGTTGTTGTTGACCAGGCCGTCGTACGACACGAAGAAGACGGCCTGCGTGTCGAGCGTGGTCGTGCCGGTCAGGGTGAGGGACGGGCCGGGGTCGGCGGCACGGGCGGTGCCGGACGCGAGGGCGGGGGTCATCACGGCTCCGGCGAGGGCGGCGCCCAGCAGGGTGCGTCTCTTCATCTCGGGGACTCCGTTGTCGGCGAGGGGCGGGGCGGGGCGGGTCAGGCGAGGTGGAACACCTCGGTGAGCGGTTTCATGGCCTCGTCGGGCCGGGCGCCGTCCAATGACTCGAAGAACGGCGCCATCTCCGCCTGCCAGCGGGCGTTGACATCGGTGGCTTCCATACCGGCCACGGCGGCGGCGAAGTCCTCGGTCTCCAGGTAGCCGACGAGCAGGCCGTCGTCGCGCAGGAAGAGCGAGTAGTTGTGCCAGCCGGTGACCGAGAGCGCTTCGAGCATCTCGGGCCACACGGCGGCGTGCCGCTCGCGGTACTCGTCGAGGCGGTCCGCCCTGACCTTCAGCAGGAAGCACACGCGCTGCATCAACGACCCTCCGGGGCCTAGAAGGTGAAGGCGGCTCAGAAGTTGAACTTGTCGATGTTCTTGGCGTCGAACACGGTCGGCTTGCCGAGGCTGATCACGCCGTCCTTGCCGATGGTGTACTCGCCCATGTCGCCGGCCTTGAAGGTCTCGCCCTCCTTGCCGGTGATCTGGCCGGAGACCAGGGCGACTGCGGTACGGGCGGCCAGCTCGCCGAGCTTCGAGGGGTCCCACAGCTCGAACGCCTCGACGGTGCCGTTCTTGACGTACTTGCGCATGTCGTTCGGCGTGCCGAGGCCGGTCAGCTTGACCTTGCCCTTGTACTTCGAGCCGGAGAGGTACTGGGCGGCCGCCTTGATGCCGACCGTCGTCGGGGAGATGATCCCCTTCAGGTTCGGGTACTCCTGGAGCAGGCCCTGGGTCTGCTGGAAGGACTGCTGGGCGTCGTCGTTGCCGTACGCGATCTTGACGAGCTTGATGTCCTTGTACTTGGGGTCCTTGAGCTCATCCTTCATGAAGTCGATCCAGGTGTTCTGGTTCGTCGCCGTCTGCGCGGCGGACAGGATCGCGATCTCGCCCTTGTAGTCGATCTGTTCGGCGAGCAGCTGCACCTCGGTACGGCCGAGGTCCTCGGCGGACGCCTGCGAGACGAAGGCGTTGCGGCAGTCGGCGGTGGTGTCGGAGTCGTAGGTGACGACCTTGATGTCGTTCTTCATGGCCTGCTTCAGCGCGGTGCACAGGGCGCCCGGGTCCTGCGCGGAGACGGCCATCGCGTCGACCTGCTGCTGGGTGAGCGTGTTGACGTAACTCACCTGTCCGGCGGTGTCGGTGGCGCTGGACGGCCCGACCTCCTTGTAGCTGGAGCCCAGCTCCTTCAGCGCGGCCTCGCCGCCCTTGTCGGCGGAGGTGAAGTAGGGGTTGTTGACCTGCTTGGGCAGGAAGCCGACGGTCAGGCCCTTCTTCAGCTCGGCGTTCGGGTCGGCCTTGCCGGCGGTGGCGGCGGAGGCGCCCTCGTTCTTGACGTCCTCCTTGGTGGTGCCGCCGCACGCGGTGAGGGCGAGAGCGAGGGACGTGGCGGCGGCGAGAGCAGCGGAGGCGCGGCGGAGGGATGACTTGCGCATGGTGGGAGTCCTTTACGAAGAAGGGCTGAGTTACGAGGTCGGAGTCGAGGCGGCTCTGCGGCCCGCCCTTGCCACGGAGATCTGCCGTGCGACCCGGGGGCCGAGCACGGAAAGCACGAGCAGGACGCCGGTGACGACGATCTGCGACTGGGCGGAGACGTCCTGGAGGCTCATGACGTTCTGCAACGCCCCCAGCAGGAACACCCCGGCGATGGCGCCGCCCAGCGTGCCCTTGCCGCCGTCGAAGTCGATGCCGCCGAGCAACACGGCGGCCACGACGGAGAGTTCGAGCCCGGTGGCGTTGTCGTAGCGGGCGCTCGCGTAGTGCAGCGCCCAGAAGATGCCGGTGAGCGAGGCCATCAGGCCGGTCACCGTGAACAGGATCAACTTCTGCCGCTTGACACGGATACCGGCGAAGCGCGCCGCCTCCTCGCTCGCGCCGGTGGCGAAGACCGACCGCCCGAACGGCGTGGCGTGCAGGGCGACCACGGCGATGGCGAGCAGGACGAGGAAGGGCAGGAAGGCGTACGGAATGAACGTGTCGCCGATCCGCCCCGCCGCGAAGTCCAGGTACTGGGACGGGAAGTCGGTCACCGCGTCCGACCCGAGCACGATCTGCGCGATGCCCCGGTAGGCGGCGAGCGTGCCGATCGTGACGGCGAGGGACGGCAGGCCCAGCCTGGTCACCAGGAGCCCGTTGATCAGACCGCACACCACACCGAGCAACAGGCAGATCGGAATGATCGTCTCGATCGTCATGCCCTGGTTCCAGAGCGCACCCATCACGGCGCCCGAGAGCCCCGCGGTCGATGCGACCGAAAGATCGATCTCGCCCGAGACGACCAGCAGTGTCATCGGCAGGGCGATCAATGCGATCGGAAGGGTGTTTCCGATCAGGAACGACAGGTTGAGAGCGTTGCCGAAGCCATCGACCGTGGTGAAGGACAGCAGGAGCACGACGATCAGAAGGGCGCCGACAACCGTGTCCCAGCGAACGGCGCGCGTGAGCGACGAGTCAGCCATGGCGTGCGTTCCTCTTCTTCAGGGCGTTGGCCACGCGCAGCGCGACGATCCGGTCGACCGCGATGGCGAGGATGAGCAGGATGCCGTTGATGGCGAGCACCCAGACGGAGCTGACGCCGAGGGCGGGCAGGACGCTGTTGATGGAGGTCAGCAGCAGCGCGCCGAGGGCGGCGCCGTAGACGCTGCCGGAGCCGCCGGTGAAGACGACGCCGCCGACCACGACCGCGCTGACGACGGTGAGTTCGTAGCCGTTGCCGGTGCCGGAGTCGACGTTGCCGAACCGGGCCAGGTACAACGCGCCCGCGAGACCGGCGAGGGCACCGCAGAAGGTGTACGCGGCGAGGATCCGCTTGCGGACCGGGATGCCGGCGAGGCGGGCGGCCTCCGGGTTGGAGCCGAGGGCGTACAGCTCACGGCCGCTGCCGAAGTGCTTGAGGTAGTACGCGGTCGCCACGACCACGGCGAGGGCGATCAGCGCCAGCCACGGCACCGCGGCGATGCCGCCGGAGCCGAAGTCGACGAAGCCGTCCGGGAGGTCGGCCGCGGTGATCTGGCGGGAGCCGACCCAGATGGAGTCGATGCCGCGGATGATGTAGAGGGTGCCGAGGGTGACGACGAGCGCGGGCACCTGGCCGAGGCTGACGAGCAGACCGTTCAGCAAGCCGAAGCCGATGCCCATCAGGACCGCCAGGAGCACGGCGAGGACCGGGTTCCCGCCGCCCTGGAGGTACGTTCCTGCGGCGAAGGCGCTGATGCCGAGTGTGGAGCCGACGGACAGGTCGACGTTCCTCGTGATGACGACCAGGGACTGGCCGGTGGCGACCAGGACGAGGATCGTCGCGTTCAGCAGCAGGTCCTTGATGCCCTGTTCGGTGAGGAACTCGCTGTTGCCCAGCTGGGTGACGACGATCATCACCACGAAGACGACCAGGATGGCGAGTTCGCGCATCTTGAAGACGCGGTCGACCAGGCGGGTGCCGCTGGACTTCGGTACGTCGGTGACAGGGGCCTCCTTGGGAGTGATCACCGTCATGCGGCGGCCCTCCCCGTTGCTGCGGCCATCACGGTTTCCTCGGTGGCTTCGGAGCGCGGGATCTCGGCGGTGAGGCGTCCCTCGTGCATCACGAGCACACGGTCGGCCATGCCGAGGATCTCGGGCAGGTCGGAGGAGATCATCAGGACGGCCACGCCGTCGGCGGCCAACTCGCTGAGCAGCCGGTGCACTTCGGCCTTCGTACCGACGTCGATGCCCCGGGTGGGCTCGTCGACGATCAGCACCTTGGGGCCGGTCGCGAGCCATTTGGCGAGGACGACCTTCTGCTGATTGCCGCCGGACAGCGTGTTGACGGTGTCGGCGATCCGCGCGTACTTGACCTGGAGCTTGACGGCCCAGTCGAGGGAGCGGCTGCGTTCGGCGCCGCGGTCCATCAGGCCGGCCTTCACGGTCGAACGCAGCCCGGTGAGGCCGATGTTGCGCTCGATGGACATGTCCATCACCAGGCCTTGAGCGCGCCGGTCCTCGGGAACGAGGGCGAGGCCGGAGGCCATGGCGGTGGAGGGGGCGCCGTTGGTGAGGGCCTTGCCGCCCACGGAGACCTCGCCGGCGTCCCAGCGGTCGATGCCGAACACGGCCCGCGCGACCTCCGTACGGCCCGCGCCGACGAGGCCCGCGAGACCGACGATCTCACCGCGCCGTACGTCGAAGGAGACGTCGGTGAAGACGCCCTCGCGGGTCAACCGGCGTACGCTCAACGCCACTTCGCCCGGCTTCACGTCCTGCTTGGGATACATCTCGTCGAGGTCGCGGCCGACCATCCGGCGTACGAGGTCGTCCTCGGTCATGCCGTCCAGCGGTTCGCTGGCGATCCAGGCGCCGTCGCGCAGGGTGGTGACCCGCCGGCAGATCTGGAAGATCTCCTCCAGCCGGTGGGAGATGAAGAGGACGGCGGCGCCCTGTTCGCGCAGGGCACGCACGACGCCGAAGAGCCGGGAGACCTCGCTGCCGGTGAGGGCGGCGGTCGGCTCGTCCATGATCAGGACGCGGGCGTCGAAGGACAGCGCCTTGGCGATCTCGACGATCTGCTGGTCGGCGATGGACAGGCCGCGCGCGGGGCGGTCGGGGTCGAGTTCGACGCCGAGCCGCTGCATCAGCGCGAGAGTCGCGGTGTGCGTGGCCTTGTGGTCGATCCGGCCGAGGGCGCGCCGTGGCTGACGGCCCATGAAGATGTTCTCGGCGATCGACAGGTCGGGGAAGAGGGTCGGCTCCTGGTAGATCACGGCGATACCGGCGTCGCGGGCGTCGCCGGGGCCGTGGAAGACGACGGGCGCACCGTCGAGCAGCACCTGGCCGGCGTCCGGCCGGTGCACTCCGGCGAGCGTCTTGATCAGGGTCGACTTGCCCGCGCCGTTCTCCCCGGCGAGGGCGTGCACCTCCCCGGGAAACAGCTCCAGGGAGACGTCCCGCAGGGCGCGGACCGCACCGAAGGACTTGGAAATGTCCCTGAGCGCAAGAACCGGGGCCGGACCCGTGGTGGACGGGTGGGTCATGGGGGCTCCTCGACGACGCCGGCGGGACGGCCCTCTCGACGTCGTGAAAGGTTTCAACTTGGTTGCCGGGACGTTAGGCACGGAGCCCATGTCACGTCAATGGGTCCGTGTCGAAAAACTTTCGATGAACGAAGGTCACGGCCGAGTCACAACAAGAAGCCGTGGCCGTGGGGCTTGACACCCCTTCGGGGGCCTCATACGTTCCCGTCTTGAATCGTTTCACGGCGAAGCTTTTCAGATGTCCACCGTCCGACTTCCGTCCCGACGTCACAGGAGCCCTCAGTGACCGAGCTCGCCGCGGTGAAGGCCGCACTCAAGACCCAGGCAGTCGAAACGCCGTCGTGGGCGTACGGGAACTCGGGGACGCGGTTCAAGGTGTTCGCCCAGCAAGGCGTTCCCCGGACACCGCAGGAGAAGCTGGACGACGCCGCTCAGGTGCACGCGTTCACCGGTGTCGCGCCGACCGTCGCCCTGCACATCCCGTGGGACAAGGTCGACGACTATGCGGCGCTGGCCAAGCACGCCGAGGAGTGCGGCGTGAAGCTGGGCGCGATCAACTCCAACACTTTCCAGGACGACGACTACAAGCTGGGCAGCATCTGTCATCCGGACGCGGCGGTGCGACGCAAGGCCGTCGATCATCTGCTGGAGTGCGTCGACATCATGGACGCGACGGGCTCCGCCGATCTGAAGCTGTGGTTCGCGGACGGCACGAACTATCCCGGGCAGGACGACATCCGCTCGCGGCAGGACCGCCTGGCCGAGGCTCTGGCGGAGGTGTACGAGCGGCTCGGGGACGGGCAGCGGATGCTGCTGGAGTACAAGTTCTTCGAACCGGCCTTCTACACGACGGACGTGCCGGACTGGGGCACGGCGTATGCGCACTGCCTGAAGCTCGGGCCGAAGGCGCAGGTCGTCGTCGACACCGGGCATCACGCGCCGGGCACCAACATCGAGTTCATCGTCGCGACGCTGCTGCGGGAGGGGAAGCTCGGCGGATTCGACTTCAACTCGCGCTTCTACGCCGACGACGACCTGATGGTGGGGGCCGCGGATCCGTTCCAGTTGTTCCGGATCATGTACGAGGTGGTGCGTGGAGGGGGGTTCACGTCCGACGTGGCCTTCATGCTCGACCAGTGCCACAACATCGAGGCGAAGATCCCGGCGATCATCCGGTCGGTGATGAACGTGCAGGAAGCCACGGGGAAAGCGCTGCTGGTTGACCGGGAGGCGTTGGCTGCAGCGCAGGCCTCCGGTGATGTGCTGGGCGCGAATGCGGTGCTCATGGATGCGTACAACACGGATGTGCGGCCGTTGCTGGCCGAGGTTCGGGGAGAGATGGGGCTCGATGCGGATCCCATGGGTGCGTATCGCCGTTCCGGGTGGGCCGAGAAGGTCGTGGCTGAGCGGGTTGGTGGGCAGCAGGCCGGTTGGGGGGCTTGATCACTGGGTCTCATCTGCCTGGTTCGACCGGTTGTAGACCCAAGGCCGTTTGTGGCTGGTCGCGCCCGCGCGGCGGTAGCCGCAAATTCAATACGGCCCCGCGCCCCTGAGGGCGTGTCCGCCCCCTCTCTCAGACAGGACTGAATGATCATGGCTCCCCATCCCGAAGCCGCCGCTCTCCTCGCCCGGTCCCACCGCCTCGGCTCCGATCCCCGGAACACCAACTACGCCGGTGGAAACGCGTCCGCCAAGGGCATCGGCACCGATCCCGTCACCGGCGGTGGCGTCGAGCTGATGTGGGTCAAAGGGTCCGGTGGTGACCTCGGCACGCTCACCGAGGCCGGGCTGGCTGTGCTGCGGCTGGACCGTATGCGGGCCCTTGTCGACGTCTACCCGGGCGTCGAGCGGGAGGACGAGATGGTCGCCGCGTTCGACTACTGCCTGCACGGCAAGGGCGGGGCGGCTCCGTCGATCGACACCGCCATGCACGGGCTCGTGGCGGCCGCGCATGTCGATCATCTGCATCCCGACTCCGGCATCGCTCTCGCCTGTGCCGCCGACGGGGAGAAGCTGACCGCCGAGTGCTTCGGGGACAGCGTGGTGTGGGTACCGTGGCGGCGGCCCGGGTTTCAGCTGGGGCTGGACATCGCCGCGGTCAAGGAGGCCAATCCGCAGGCCATCGGGTGCGTGCTCGGCGGGCACGGCATCACCGCCTGGGGTGACACCTCCGAGGAGTGCGAGCGCAATTCGCTGCACATCATCCGGACCGCCGAGGCGTTTCTCGCCGAGCGCGGGAAGCCGGAGCCCTTCGGGCCGCTGATCGAGGGGTACGCGGCGCTCGGCGCCGGCGAGCGGCGGGAGCGGGCCGCGGCGCTGGCGCCGGTCATCCGCGGCATCGCCTCGCAGGACCGCCCGCAGGTCGGTCACTTCACCGACTCCGAGGTCGTCCTCGACTTCCTCGCGAGCGCCGAGCACCCGCGACTCGCCGCGCTCGGTACGTCCTGCCCCGATCACTTCCTGCGCACCAAGGTGCGGCCGCTCGTCCTCGACCTGCCGCCCACCGCTCCCCTCGACGAGGCGATCGCCCGGCTGGGGGAGCTGCACACCGTGTACCGCGAGGAGTACGCCGCCTACTACCGGCGGCACGCCCTGCCCGACTCCCCCGCCATGCGCGGCGCCGACCCGGCGATCGTGCTGGTCCCGGGCGTCGGCATGTTCAGCTTCGGCAAGGACAAGCAGACCGCCCGGGTCGCCGGCGAGTTCTACGTCAACGCCGTCAACGTGATGCGCGGGGCCGAGGCGGTCTCGACGTACGCGCCCATCGAGGAGTCCGAGAAGTTCCGCATCGAGTACTGGGCGCTTGAGGAGGCCAAGCTTCAGCGGATGCCGGAGCCCAAGGCGCTCGCGACGCGGGTCGCGTTCGTGACCGGCGCCGGGAGTGGGATCGGGAAGGCCATCGCGCACCGGCTCGTCGCCGAGGGCGCGTGTGTGGTGGTCGCCGACCTCGACGCCGACAACGCCCAGGCCGTCGCCGAGGAGCTGGGCGGGCCCGACAAGGCCGTGGCGGTGGCGGTGGACGTCACGTCCGAGGAGCAGATCGCCGACGCGTTCAAGGCGGCCGTGCTGGCCTTCGGCGGAGTCGATCTCGTCGTCAACAACGCCGGGATCTCCATCTCCAAGCCCCTTCTCGAGACCTCGGCCAAGGACTGGGACCTGCAGCACGACATCATGGCGCGTGGCTCCTTCCTCGTGTCGAGGGAAGCGGCGCGCGTGATGATCGCCCAGCGGCTGGGCGGGGATGTCGTCTACATCGCCTCCAAGAACGCGGTCTTCGCCGGGCCCAACAACATCGCCTACTCGGCTACCAAGGCCGACCAGGCCCACCAAGTGCGGCTGCTGGCTGCCGAGTTGGGTGAGCACGGCATCCGCGTCAACGGCGTCAACCCGGACGGCGTGGTCCGCGGGTCCGGGATCTTCGCCGGTGGCTGGGGTGCTCAGCGGGCCGCCGTGTACGGCGTCGAGGAGGACAAGCTGGGTGAGTTCTACGCCCAGCGGACCATCCTCAAGCGGGAGGTTCTTCCTGAGCATGTCGCGAACGCCGTCTTCGCGCTCACCGGCGGGGACCTGACCCACACCACGGGACTGCACGTCCCGGTCGACGCCGGCGTCGCGGCCGCCTTCCTGCGGTGAGTGCGCCCGTGAAGTCGTACGCAGCGGTCGACCTCGGTGCGTCCAGCGGGCGTGTCATGGTCGGCCGCGTCGGCCCCGACCGGCTGGAGCTGACCGAGGCGCACCGCTTCCCGAACCGGCCCGTGCGGGTGCCCGAGGGGCTGCGCTGGGATGTTCTCGCCCTGTACGCGGGCGTGCTCACGGGGCTGCGGGCGGCCGGTCAGGTCGACTCGGTCGGCATCGACAGCTGGGCCGTCGACTACGGCCTGCTGGACGCGGCCGGGGCCCTGCTCGGCAACCCCGTACACTACCGGGACTCCCGGACGGAGGGCGTCGCGGAGAAGGTGTGGGCGACCGTCCCGGCCGAGGAGCTGTATGCGGCCACCGGGTTGCAGTACGCGCCCTTCAACACCCTGTATCAGCTGACGGCCGCCCGGGCCTCGACTCAACTGCAGTACGCCGAGCGGCTGTTGCTCGTTCCGGACCTGCTGACGTACTGGCTCACCGGCGAGCAGGGCACCGAGCTCACCAACGCCTCCACCACCCAGCTGATCGATCCCCGGACACGCGACTGGGCCTACGACATCGCCTCCCGGCTGGGCATCGACCTGGGCCTGTTCGCGCCGCTGCGGCAACCCGGCGAGCCCGCGGGGGTGCTGCGCGACGAGGTGCTTCAGGAGACCGGGCTGAGCGGCCCGGTGCCGGTGACGGCGGTGGGGTCGCACGACACCGCGTCCGCCGTGGCCGCCGTTCCGGCCGACGGCGGCGAGCGGTTCGCGTACATCTGCACCGGCACCTGGTCGCTGGCGGGGCTGGAGCTGGACGCCCCCGTGCGGACCGAGGAGAGCCGGGCCGCCAACTTCACCAATGAGCTGGGGCTGGACGGCACGGTCCGGTACCTGCGGAACATCATGGGGCTGTGGTTGCTCCAGGAGTGCGTACGGGCCTGGGGCGACCCCGACCTGGGCGGGCTGCTGCTCGACGCTTCCGAGGTGCCGGCGCTGCGGTCGGTCGTGGACGCGGGGGACGCGGCGTTCCTGGCGCCGGGGCGGATGCCGGAGCGGATCGCCGAGGCGTGCCGGGCCTCGGGGCAGCCGGTGCCCGTCTCGCCCGCCGAGATCACGCGCTGCATCCTCGACTCGCTCGCCCTGGCCCACCGGCGCGCGATCCGGGACGCCGAGCGGCTGGCCGACCATCCGGTCGACGTCGTGCATGTCGTCGGGGGCGGCGCCCGCAACGCCCTGCTGTGCCGGCTGACCGCCGACGCCTGCGGGCTGCCGGTGGTGGCCGGCCCGGGCGAGGCCGCAGCCCTCGGGAACGTCCTGGTCCAGGCGCGGTCCCACGGGCTGGTCGGCGACCTCGCCGACGGGCGGCGCCTGCTCACCCGTACACAGCCGCTGACCCGGTACGAGCCTCGGGGGGACGCGGCGCGCTGGAGTGAGGCGGAGGCACGGCTCCTCCGGAAGTGACCGGCCCGTCCGAGGGTGACCGGCTCACCCTGGGCGAGCGGGGTCTCCCCTACGCCGCGCTGCCGCATTACCCTGCACTCATCCGATGATCGATCGCAAGGAGCCGCGATGCGTGTCGCCCTGTTCCTGACCTGTGTCAACGACACGCTCTATCCGGACACCGGGCGCGCTGTGGTGAAACTGCTGACCAGACTGGGCGTCGAGGTCGACTTCCCGATGGCTCAGACCTGCTGCGGGCAGGCGCACTACAACACCGGATACCGACATGAGGCCGAGCCGCTCGCCCGGCATTTCTCCGATGTCTTCGGGGAGTACGAGGCGATCGTCACCCCGTCCGGATCGTGCGGGGCGATGGTGCGCGAGCTGTATCCGCGGATGGGTGAGCGGGCTCGGGCCGAGGGGCGCGGGGACACGCTCGCGGCGACCCTGGCGCCGGTCGTGCCGAAGACGTACGAGCTGACGGAGTTCCTGGTGGACGTGCTGGGGGTGACGGACGTGGGCGCCTACTACCCACACAGGGTGACGTACCACCCGACCTGTCACGGGCTGCGCGGGCTGGGGCTGGCCGACCGGCCCCGGCGGCTGCTCCAGGCCGTCAAGGGGCTGGAGTTGGCGGAGTTGCCGGGCGCGGACGAGTGCTGCGGGTTCGGCGGGACCTTCGCGCTGAAGAACGCCGATGTCTCGGCGGCGATGGGCACGGACAAGGTGCGCAACGCCGAGTCGACGGGCGCCGAGGTGCTGTGCGCGGCCGACAACTCCTGTCTGATGCACATCGGCGGGACCATGACCCGGCTGCGGACGGGTATGCGGCCGGTGCACATCGCGGAGATCCTGGCGAGCACGGAGGAGGACCCGGCGGCATGAGTGGAACGTTCGTGGGAATGCCGGCGTTTCCGGAGGCCGCGCACGAGGCCGTGCACGACACGACCCTGCGCGGCAACCTGCGTCACGCCACGCACACGATCCGCGCCAAGCGGGCCAAGGCCGTCGCGGAGGTGTCCGACTGGACGGCCCTGCGGGAGGCCGGGAAACGGATCAAGGACCATACGCTGCATCATCTCGACCGGTATCTCGTGCAGTTGGAGGAGTCGGTCACGGCGGCGGGCGGCACGGTCCACTGGGCCGCCGACGCCGACGAGGCCAACCGGATCGTGGCCGATCTTGTGAAGGCGACCGGTGAGTCGGAGGTCGTCAAGGTCAAGTCGATGGCCACGCAGGAGATCGGACTGAACGAGGCCCTGGAGGCGGAGGGCATCCGCGCGTACGAGACCGATCTCGCGGAGCTGATCGTGCAGTTGGGCAAGGACCGGCCCTCGCACATCCTCGTCCCGGCCATCCATCGCAACCGGGGCGAGATCCGGGACATCTTCCGGCGTGAGATGGGCCAGTGGGGCCGCCCGGCTCCGGAAGGCCTGACGGACACCCCCGCCGAACTCGCCGAGGCGGCCCGGCTGCACCTGCGCGAGAAGTTCCTGCGCGCCAAGGTCGGTATTTCCGGCGCCAACTTCATGGTCGCCGAGACCGGCACGCTGGTCGTCGTGGAGTCCGAGGGCAACGGACGGATGTGTCTGACCCTGCCCGAGACGCTGATCTCGGTCGTCGGCATCGAGAAGATCGTGCCCACCTGGCGGGACCTGGAGGTGTTCCTGCAGACCCTCCCCCGCTCCTCCACCGCCGAGCGCATGAACCCGTACACGTCCATGTGGACCGGCACGACGGACTCCGAGACGGCAGACGGGCCGAAGACCTTCCATCTGGTCCTCCTCGACAACGGGCGGACCGACACGCTCTCCGACGAGGTCGGCCGCCAGGCCCTGCGCTGCATCCGCTGCTCGGCGTGCCTCAACGTCTGCCCCGTCTACGAGCGGGCCGGCGGTCACGCCTACGGCTCGGTCTATCCGGGCCCGATCGGTGCCATCCTCAGCCCCCAACTCCGGGGCGTGACGAGCGAGATCGACGCCTCACTGCCGTATGCGTCATCGCTGTGCGGCGCCTGCTACGAGGTCTGCCCGGTCGCCATCGACATCCCCGAGGTGCTGGTGCATCTGCGGGAGCGTGTCGTCGAGGGCGGCCAGGTGACCTCGAACGGCAACAAGGTGGTCCTGAAGCCCGCGAAGGGGCATGCCGCCGAGCGGGCCGCGATGCGGGCGGCACGCTGGGCGTTCAGCCACCCGGGCGCACTGCGCACCGGCCAGCGTTTCGCGTCACGCACCCGCCGCCTGCATCCACGCTCGCTGCCAGGCCCTGGCAAGGCGTGGAGCGGAACGAGGGATCTGCCGGCGGTGCCTGCGGAGCCGTTCCGGGACTGGTGGCAGCGGACGCAGGGCGGAAAGGACGGTGCCAAGTGAGCAGCAGGGAACGGATCCTGGGCCGGGTGCGACGCGCGCTGGCGGACGTACCGGACACGCCCCGGGACGAGCCACCGTACGAGGAGGCGGTTCCGCGGGACTATCTGCGGGAGCACGGGCAGCGGAGTGTCGCGGAGACGGTCGATCTGCTGGCCGAGAACCTGGCGGACTACCGGGCGATCGTGCACCGGACGACCACGGAGGAACTGCCCCACCTGATCATGCGGTTGCTCGCCGAACGAGGGCCCCAGTACGTGCTCGTCCCTCCGGGTCTCCCGCCGGAGTGGATGTCGGCCGCCGACCCCACCCGCGTCCACGACCGCGCCGTGAGTACGCCTCACGAACTCGACAAGGTCGAGAGCGTGGTCACCGGCTGCGCACTCGCCATCGCCGAGACCGGCACCCTCGTCCTCGACGGCTCCCCCGACCAGGGCCGTCGCCGCATCACGCTCGTGCCCGATCACCACATCTGCGTCGTACGGGTCCCCGAGCAGGTCGTGTCGTCGGTCCCTCAGGCGCTGGAACGCCTCGATCCCACCCGCCCGTTGACGTGGATCTCCGGCCCCTCGGCCACCAGCGACATCGAGCTGGACCGGGTGGAGGGGGTGCACGGCCCGCGCACGCTGGAGGTCGTCCTGGTCGGCCCCGACGGCAGCTGAGGGCACCGCCTCAGAGGTCGCGCCGCTCCAACGGCCGTACGGCGGGCCCCTGGACGACACGGCCGTCCGGATCGAAGCGGGAGCCGTGGCAGGGGCACTCCCAGGTTCGTTCCGCGCGGTTGAACGCGACCAGGCAGCCGAGGTGGGTGCACTTGGCGGAGACGGCGTGCACGTTGCCGTCGTCGTCGCGGTGGACTGCGCAGCGCTTGCCGGACACGTGGACGATGGCGCCTTCGCCGGGGGCGATGTCGTCCACCGATGTGGTCGACGGGCCGGGAAGGTGGTGCAGCCGGTCGCCGACGAAGTGGCGGGCGACGTCGGTCTGGTGCTTGACGAAGTCCTTGCCCTCGCGGACGACGGACTTCAGACGGCGTGGGTCGTAGAGGTCGCTCCACAGGTTCTCCCGACCGGTGATCAGGTCGCAGAGCAGGCGGCCCGCCATGATGCCGCCGCTGAGTCCCCAGCCGCCGAAGCCGGTGGCCACGTGGACATGACGGCTGGCGGGGTGCAGGGGGCCGACGAGCGGGACGGAGTCGGTGGAGTCGTTGTCCTGCGTGGCCCAGCGGTGGGTGAAGGTGAGGTCACCGAAGCGCTCCACCGCCCAGCGGGTCAGCGCGTCGAAGCGCGCCTCGACATCGCCGCCCGCGCCCGGGGTGAAGTGCTCGCCGGTGACGATGAGCAGGCGTTTTCCGTCCCCGTAGGGGGCCGTGCGGAGCGAGCGGGTGTTCTGCTCGGGGGTGATGTACATGCCGGTGGGTGCCTTGGCCGCGTCGATGGGGGCGGTGACGACCAGTTCCCGCCGGGGCGAGAGGCGGGTGAACAGCAGCGCCCGGTCGAAGATCGGGTAGTGGGTGGCGACCACGACCTTGCCGGCCGTCACCTTCACACCGTCCTCGGTCGTCAGCACGCAGGGCTCGCCCTCGGACAGACCCACCACGCGTGTGTGCTCGTACACCTGCCCGCCGAGGCGTTTGAGGTCGGCGGCCAGCGCCAGCAGGTACTTGCGGGGATGGAACTGCGCCTGTTCCTCGACGCGCACCGCCCCCGCCACCGGAAACGGCAGCTCCGTCCCGGTCACGTACTCCGCGCGCAGGCCGGCCTCCCGGGCGGCATCGGCCTCGGCGCGCAGTTCGTCGGTACGGTCCCCGTCCTCGGCGTAGGTGTAGGCCGCCGTCTCCTCCCAGTCGCAGTCGATGCCGAGCTCGTCGACGACGTCGGCGGCGTGCCGGATCGCGTCCGTCTGCGAGGTCGCGTACAGGCGGGCGCCGTCCTTGCCGCGGGTGCGGCGGAGCCGGTCGTAGATCAGGGTGTGCTGGGCGGTCAGCTTGGCTGTGGTGTGCCCGGTGACGCCGGCGGCGATCCGGTCCGCCTCCAGCAGGGCGACCCCGTGACCCCGCCGGGCCAGCTCCCAGGCCGTGGCGATCCCGGCGATCCCCGCGCCCACGACGGCCACGTCGACCGTGAGGTCACCGTCCGGCGGGGGCGCGAGGTCGCCGGGCGGCGCCGTCTCGATCCAGTACGACGTGCGGGTGCGGGTCGGCTCGTCCATGACGGCCGAGTTCCCCCGACCGGCATCGCCACACGAGGGACCGCAGGTCAGCCGAGGGCGGCGGTCACCCGGTAGTGGCCGGAGGGCAGCCGGTAGCTCGCTGTCCCGTCCTCGAAGCCCAGGTACTCGACGCCCGTCACCCGGGCCAGGGGGGTCCTGCCCTCGCGCACCGAGACCGGGTCGGACGTGGGGATGTGCAGCGTCGCCGTACTGTTCGCGGGGACCACCGCCCGGTACGTCAGTCTCCGGGCCTCCGCCCGCCACTCGCTGACGATCTCCCCGTACGGAGAGTGGTGAGAGCCGGCGACCTGCGTGACCCGCCCGGCCGGGTCGAGGTGCGGGCGCAGGAAGAAGTGGCGGAAACCCGGGTGGGCCGGGTCCTTCGCGATGCCCGCCATGCTCTCGTACATCCACTCCATGATCGCGCCGTAGGAGTAGTGGTTGAACGAGTTCATGTCGACCGGACCGAAGCCGTCCTCCTTGGAGTACGAGTTCCAGCGCTCCCAGATGGTGGTGGCGCCGTTGCGCACCGAGTACAGCCAGGACGGCATGGCGTCCTGGTGCAGCAGCCGGTACGCGAGGTCGACGCGGCCCTCGTCGGTGAGCACGGGGGCGAGGACGTTCACGCCGAGAAAGCCGACGGACAGGGTGTTCTCGGTGTACTTCACGCGGGTGCTGTCGGGGTGGGCCTCCTTGTAGGCCTCGTCGTTGCCGATGTTCTCGGCGAGCAGCGTGACCAGTTGGCGGCGCTGGGCCTCGGTGTCGTAGAAGCCGAGCTTGAGGACCCACAGCAGGGCGGTCTGGGTGTCGTCCTCGGTCCGGCCGCCCGTGGGAGGCGCGTCTCCGAGACTCGACCGTACGGTCACCCGGCCCGTCGTCGCGTCGGTGGCCAGGTACTTGGTGGTGAACGCGCGCTTGATGCGGGCGAAGAGGTCGTCGTAGGCGCGTGCCTCGGTGGTGCGGCCGGTGCCGCGGGCCATGTCCGCCATGAGGCGCACGCTGTAGCCGTAGTAGACGTCGCTGATCAACTGGGTGCTGGTGTCCTGGAAGGCGAGCCAGTCGCCGAAGATGGCGCCCTGCCCGGCGTACGCGTCGCCGGTGCGCCCGCGGATCCAGTCGACGTACTTCGTCATCGCCGCCCAGCTGCGGTCGACGATCGTGGGGTCGCCGGTCATCTGCCACACCGTCCACGGCACGACCACCCCGCAGTCCGCCCAGCCGCTGGCGGGAGCGGCCGCGTTGTAGCGGTTGCCGGGCGCGACCGCCGTGAACTGGGCGCCGTCCAGGCCGTAGGTGCGCTGCGAGTCGATGAGGTTGTCCTCGAAGTGGCTGAGGAAGTTGACCGCGTCGGCGTTGTAGAGCCCGGTGTTGCAGAAGAGCTGGGTGTCACCCGTCCAGCCGAGGCGTTCGTCGCGTTGCGGGCAGTCGGTGGGCACCCAGAGGTAGTTGCCGCGCTGTCCCCAACGCACGTTGCTGATCAGCTGGTTGACGTCGGTGTCGTCGGTCGTGATCGTGCCGATGTCGCGGAGGGCGGAGGTCGCGACCCGGCCGGTGAAGCGGGTGAGGGTGACGGTGTCGGTAGCGGTGACGGAGACGTAGCGGAAGCCGTAGAAGGTCAGCGAGTCCTCGTGGGACTCGCCGTCGGGGTCGCCCTTGAGGATGTACGTGCTGGTGGCCTTGGCGGAGCGGAGGTTGGCGCGGTAGACCGAGCCGACGGGGCCGTCGGCGCCCTCGCTGTCGTCGTTGAGCATCTCGCCGGGCTTGAAGGCGACTTGGGTGCCTGCGGGGCCGCGCAGGGTGTAGCGGGGTACGCCGACCAGGTTCTGGCCCAGGTCGATGACGGCCGTGTCGCCGGGCTGCAGGGTCACGGCCGCCTCGGCCGCGGCGTCCGGGTCGGTGACCGTGCGGGCCGGGTCGACGACGATGCGCCCCTTGCCGCCCGGGCTGCCGTCCTGTCCGGTCACGCCGGTGTAGACGGTGACGGACTGCGGCGTGCGGTCCCACCGGGACATCAGGCGGGCGCTCTCGCCCGGGTGGGCGACCAGCCTGACGTCGGGGAACCTGGTGGTGAAGTCGTGCTCGGTCACGCCGGCCCAGGCGGAGGCGTCGAAGTCGCCGGCCGTCCAGCCCGCCAGTTCCTTGCGAGCGTCGTAGGTCTGGCCGTCGTAGATGTCGTCGGCGCGGTAGGGGCCGGTGTCGGTGGCCTTCCAGTCGTCGCCGGGTGCGGTGACCACCGTCTGCTCGGATCCGTCGGCGTACCGGATCAGGAGCTTGGCCTTGAGGGCCAGGCGGTTGCCGTCGGCGGAGTAGTAGGTGCTGTTCTCGGAGACACGGCTGTTGTACCAGCCGTTGCCGAGTACGGCGGCGAGGGTGACGTGCCCCGCGTTCCGCTGCTGCCCGTCTTGGCGCTCCCCCGCGACCAGGTCCGTGACGTCGTAGGTGAAGTAGTTGACGGTGCTGTCGTAGTTGGTCCAGCCCGGCGTCAGCAGCTCATGGGTGGTGGTGTCGCCCTGCGGTACGGCGACGCGGTGGCCGTTGATGTGGGCCTCATAGACGCCGAGGGCGGAGATGTAGAGCCGGGCGTCCCGCACTTGACGTCCCGTCAGTTCTGCCTGGTGGCGGAGCAGTGGGGCTCCGGGTGTGTTCGGTTGCTTGTCGGCCATGGTGATCCAGCGGGCGCCGTCCCAGCCGGCGATGCCGTCGGTGCCGAGCAGGCCGGTCTCGAAGTGGGCGGTGGGGGCGGCGGGGACGGCGCGGCCGGTCTCGTCCCAGGCAGTCACCGTCCAGTGGTAGCGGGTGGAGGCGCGCAGGGCGGGGCCCTCGTAGCGCACGGCGATCGAGTCGCGTGAGGCGACCCGGCCGCTGTTCCAGACGTCCGCCCGGGAGGGGGTCAGGCGGTCGGGTGCGGTCGCCACGAGGATCCGGTACGCGGACTGGCGGCGGCCGCGCGTCGAGGACGCCATGCGCCAGCCGAACCGCGGGTGGGCGGCGTCCACGCCGAGGGGGTTCGTTCTGTGCTCGACCGTCAGTCCCTCGACGGCCGTGCGCTGCGAGGTGGGTGCGGCCGATGCGGGGCCGCCTGCGGCGATCCCGCCCGCCAGAACCACCGGTGCTGCGCCGAGTGCGGTGGTGAGCACGGTCCTGCGGCGCACCCCTCTGCCCTTCGTGCTGTCGACTCCGTCGTTCATGCCGTTGTCCCTTCGGCTCATCGTAGTTGGAACGATTCAGGTCGAACGACGGTTGAAGCTAGTGGCAGAAGTGACGTGAGTCCATGGTGCGAGCAGCATGAATTCTGTGCAGATTCCAACAGAAGCACTCAGTCGACGGAACGCGCGGCTAGGACGGAATTGAAACCGTTCAATTGGCCGGTTCCGTGCGGTCCGAGGCTCTGCCCCGTCAGGGGGTGTCGCCAAGTACACCCGGCAATACGGGTTCTGCGCCCAATGTGGTCGACTCGTCGGCTCCGTAGCTTCGTCGGCAGGGCACAGGGAGTGCCGGACGGAGAGTGATGACGATGCTTCGGGCAAGCTCGCGACGTACGCACGACAAGGGACCCGCCGCCGAGGCACTCCGGCTGGTCAAGGTCACCAAGACCTACGGTGCGCAGGACAGCGCGGTGACCGCGCTGGACGGGGTGACGCTGGGACTGGGGCGGGGCACTTTCACCGCGGTGATGGGGCCGTCCGGCTCCGGCAAGACCACGCTGCTGCACTGCGCGGCCGGTCTCGACCGGCCCGACAGCGGCATCGTGTGCGTGGACGGCACCGAGCTGTCCGGGGGCGGCGAGGCCGAGTTGACGAAGTTCCGGCGTGGCCGGATCGGGTTCGTGTTCCAGCAGTACAACCTGCTGGACACACTGACCGTCGCCCAGAACACGGTGCTGCCGCTCAAGCTCGCCGGGCAGCGCGTCGACCGGAGGCGGGCCAAGGAGGTGCTGACGTCCGTCGGCCTCGGCGACCGACTGGGGCACCGCCCTGACCAGCTATCCGGCGGTCAGCGCCAGCGAGTCGCCATCGCCCGCGCCCTGGTGTCCGAGCCGCGGGTGATCTTCGCGGACGAGCCGACGGGCGCCCTGGACACGCGCAGCGCACGCGATGTGCTGCGGCTGCTCCAGGAGACGGTGCGGGTGCACGGCCGGACGGTGGTGATGGTGACCCATGATCCGGTCGCCGCCTCCTATGCGGACTCGGTGCTGTACCTGGCGGACGGACGGCTGGCGGGCAGGCTGGACGCCCCGACGGCGGATGTGGTGGCCGAGCGCCTGGCGCACCTGGGCGACAACGTGACGACGGGGGTATGAGCGATGTTCATGCTGGCCATTCGGTCGATACGGAACCGCCCCGGGCGGTTCCTCGCCACGCTGCTGTCCGCGTTTCTCGGCGCGGCGATCATCATGACGTTCAACTCGATGCACGACACGGCCGCGCAGGACGGCGTCGACTCGACCAGCGCGGAGACACTGTCCACCGCGGCGGGCGTCGTCGGCGGCTACGGCACCCTGCTGGTCTTCTTCGCCGTCGCCTCCGCCCTGACGGTCAACGTCCGTCAGCGTACGGCCGAGTTGGAGCTGCTGCGCTGCTCGGGGGCGACTCCGGCGCAGCTCAAGCGGATGGTCGTCGGGGAGGCGGTGGTCGTGGCGCTGGTGGGCGCGGTGCTGGCGATCGGCCCGGCGATGCTGGGCGGCCGGGCACTGCTGGAGATCTTCCAGAACAGCGGCCAGGTTGCCGAGTCCGTCGACCACTCCTTCGGCCCGATCGCGCTCCTGTCGGGCATCGACATCACGCTGCTGGCGTCCGCGGGCGCCGCCTTCCTCGCCGTACGGCGGGCGACACACGGACCCCAACGGCAAGGCGGGGCACGGAAGTTCCTCGCGTACGGCGCGCTGCTCGCCGGGGCCGCCGCGGCCTCCTCCACCTTCGCGTTCTCGGCGACGGACGCGGCGCTGATGGCGGCGCCGGCCTACGGGGCGATCCTGCTGTCGGTCGGCTTCGCGCTGATGGCGCCGCGACTCCTGAAGGGCGTGCTGGACCGCCTGCCGCTGAGCGGGGCGAGCGGCTGGCTGGCCGTGCGGAATCTGCGGGAGCGGGCCGGTCAGCTGGCCGGGATCCTGATGTCGCTGATCCTGTTCACGGCGGTGGCGACGGCCACGCTCACCATGCAGGCGGTGGAGAGCGACGCCGTCGAGGCCTCGGGTCTGACGAAGTCGATCGACGCCAAGAACCTGGAGACGCTCAACTTCACGGTCGTCGGCATCATCGTGGTCTTCGTCTGCGTGATGCTGGTCAACTCGCTGTACGCAGCGACGAGTTACCGCAGCCGGGAGTTCGGGCAGCAGCGACTCGCCGGGGCGACCCCGGGGCAGGTGCTCGGGACGGTCGGCACCGAGACGCTGATCCTGACCGTCTCCGGAGTCCTCCTCGGCATGGTGGCCGCGCTCGCCGGGATCGTCCCGTTCACGATGGTCCGCACCGACGGGGTGCTGCCGGGCCAGGCCTACGGCACGGCGGTCGCCGTGGTCGCGATCGCGGCGACGGTGACCCTGGGGACCAGCCTGGCCACGGCCCGGCGGATGCTGCGAACTCCGGCGGTGAGGGCGGTCGCGGTGGCGTCGTGACGACAGGCACGACGAGGACGACAGGTACGGGGACGACAGGTAGGACGGGGACGACGGGTAGGACGAGGACGACAGGCACAAGCACGACAGGCAGGTCGAGGGGCGGTCACCACGGTGGCCGCCCCTTCCTGTGTCACTCCACGCCGGCCGCGTCCAGCAGCGCGGTCACGGCTGCCGTGGCCAGCCCGTCCAGCGTCTCGACCTGCGTGCCCGCCCGGGCGCTGGCACCGTCGAAGACCAGCATCAGCTGGCGGGCGAGCAGCTCGGGGTCCCGCGCCCCGCCCTCCTGTGCACGCGCACGGAGGAAGTCCCGCATCCACTCCTTCGCCCCGCGCGCGACCACACTCGCCGGATGCTCGGGATCCTTCAGCTCGACCAGGGCCGCGAGATAGGGACAGCCGTGGTAGGCGGGCTCGGTGGACGCCTTCTCCAGCCGCTCGAAGACATGCAGGATCCGCTGCCGGGGCGTGCCGGCGTCCTGGTCGCCGGGCGCCAGCTGGGCCTCGTACGCCGGAAGCTGTCGGGCCAGGCTCGCCGCGAGGACCTCGTCCTTGCTCGCGAAGAGCTGGTACATGGACCGCTTCGAGACCCCGGCGGTCCGGCACAGCGCCTCGACGCCGATGGAGACGCCGTCGCGGTAGAAGAGCTCGGCCGCCGCGTCGAGGAGCCGGTCCCTGGTGGACGCCTTGTCTGTCGTGGCCATACCGCGAGGCTACCGCGCGCCCGACCCAGAAGGAAACCGATCGGTCTCCAGTGAGGAAGCCCTCGCAAAAGCCCTTGGATCACAGGTGACAGCGGAGGTGAACAAGCGCTTAGATAGGTGACTGGACCAGATAGGTGACCGGAACAGACATCTCTCACCCAGCCGGAGGCCCCGTTGTTCACTTCCGTCGACGACGTCTCCGCACGTCTGGCCGAGACCGGCTATCTCGCCTCGCCCGCGGTCGCCACGACCGTCTTCCTCGCCGACCGCCTCGGCAAGCCGCTCCTGGTGGAGGGCCCGGCCGGGGTCGGCAAGACGGAGCTGGCCAAGGCCGTGGCCGAGATCGCCGGGGCGCGGCTCGTGCGCCTGCAGTGCTACGAGGGCGTCGACGAGTCCCGGGCACTGTACGAGTGGAACCACGCCAAGCAGTTGCTGCGCATCAGCGCGGGCCGCGACGAGACGTGGGACGAGGCGCGCACGGACATCTTCAGCGAGGAGTTCCTGCTCACGCGGCCACTGCTGACGGCCATCCGGGGCGACGAGGCGAAGGTCCTGCTGATCGACGAGACCGACAAGGCTGACGTCGAGGTGGAGGGCCTGTTGCTGGAGGTGCTGAGCGACTTCCAGGTGACCGTCCCCGAACTCGGCACGATCACCGCGACGCGCCGCCCCTTCGTCGTCCTCACGTCCAACGCCAGCCGAGAGCTGTCCGAGGCGCTGCGCCGCCGCTGCCTGTTCCTCCACATCGGCTTCCCTGACGAGGAGCTGGAGCGCCGGATCGTACGGCTGAAGGTGCCGGGGCTCGACGAGGCGCTGGTCCGCTCCGTCGTCCGGGTCGTGGGCGCGCTGCGGGCGATGGACCTGCGCAAGGTGCCGTCGGTCGCAGAGACCATCGACTGGGCGCGCACCCTGCTGGCGCTGGGCGCCGGCACGCTGGACGAGACGGTCGTGCAGGCCAGCCTCGGCGTGCTCCTCAAGCACCAGGACGACGTCCTCAAGGCGACCGCCAAGCTCGACCTGGACGCCCTGTGACCACGCCCGCGGGCGTCGCGGAGCGGCTGACGTCCCTCGTCTCGGCGCTGCGCGCGCACGGTGTCCGCATCGGCACCGGCGAGACGGTCGACGCGGGGCGCGCGATGGAGGCCCTCGGTCTCGCTGACCGGGAGCTGCTGCGCGAGGGGCTGGCGGCGACGCTGTTGCACGGAAACGGCCAACGGCCGGTGTTCGACCCGGTCTTCGACCTCTACTTTCCGCGCGGGGTCGGCGCGCCGGAGCAGAAAGCCGCGGGCCGGGACGACCTGCGCGACCGTCTGGCGGCGGCCCTGGCCGCCAACGACCAGGCCCTGATGGGCCGCCTGGCGGCCGAGGCGGTCGACGGTTTCGGTGGTTACGGCTCCTCGCCGGAGTCGGACGGCTGGTCGTCGTACCAGACGCTGGAACGGCTGCGGCCACAGACCTTGCTGGCCCGTGTCCGCGACACCATCCGTGGGCAGGGCGGGAGTCCGGGGTTCACGGACCGGCTGCTGGAGGACGAGATCCGGCAGCGCATCGAGGCGTTCCGGGCACTGGTGGCCGCGGAGGCGCGACGCCGGGTCGCGGAGCGGCGCGGGCGGGACGAGATCGCCCGGCGGGCGGTGACTCCGACCGCCGACCGGGTCGACTTCCTCTTCGCCGGCAAGGCCCAACTGGCCGAGCTGCGCAGGGCCGTGCAGCCACTCGCCCGCAAACTCGCGACCCGGCTCGCGGCACGCCGCCGCCGCGCTTCGCGGGGCAGTATCGATCTACGGCGGACCCTGCGCGGTTCCCTGTCGACGGGCGGCGTGCCGATGAAGCCGGTACTGCGCCGACGCCGGCCCGTCCGCCCCGAACTGGTGCTGCTGTGCGATGTGTCGGGGTCGGTGTCCGGCTTCTCGGACTTCACGATGCTGCTGGTGCAGGCGCTGCACGACCAGTTCAGCAAGGTGCGTGTGTTCGCCTTCGTCAACCGGATCGACGAGGTGACCGGGCTGCTCCAGCGCGGGACCGCCGACCCGGAGGGGCTCAGCGCCCGCATCGAGGCGGAGGCCACGCTGACGGGCTATCACGGCAGCAGCGACTACGGCATGGCGCTGGGCGAGTTCGCGGAGCGGTACGGCGACACGGTCGGCCATCGCACGACCGTGTTCGTCCTCGGTGACGCCCGCACCAACCAGAGCGACCCGAACCTGCCCGCCGTACGGCAGATCTCCGAACGGGCCCGTCGGGTCTACTGGCTGAACCCGGAGCAGCGCTCCCGCTGGGGCACGGGCGACTCCGCCGCACCCGCCTACGCCGAGCTGGTCGAGATGCACGAGTGCCGCACCGCCCGGCAGCTCAGCGCGCTGGTGGCGCGCCTGCTGCCGGTGTGATCAGGGCGCAGGTCAGGCGGCGAGCTGCGGGTACAGAGTGGCCGGGTCGGCCGCCAGGCCCGCCTTGACCTGCCGCGAGATGTCGTCGGCCAAGACCTCGAAGGCGCCCGACGCGATCCCGTCGAGGGCCTGGGCGGCGACACTCTCGGCCGTGGACTTGGGCGCGTCGATGCCGACGGTCAGGTCGGTGTCGACGTATCCGACGTGCAGGCCCGTGACCTCGATGCCGCGCGGCTTCAGGTCCAGGCGCAGTGAGTTGGTCTGCGACCAGAAGGCGGCCTTGGACGCGCTGTAGGAACCGGCGAGACCGATCCACGACAGCACGGAGTGGACGTTCAGGATGTGCCCGCCGCCGTTGTGTTCGAGGACGGGCACGAAGGCCCGCGTGACCAGGAGCGGTCCGTAGAAGTTGGTCTCGAACTCACGGCGGACGTCCTCGACGGGAGAGTCGAGGAAGTTCGCGTTGACCGACGCGCCCGCGTTGTTGATCAGCAGGGTGACGTCCTGCGCCTGCTCGGCCGCCGCCGCGACGGACGCGGGGTCGGTCACCTCCAGGGCGAGCGGCACCGCATCGGGGTGGGTGACGGTGCGCGGGTCGCGGGCGGTGGCGTACACCTTCTTCGCGCCCCGCTCGTACAGGGCGGCGACCAGGGCACGGCCGATGCCGCGGCTGCCGCCGGTGACCAGGGCGACGGAACCTTCGATGGCGGACATGGGATCTCCAGGCTGTCTCGAGACATGGAAACCGATCGGTTTCCGACTGTGGGACCCAGCGTAAACCGATCGGTTTCATCCGGGCAAGGCCAGGGGCGACCCTGAGAAAATCAGGGTTCATCCCCGATATCCGCCTCCGCTGGCTTTCCGTAGGCTCGCCGGAGATGGAGGGGGATCCCATGAAGGCAGTGCTGCAGGACCGGTACGGCTCGGCGGACGTGCTGGAGTTCAGGGACATCGACCGGCCCGTGCCGGCCACCGACGAGGTGCTGGTGCGGGTGCATGCGGCCTCGGTGAACGCCTACGACTGGCACTTCATGCGCGGGGACCCCTTGATCGGCCGCGGCATGATGGGGCTGCGGCGGCCCCGGGCGCGCGTGCGGGGCCGGGACTTCGCAGGCACGGTGGAGGCGGTGGGCGCCGGGGTCACGGGGATCGAGCCCGGAGACGAGGTGTACGGGGAGGCCGACGGCGCGTTCGCGGAGTACGTGTGCGCGCGGGACAGCGAGGTCGGCCCGAAGCCGGCCAACCTCACCTTCGAGCAGGCGGCGGCGATTCCGCTGGCGGGGAACACCGCCCTGATCGGCCTGCGCGACGTCGCCCGGCTGCAACCGGGCCAGACGCTCCTGGTGAACGGGGCGTCGGGCGGGGTGGGCACGTTCGCCGTGCAACTCGGCAAGGCGTACGGCGCGGAGGTGACGGCCGTGTGCAGCACGAGGAACGTGGACCTGGTCCGCTCACTCGGCGCCGACCGTGTCGTCGACTACACGCAGGACGACTTCACCCGGGACGAGAAGAGGTACGACGTGGTCCTGGACCTCGTCGGCAATCGCTCACTCGGGGAGTTCCGGCGGGTCCTGACGCCCACCGGGACGCTCATCCTGTCCGGCGGCGGGGTGTACGAGGGCGGCAGCGTCGTCGGCCCCATGGGTCTCTTCCTCAAGCGGCGGCTGGCGGCGCCCTTCGCGCGCCCGCAGCAGCTGCTGGAGATCTCGGCCCGGCAGAGCACGGCCAACCTGGCGGCGCTGCGCGAACTCGCCGAGTCCGGCAGGATCGCCCCGGTCGTCGAGCGGACCTATCCGCTGAGCGAGGCTGCCGAGGCGCTCCGGTACGTGGAGGTGAAGCACGCGCGCGCGAAGATAGTCGTCACCGTCTGACGTACCGGGCACCGAGTCGGCGGCCGCGCGTTACTTCTGCTTGGCGTACTCCCTCGCCGTCTGCCCCTGGAAGTCGTAGACCACGACCTGCTCGTCGCCCACGACCCAGGCGTCGTGTCCGGGTGAGCAGACGAAGACGTCGCCAGGACCGACCTCGCTCTCGCCGCCGTCATCCATGCGGATGTGCATGCGGCCCTGGACCATGTAGCAGTTGTGGTGCATCTGACAGGTGTCGGTGCCCGCGATGGAGGCTACGGACTCCGTCCAGCGCCATCCGGGCTCGAAGGTCGCCACGGCGAAGTCGAGATCCGTCATGTGGACGGCTTCGAGGTGACCGCGGGGGAAATCGCGCCGCTCATCAGGCTTGTCGATGGGCTTCACTTCCAACATGATGGGCTCCCTTCCGGCCGCGTCTCACCGCGACCGCGGCCGACCTCCCCGGCGAACCCTGCGCACCGCCGTCGACGGCCGGCCCCTTACCACTCCATCGTCCGCCCGGCCATCCGGGGCCGCCATTCGGGGAACTCCCGCTCAGGACCGCGTCCCACAGAGCTCGGCAAAGCGCTCGGCGTCGACGTTGCCCCCGGAGATGATCACCCCGACCCGGCGTGGCAGCGTGCCCGCCCGGCCGGTGAGCAGGGCGGCCAGCGGGGTGGCGCCGCTCGGTTCGACGACGATCTTCAGGCGTTCGAAGGCGAACCGCATCGCGTCCCGGATCTCGTCGTCGCTGACCAGCGCGATCGCGTCGACGAGCCGTCGGTTGACGGAGAAGGTGAGTTCGCCGGGGGTGTGCAGGGCCTGGCCGTCGGCGATGGTGTGCGGTACCGGGATGCTGATGCGCCGCCCCGCCTCCAGGGATCGCTTGGTGTCGTCCCCGGCCTCCGGCTCGACGCCGATCATCCGGATGTCCGGATACAGGCCCTTGGCCGCCGTGGAGCTGCCGGCGATGAGCCCGCCGCCGCCGACCGGCGTCAGCAGCGCACCCAACTCCCCCACCTCTTCGAGGAGTTCGAGCGCGGCGGTGCCCTGCCCGGCCATGATGTGCGAATGCTCGTACGGCGGGATGACGGTGAGGCCGCGCTCGGCGGCCAGTGTCTCGGCGATCGCGACCCGGTCGCCGGTGTAGCGGTCGTAGGTGACGATCTCGGCGCCGTAACCGACGGTCGCGGCCCGCTTCGACGGCGGGGCGTCCTCGGGCATGACGATCACCGCGGTGGTGCCGAGTTCCCGGGCGGCGAGGGCGACGGCCTGCGCGTGGTTCCCGGAGGAGTACGCGGCGATGCCACGCTCCAGTTGCTCCGGCGTCAGACGGGAGGCCGCGTTGTAGGCGCCGCGGAACTTGAAGGCGCCGACCCGCTGGAAGTTCTCGCACTTGAGGAGGACCTCCGCGCCGACGAGTTCGTCGAGCGTGCGCGAGCGCAGCACCGGGGTGCGGTGCGCCACGCCCTTGAGCCGGGCGGCGGCGTCGCGGACGTCGTCGAGGGTGACCGGTGGGGTGGTGGTCGTCACGCGTGTCCTCCAGAGGGTGTCGTGTCGGTGGCGGCCTCGTCGACCGACGTCCCGGCCTCGGTGCGCGCCTGCGACAGATAGCTGTACGCGGACGCTCGGGAGATGCCGAGCCGTGCCGCAACCTGTTCGATCGCGCGCCGCACGGCGAAGACGCCCCGCTCGTCCAGACCACGGAACAGTTCCAGGCGCTGGGCGCGTGCGAGACCGGCCCAGCTGTCGTTCTGCCGGAGCTGGTGGGCGTCGAGGATGGCGTCGACGACGGAGTCGATGTCGTTGCCGAAGGTGGTGACGGGAACGTCGGCCGAGGTGGTGACGGCGCCGGCGAGGGCTCCGAGCAGGGCGTGGGCGTCGTTGACGGCGGTCACGTCGAGGTTGACGCAGAGGGCGCCGAACACCGTGCCCGTCGAGTCCCGCAGCACCATGGTGGACGCCTTGACCAGCTTGCCGCTCCGCGTGCGGGTGACGTAGTTCAGCTCGTCGCCCGCACCGTCGCCGCGCGCGACGACCCGCATGCCGATCTCGCTCATGGCCCCGCCCACGGCCCGCCCGGTCACCGAACCGGCCACGGCGACCACGGACTTCTCCGGCCGCCGATAGTCGTGCAGGACCACTTCGCACATCGGCCCGAACGTCGCCACGAGCCCGTCGACGACCGGTCTCAGCGCGGCCACGATCGCGTCCCGCTCCGCTTCGAGGACCCGCTCGGCCGCCATCGCACACTCCTCTGCCGCAAGGGCTCGGCAGTCTGATCCCCCGAGCCGCCTCTAGACTACATGTCCAGAGTCTGTACTGGCAGTCCAAATCGATCCGATCGGCTGTCCACCGCCCCTGCCGAGCCGCACCCGGTCGACTCGCTCGTCCCGGTCGGCCTGGTGGTCCGCCGCAGCAGCGGCCCTGCGCCCGAACCGGGACGCTGACCGGCAGCCGCCGCCTGCCCGACTACAGCCGGAAGTCACCTGTGGGCACACCCGCCCCGTTGATCGAACGGAACATCGCCGCTTCGATGACCCCTGGCCGGGCGGCACTGTGCCCCCGGCACCGCGAGCGAGGGGGGTCGGGAGACCGTGCGTCACCCCAGAAGAGCCACCAGGAGAACCACCGGCAGAGTCGGCGGCCGCCGAGGCGGCCACCGGGCACGACCGATCGGATTACCGGGTGCGGCGGCGCTGTTGAGCGTCGTCGCACTCGTCGTCTCGGCGGCGCCTGCCGACGCCCTGACGGAGGCGACGGCACCGCCGCCGAACCCGGCGGAAGTGATCCCGGGGCAGGAGACGCAGACCCCGGCGCTGGTACGGGGCATCCGGGAGCAGGCCCCCGCCACCGGCAGTGCCGCAGCCGCGGCCCGCGCCTATCTGGACGGCAGGCAGGGCCGGTACCGGATCCCCGACGCGAACCGCGATCTGGTGCCCGCCGGGACCACCGCCGCCGACGGCCGCGAGACCGTCCGGCTCCAACAGCGGCACCGGGGGGTGCCCGTCCTGGGCGGCCAGTACGTCGTCCGTATGCAGCGGCAGGACGGCGAGCGGGTCGTCACCGGGACCTCGGGCAAGTACTTCACCGAGCTGAGCACCGGCACGACGCCCGAGGTCGGCGAGGCGCTCGCCGTCGAGCGTGCGGTACACGCCGTCCTCACCGAACTCGGCGACAGGAACTTCGCGGCGCCACCGCGCGAGGGGGCCGATGAGGAGTCCCCGCTCGAAGGCACCGTGCGCGGCCTCGTCGTACTGCCCGCCGGGGCAGGCGTCCTCACCCGGCACGTCACCGTGCACGGCAGCGACCCGGCGACCGGTGAGCCCGTGCGCCGCGAGGTCTACGTGGACGCCCGCGCCGGATATCCGGTCCTTCAGTACAGCGGTATCAAGACGTTCGGCACGCCTCGCACGACACCCGGGCAGTCCGCCGCCGCCGGCAGGCGCTCGCGGCAGGCGCTCGCCGCCGAGGAGGGCACCGGCGTCAGGCTCGACGGCACCACCGTCGGCCTCGACATCAACCGCGACGACAACCGTGGCCTGTACGTCCTGCGCGACCGCTCCCGAATACCCGCCGGCGACTCCGGCAACGTCCTGTCGACCTGGGACGCACGCGGCAAGTGGTACACCGACGTCGGCGGGGTGTGGCCCGAGGGCATCCAGGAGTTCGGCTCGCCGACCCCTGCGTTCGGCGCCGAGGCCACCGAGTCGGGGGCCGTGGACGCACACTGGGCCGCGGGGCAGGTCTACGACTACTTCAAGGGCAAGCACGGCCGCGACAGCCTCGACGGCCGCGGCATGACCGTCAACTCCCTTGTGGGCGTGACCGATTACGGGCAGCCGTACGTCAACGCCTTCTGGGACGGCCAGAAGATGGTGTACGGCAACGGTGACGGCGAGTACCGCCCGCTCTCCGCGGCCATGGACGTCGTCGGCCACGAGATGACGCACGGCGTGATCGAGCATTCCGCGAACCTCGTCTACGCCGGCCAGTCCGGCGCCCTGAACGAGGCCATCGCCGACTACTTCGGCAACGCCATCGAGGCGGACGTGTACGGCATCCCTGCGACGGACCCCGACTCGGGCCTCCTGGGCGAGCGGCTCTGCCGGACCAAGTCCCCGCGGGAATGCGCGCTGCGCGACCTGGGCGACGGACGCACCACGGCCAAGTCGTTCCTCGGCGTCGGCTTCGCCACCGACAGCGGCGGCGTCCACCTCAACTCGACCATCATCGGCGGCGCGTTGTGGGACGCCCGTGAGGACCTGGGCGCCGAGACGATGGACAAGATCGTCTACAGAGCGCTGACCGAGTACCTCACGCCGCTCGACGGCTTCACCGAGGCACGGGCCGCCGTGCTCGCCGCCGCCCAGGACCTCGCGATCCCGGCGGCGGGCCGGAAGACGCTGCAGCGCGCCTTCACCGCCCACGGCATAGTGCCCGGCTGGGAGTCGGCCCTCGGCATGGACGCCGACGTCCTCCTCGACCGGATCAACACCAGCAACACGAACCTGGGCGGGGGCGGCGGCTGGTGGGCGGCGTCCAAGTCCAACGAGGACGGCACGGAGCCGTACTCGGTGTGGGCCGGGCGCGCCGACGGCCGGGGCACGCCCAAGCTGATGAGCCCCAACGACGGTCGCTACCACGTCAATCCGGCCACCGACGGCAAGACCGTGGTGTGGCAGGCGTACGGGCCGGACGGCGTCGACGTCCTGGCCAGGCCGCTCGCGGGCGGCCCCGTCAAGAAGCTCTGGCACGGCCGGACCCCCGGCAGCTCGGTGGACGTCGACGGTGACCTCGTGGCCTTCGACTACGTCACCTACGGCGGGCGCCGGGCCGTGGCCCATCTGAGCATCAAGGACCCGGCGAACGTGGAGACGATCGGCGGTGGCACCTACTACCGGGCGTGGGCACCGTCGGTGAGCAACGGCAAGGTCGCCTACCAGGAGCGGCGGCGGGTGCGCGCCGAGTACGCGGTGAGCACACGGGTCATCGACATCGCGACCGGCGAGAACACCGCGGTCCAATCGGCCACGGACGGCATCAGTCTCGGCCCGACGGCGATCAACCGCACCCACGTCTTCTGGCTCCTCGACGATGGCGCCACCGACGGAACGAGGGCCCTGCGCCGCGCCGCACTCGACGGTTCCGGCGTGGTGGACCTGAGCCCGGAGACCGGGCCGAACGCCCTGAACGCCTACGACCTGACGGTCTCGGAGGACAGGGTGACGGTCGGCAGCTACCTGGCCGGCGCCCCGCTCAGCAACGAATCGGCGCCCAAGCTCTACCAGTTCGCCGCGGCCGGCGCGCCCGATGATCCGGCCACCCTCAAGGGCCGGGTCTCGTGCAACCGCGGCGAGCAGTCGTCCGCGGTCGCTGTCGGCGGCAACCAGGTGGTGTGGCTGGACTCGACGACCGGCACCACCGATGCCGTGACCCGCGCTCGGCCGGCGGGCCGCTGCGACTGACGTCGAGACACAGTCCGACAGGAGCCGTGCGACAGGGGCCGTTGGCCCGCCCGGTGTGTGGCAGGGCGGGCCAACGGCCCCGCGCAGTAGGGCCGCCGGCACGTACGGCCCTGGGGTCACAGGCCCTGTCAGCCGGTCCCTGTCGGCCGGGGCAATGTCAGGTGGGGCAATGTCAGCCCGGTTCCGTCAGCCGGCCCCATCTGCCGCCGCCCGCTCCCAAGCCGCGTCCCGCAGCAGCCGCAGTCCGTTCAGGCCGACGAGGACCGTGGAGCCCTCGTGGCCCGCGACGCCGAGCGGCAGCGGGAGCGTGCCGACCAGGTCCCAGGTCACGAGGCCGGTGATGAAGACCCCGGCGATGACGAGGTTCTGCACGACCAGTCTCCGGGCCCGGCGCGAGAGGGCGACGGTGGTGGGGACGGCGGCGAGTTCGTCGCGGACGATCACCGCGTCGGCGGTCTCCAGGGCGAGGTCGGAGCCCGCGCGGCCCATGGCGACGCCGATATGGGCGGCGGCCAGGGCGGGTGCGTCGTTGACACCGTCCCCGACGACCATCACCTTGCGGCCCGCCCCCTCCATCTCCTTGACCGCGGCCAGCTTGTCCTGCGGCAGCAGCCCCGCGCGCACGTCCTCGATGCCGGCCTCGGCGGCCAGGTGGGCAGCGGCCCGGGGGTTGTCGCCGGTGAGCAGGGTCGGGGCGGCGCCGGTGAGTGCGGTGAGGGAGACGACGGTGGCGGCGGCGTCGGGGCGCAGCCGGTCCGCGATGCCGAGCACTCCGGCGGGGGTGCCGTCGACGACCACGAGGACGGTGGTACGGCCGGACTGCTGGAGTTCTTCGGCCAGCGCGGCGACCGGGCTCGCGTCGTCGGCGTCGGTCGCGGCGCAGGCGTTGTCGAGCAGGCGGGCCGGGGCACCCACCTCGACGGTACGACCGCCCGCGACGGCCTTCACCCCGACCCCGGGCGCGGACGTGAAGTCCCGTACGTCGGGCAGGTGGAGGCGCCGTTCGCGTGCGGCGTCCACCACGGCCCGGGCCAGCGGGTGTTCGCTGGGGTGCTCGGCCGCCGCGGCGAGCGTCAGCAGCTCGTCCTCGTCCAGCGCCGATCCGGGCAGGGGCCGTACGTCGACAACGCGCGGGGTGCCCTCGGTGAGCGTGCCGGTCTTGTCCAGGGCGACGGCGTCGACCTGGCCGAGGCGCTCCATCACCACCGCCGACTTCACCAGCACACCGTGCCGGCCGGCGTTGGCGATGGCCGACAGCAGGGGCGGCATGGTGGCCAGGACCACCGCGCAGGGCGAGGCGACGATCATGAAGGTCATGGCGCGCAGCAGCGCCTCAGAGAACTCCTCGCCGAAGGCGAGCGGGACGCCGAACACAGCAAGGGTCGCGGCGACCATGCCCAGCGAGTAGCGCTGTTCGACCTTCTCGATGAACAGCTGGGTGGGTGCCTTCGTCCCGGACGCCTCTTCCACCATCCGTACGATCCGGGCGATCACGGAGTCGGAGGCGTCGCGTTCGACCCGGACGCGCAGCGCCCCGGTGCCGTTGAGGGTGCCCGCGAACACCTCGTCGCCCGGCTGCTTCGGTGCGGGAAGCGGTTCGCCGGTGATGCTCGCCTGGTCCACCTCGCTGACGCCGTCCAGCACCCGGCCGTCGGCTCCGACGCGCTCGCCCGGCCGGACCAGGACGGTGTCGCCGACCGTCAACTCCTCGACGGGGAGGGTCTGTTCGGTGCCGTCGGGGGTGATCCGGGTGGCCGTGGCAGGGGCCATGTCGAGCAGTCCGCGCACGGAGTCGGCGGTACGGGCGGTGGCGAGTGCCTCCAGTGCGCCCGAAGTCGCGAAGATGACGATCAGCAGGGCGCCGTCCATCACCTGCCCGATCGAGGCGGCGCCGAGCGCGGCGACGACCATCAGCAGATCGACGTCGAGGGTCCTGTCCTTGAGCGCCTTGAGGCCTTCCCAGCCCGGCTCCCAGCCGCCGGTCGCGTACGACAGCGCGTAGAGCGGGCACCACGTCCAGGCGGGCGCTCCGGCGAGTTGCAGGGGCAGCGCGAGCAGGAACAGCGCGGTGGCCGCGACGGCCCAGCGGACCTCCGGCAGTGCGAGGAGCCGGGTGCGCCGCCGCGGCACGGCCCCGGCACGGGTGGACACGGCCCGCTCGGCCGACGGCGGGGTGAGCGTCGAAGTCATGCGCTCACGATACAGGAATAGATGAACACCCCTTCATGTCTTCATGTCGCCTGGGCTTCCGGCGGGGGCCCAGCAGCCTGCACCCGAGGTAGATCGCGAACGAGATCGTGGTGACGTACGGGCTGATGGGGATGCTGCTGCCCAGCGCCAGCAGGATCCCGCCCTCGATGGAGGCCACCGCGAACAGCACGCTCAGGAAGGGCAGCAGCACCGGTGAGGCCGTGAGCCGGGCAGCGGCGGCCGCCGGGGTGACGACGAGCGTGAGGACCAGCAGCGCGCCGACGATCTGCACGGACAGGGCGACCGCGAGGCCCAGCACGATCATGAACGCGAACGACAGCGCCCGTACGGGCACGCCCCGCGCCTCGGCCACGTCCGGGTCGGCGCTGGCGAAGGCGAGCGGGCGCCACATCACCGCCAGGGCGACGAGCACCACGGCCGACGTGCCGAGCAGCCAGGACATCTGCGGGGTGTCGACGGCGACGATCTGCCCGGTGAGGAGGCCGAACTTGTTCGCCGCCCGGCCCTTGTAGAGGGCGAGGAAGAGCACGCCGAGCCCGAGGCCGAACGGCATGATGACGCCGATCACGGAGTTGCGGTCCCGGGCGCGGGAGCCGAGCAGTCCGATCGCCCCGGCGGCGACGAGCGAGCCGACGATCGACCCGGCCACGATGTTCATGCCCAGCAGCAGCGCGGCCGAGGCGCCGGCGAAGGACAGCTCGCTGATCCCGTGCACCGCGAACGGCAGGTCCCGCATGATCACGAACACGCCCACCAGACCGCCGACCAGACCGAGCGCGGCGCCGGCGACGAGGGAGTTGCGGACCAGGGCGAGCAGTTCGCCGTAGTGGTCGAAGTTGAAGACCTGTTGCCAGATCCCGTCGGCGATGGTCATGACCGCACTCCGTGCGGCAGTTCGGGATGGTGCGGCGACTGCGCGACCTCGTCGGGTACGGCGACGACCGTGACGCGGTCCCGGACGCGGATGACGTCGACCCGGGTGCTGTACAGCTGCGACAGCGCCTCGGAGGTCAGCACCTCGTCGGGGGTGCCGATGCGGTGGCCGCCGCGGGCGAGGTAGAGAACGCGGTCCACCAGCCCCAGCACGGGGTTGATCTCGTGGGTCACGAACACCACGGCCGTGCCGTGGGAGCGGCGGCGGGCGTCCACCAGCTCCGTGACGGCCCGCTGGTGGTGCAGGTCGAGGGAGAGCAGCGGCTCGTCGCAGAGCAGGATCCGCGGGTCGGTCACCAGTGCCTGTCCGATGCGTACTCGCTGCCGTTCGCCGCCGGAGAGCAGCCCGACGGGGACATCCGCGTACGCGGCGGCACCGACCGCGGTGAGGACCTCGTCCACGCGGCGACGTACGGCGCCCGTGCGCAGCCGGGGTCCGAAGCGGTGCCCGTCGATACCGAAGCGGACCAGGTCCCGGGCGCGCAGCATCGCGTGGGCGGACAGGGTCGCCTGCTGCGGGACGTAGCCGACGTGGCGGCTGCCCTTGCGGGGCGGACGGCCCAGGACCGTCAACGTACCGGCGGACAAGGGGCGTTGGCCCAGCAGGGCCCGTACGAAGCTGGTCTTGCCCGCCCCGTTGGGCCCGAGTACCGCCAGGAACTCGCCCGGCCGCACGTCGAGTTGGAGGTCCTGCCACAGCACGCGCTCGCCGTAGGACAGAGCCGCTCCGCGCAGACTGATCAGCGCGGCGCCGCCGGCCGCGGTGGAGGGCCTCACTTCGCCAGCGCGCCCGCGAGCGCGTCGACGTTGGCGGTCATCCAGCCGAGGTAGTCCTTGCCGTGGGGCAGGGTCTCGGTCACCGGGACGACGGGGATTCCGGCGTCCCTGGCGGCCTGCTCGGCCTTCTCGGTCTGCGGGCCGGAGGCCTGCTCGTTGTAGACCAGCGCCTTGACCTTCCTGCCGGTGAACAGCGCCAGCGTCTCCTGCAGGGTCCTCGCGGAGACGTCGCCGCCTTCTTCGATGGCCTCGCTGAACTCCTGGCGCGTCGCGTTCTCCAGCCCGGCGGCCTCGATCATGTACAGGGGCACGGGTTCGGTGATGGCCACGCGCTCGCCGCCGTGGTCGGCCCTGATCCGGGCTTCCTTCCCCTCCAGCGGCTTGAGCTTCGCCTCGAAACTCTTGGCGTTCCTGCCGAAGGCGCCGGCGTCCTCCGGGTCGGCCTTGGCGAGGGCGGCGGCGATGCGGTCGGCGAGCCTGGCGACCGTGGGGAAGTCGTACCAGACGTGCTCGTTGAGCTCCCCGCTCGCCGGGGCGGTCTTCCCGGAGACCTTGACGGCGTTGACCACCTCGGCGGACGAACCGCCGCTCTTCAGCATGCGGTCGACGAAGTCGTCGTAGCCGCCGCCGTTCTCGATCACGACCTTCGCCTTGGACAACGCCAGCTGGTTCTGCGTGTTGGCCTCGTAGGAGTGCGGGTCCTGGTCGGGGTCGCCGATGATCGAGGTGACCTGCACCTTTCCGCCGCCTATTCGCTCCGCGATATCGCCGTAGACGTTCGTTGAGGCCACCACCGGGACGGCGGCCGCGGCAGCGGGGCGCTGCGCGGCGTCGGAGCCGCTTTTGGAATCCGGCGTGTTGCCGCAGCCGGCGAGGAGGATCAGACATGCGCCGGTTGTCAGTGGCACAAGCGGAAGACGACGGTACGAGGACGCAGGCATGGAACCCTCCGAGGGCAAGGCGAATGATGCGCCGAGCTCCACCCGTCCCGGCTTCAGGCCCACGCTAGATGAAAACGGATGTCAAAAGCGTCTAGCTGCCGTCCAGCAGAGCAACCCTTACCCAGAACTCACCTTCGGGGTCAGGGAGCGGGGACCTCGTCCAGGAGTTGAGGGCCGTTGTTGCGGACGCTGTTGACCGCCGGGGAGACGGGGCGGGCATCCAGGTGGCCGTCCGCCGGCGGGGCGAGCAGGGCGCGGAGGTCGTCGGTGTCCTCGTGGTGCGGGTCGAGCCAGGCGTCGTAGTGCTCGGGGGTGAGGGCGAGGGGCATGCGCGGATGGATTCGTCCGGCGGCGTCGGTGGCCTCGGTGGTGATGATCGTGCAGGTCAGCAGCCAGGCGGCGGGGTCGTCTGAATCCTTGATCTCCGGGTCACGCCAGAACTCGTACAGCCCGGCGAGGGCCAGGACCTGCCCGTCCTCCGGGTGGATGAAGTAGGGCTGCTTGCGGACCTTGCCCGACTTCTTGTCCTCGACCTGGTCCCACTCGTAGAAGCCGTCGGCCGGCAGCAGACAGCGGCGCTTGACGAACGCGCGGCGGAAGGCGGGCTTCTCGTGCACGGTCTCCACCCGCGCGTTGATCAGCCGCGCGCCGATCTTGACGTCCTTCGCCCACGAGGGCACCAGCCCCCACCGCAGCGGCCGCAGCCGGCGCCGTACCGGCTCGTCCTCGTCGGCGCCGCGAGGCGTGCGCTCCAGGACGGCCCACACCTCGTCGGTCGGGGCCACGTTCCAGCTGGGCGCAAGTGTCTCCTCCGGATGCCACTCGGCCACCTGGAACAGCTGGGCGAGGTCCTCGGGACTGCGGCTGGAGGCATAGCGTCCGCACATACGGCCACTGTGCCACGGTGCGGTCAGCCAGTCCTGATGAGCTGGTCAGCATGTGTGGCGCGAGGTTCTTGGCCGGGCGTTTGGCCGGGCGCTCGGCCGGGCTCAGGTCGCGAGGGGCTGCTGGATGCTGTCGCCTCGGTTGTTGATCGCGATGTGGGTGCCGATGCGCCGGAAATCGTTGATCACGCCGAACATGCTCTTGTCCGACGGCAGGAGGGCCGGGAGCGCGGCGTCCTGGGCCAGCTGGGCTCGGAGCATCTCCTTGTACGCGTTGTAGACCCTCGCCGTGTAGCCGGGCTCGGTCGCCGCGTTCATCCGGTGGTCGTTGGTGACCGCGATCGAGGCGAGGTCCATGAGGTAGCAGTCGAACAGGTCCGTGACGTCCTTGGACTTCGCGTTGTCGTCCCCGGTCGCCGCGTCCCGCGCGAGCACCTGGCCCATCTCCATGACGATCTCGCGGTACATCCGGTGCCTCGTGCTGCTGGGGAAGGCGGCCATGATGTGGTCGGCCTGCCCGGCACCCTCCGTGCTCATCGTGCGCGGCGTCTTCAGATCGGACAGTCCGGGCACCGCCAGCGGTACTCCCCGGAACATCATCTCTTCGTCGGGGATGCCCGCGTTCTGGGAGGCCAGCGGATGCAGTCCGATCTCATGGGCCAGCATGCCCATCACGTAGCCGATGTCGTACTTCTCGAAGTAGTAGCTGGCGAGTTCGATGTCGACGCCGTCGGCGCCCCGGTCCCGCACATTGGCCGGCGTCTCCGTGGTCCGCACCAGCAGGGTGATGCGGCACGGGCGATCGTCGATGTAGCTCCGGATGGTCGCGTGCTTGCGCAGCAACTCGATGATGCGGACGGCCTTGTCGCGGTACCTGTCGTCCGTGAGCTTCAGGTTGGTGAACTCGAAGTTCCCCGACTTGAAGGGGACGAGGGCCGGCTCGACCGCGGCGGACGTCGCGTTCGGGTCCGCCGGCATGTGGGGCGTGACCTCTGAGGCCGTGGGGTCGGTGCGGTCGGCCGGCTGGGGCAGGGAGACCGGGTCGACCCAGACGGACGCGCGCGCGACCGGTGTGACGCCCGTGCGGGCGTCGTCCCAGGTCTGCTCGGGGTGCTGCTCAGCAGCTGGGGTCACATCCCCGATGAGCGCGTCGAGGAGAGCCAGGTGCCGGCCGCGAAGACCGGAAGCGGCGAGGGAGGAGTCCTCGGGGCGGGCGTTGAGGTCACCCAGCAGGCTGCCCGGGATGTGGGGGCGGTGCGGGGAATCGGCGTCACGGTACTCGTCACGCAGGCCGAGCTGGTGGGTCAGCTCATGGACGAGGTGCACGGGGTCGGCGTCCGTCCACCACGTGTTCTGGTCCATGGCCCGGTCCCGGCCCGCCAGGTCCACGGTCAGGTGGGGGGCATCGGCAGGGTCGACGTACTCGACGGTGACATGCAGTCGGTCACCGTTGGGCAGGCGGTACGCCCGGTCGTTCAGGAACTCACGTACCCCGGCGTCGAGTTGGTCACGCACATATGCGATCTGCCCTTCCGTGCCGCGCATAGCGATCCGCACGGTGAGGTCGGTGACAGGCTCGCCCCGGTACGAGAACCGCCGGGCATCGAAGCCCGAACGCACCACGAACCGGGGCCGGTTGTCGCGCCGGGCCGGGGACGGCGGCGCAGCCGACGGGCTCTCGGTAGCACTGTCCGAGCCGTGCTGCGGCAGGCGCGGCCGGGCCTCGTCCGTGCTGGCGCTCTGTTCCGGCGCGACGGTCTGGATGCTGTCGCCCTTGTTGGTGAACGTGAAGCTGGCACCGAGGCCCAGGAAGTTGCCCGTGACCTTCCACCAGACCTTGTCCGGCGGCAACAGCGGCCGGACGGGGCTGTCCTCCGCGAGCTGGGCGGCGAACATCTCCTTGTACGCGTTGTAGACCTTCGCCGTGTTACGGGGCTCCCAGGCCGCGTCCTTGCGTTTGTCGTTGGTGATGGCGATCGTCGCCAGGTCCATCAGGTAGCAGTCGATCAGGTCCGTGACGTCCTTGGCCTTGGCGCCGTCTTCTCCGTCCTGGGCGTCATCCACGAGGACATGGGCCATCTTCGCGACGATGTCGCGGTACGTACGGTGCCTCGTGCTGCTGGGGAAGGCAGCCATGATGTGGTCCGCCTGCCCCGCGCCCTTGGTGTTCATCGTCCGCGGGTTCTTGAGGTCCGCCAGGCCCGGCACGGTGAGGGGGACGTCCTCGAACATCGACTCCTCGTCCGGGATGCTCGTGTCCCGCGAGGCGAGGGGATGCAGGCCGATCTCGTGGGCCAGCATCCCCATGATGTAGCCGATGTCGTACTTCTCGAAGTAATAGCTCGCCAGATTGATGTCCACGCCGTCGTCGCCGCGATCCGTCACATCAGCCGGAGTCTCCGTCGTGCGCAGGTGCAGAGTGATACGGCAGGGACGGTTGCCGATGTAGTCCCGAATCGTGTCGTGCTTGCGGAGCAGCTCGATGATCCGGATCGCCTTGTCGCGGTACCTCTCATTCGTGTGCTTGAGGTTGGTGAACTCGAAGTTCCCCGACTTGAAGGGTGTGACGGGTACGTCAGCCTGCGGCATGTGGGCCGGGACCTCGGTGGTGTCCGTGCCCTCGGCGGGCTGCGGCAAAGAGACCGGGTCGACCCAGACGGACGCGCGCGCGACCGGTGTGACGCCCGTGCGGGCGTCGTCCCAGGTCTGCTCGGGGTGCTGCTCAGCAGCTGGGGTCACATCCCCGATGAGCGCGTCGAGGAGAGCCAGGTGCCGGCCGCGAAGACCGGAAGCGGCGAGGGAGGAGTCCTCGGGGCGGGCGTTGAGGTCACCCAGCAGGCTGCCCGGGATGTGGGGGCGGTGCGGGGAATCGGCGTCACGGTACTCGTCACGCAGGCCGAGCTGGTGGGTCAGCTCATGGACGAGGTGCACGGGGTCGGCGTCCGTCCACCACGTGTTCTGGTCCATGGCCCGGTCCCGGCCCGCCAGGTCCACGGTCAGGTGGGGGGCATCGGCAGGGTCGACGTACTCGACGGTGACATGCAGACGGTCACCGTTCGGCAGGCGGTACGCCGGACCGTTCAGGAACTGCCGTACGCCCGCGTCGAGTTGGGCGCGGACATGCGCGGTCTGTGCCTCCGCACCGCGCAGCGCGACACGGACGGTGAGGTCGGTGACCTGCTCTCCCCGGTACGAGAACCGACGCGCGTCGAAGCCTGACCGCACCACGAAGCGCGGGCCGCTGTCGCGCGGGGACGGGGAGGGCGGCGATGCTTGCTGAGCGAGCGTCTCGGGGTGCTTCGGGAGCCGTGGCTGGGCCTCGTCGGTCGTGATGGGCTGCTGGATGCTGTCGCCGCGGTTGTTGGTCGCAAGGCTGGTGGCGAGCTGGGCGAAGTCCCGCACGACGCCGAACAGGCCCTTGTCGGTGGGCAGCAGGGTGCGGGCGGGGCTGTCTTCGGCCATGTGCTCGGCGAGCAGGGCCTTGTAGGCGTTGTAGACCTTGGCGGTGTTGCCGGGCTCCTTTGCCGCGTTCATCCGGTAGTCGCTGGTGATGGCGATCGAGGCAACGTCCATCAAGTAGCAGTCGATCAGGTCCGTGACGTCCTTGGCCTTGGCTCCCTCCACGCCGTCCCGCGCGGCGTCGGCCAGCATGTCGGCCATCTTCAGGACGATGTCCCGGTAGATCCGGTGCCGGGTGCTGCTGGTGAAGGCGGCCATGATGTGGTCGGCCTGCCCGGCGCCTTCCGTGCTCATGGTGCGCGGCGTCTTCGATTCCGACAGGCCCGGCACCGGCAGAGGGATGCCCCGGAACATCGCCTCCTCGTCCGGGATGCTCGTGTCCCGCGAGGCCAGGGGATGCAGGCCGATCTCGTGGGCCAGCATGCCCATGACGTGGCCGATGCCGTACTTCTCGAAGTAGTAGCTGGCGAGGTTGATCTGGACGCCCTCATCGCCCAGGTCGGTGACATCGGCCGGGGTTTCCGTGGTGCGCAGGTGCAGGGTGATACGGCAGGGGCGGTTGCCGATGTAGTCCCGGATCGTCGGATGTTCCCTGAGCAGTTCGATGATCCGGACGGCCTTGTCGCGGTACTTCTCGTCGGTGTGCTTCAGGTTCGTGAACTCGAAGCTGCCCGACTTGAACGGTGTGAGGGTCGCGGCCTGCGGCATTCGGGCCGGGACTTCGGTGGTTGCTGTGCCGTTGGCCGGTCGGGGCAGGGAGACCGGGTCGACCCAGACGGACTCGCGGGTGATCGGTGTGGTGGCGGTGCGTGCCGCGTCCCAGCTCTGCTCCGTGTCCTGGTCGGGCGCCGGAGTCACATCCCCGATCAGGGCGCCGAGCAGCGCCAGATGCCTGCCCCGCAGACCGGAAGCGGCGAGGGAGGCGTCCTCGGGGTCAGCGTTGAGGTCGCCCAGCAGGCTGCCCGGGATGTGAGGGCGGTGCGGGGAGTCGGCGTCACGGTACTCGTCACGCAGGCCCAGCTGGTGGGTGAGTTCGTGGACCATGTGCACCGGATCGGCGTCCGCCCACCACGTGTTCTGGTCCATCGGCCGGTCCCGGCCCGCCAGGTCCACCGCCAAGTGCGGGTTCTCGGACGGATCGACGTACTCGACCGTCACATGCAGACGGTCGCCGTTCGGCAGGCGGTACTCGGGGGCGTTCAGGAAGTCACGTACACCTGCGTCGAGTTGGTCGCGGACGTGGGCGGTCTGACCCTCCGGACCCCGGATCGCCAGCCGTACCGTGAGGTCGGTGACCCGCTCCCCCTGGTACGAGAACCGACGGGTGTCGAAGCCCGACCGCACCACGAAGCGGGGGCGGGTGTCGCGCGGGCCCCGTGGCGTGGGGATGGTCGCCCTCGGTGGTTCGGCGGACGGGTTCTGGGGCAGCCGCGGGCCCACCGCTTCCGGGCTCGGCGCCGCGTTGTCCGGGGCGGCATCCGTGTCCATCGCGGCGTCCGTGTCCATTGCCTCGCCGCCGGACTCGTACTCGGAGGAGGACGCGTCGGGGTTCTGCGGGCCCCCGGTGCCGGTCCTGTCGCCGTTGAGTACGCCGTTCTCGTCGAGGGTCGCGCCGATGCTCCCCGCGTTGTCCCGGATGTGGTTCCACAGCTCCGTCCGCTGCTGCATCCACTGCGGCATGCGCCAGCCGGGGAAGAAGGTGCCGTGGGTCCCGGACGCGTGCACCCGGTGGCCGAGGGGGCGCCCGATGTGCTCGTTGACCGCCTGGTAGGCGAGGTCGCAGGAGGCGCAGGCCATCTTGAACCCGCCGAGGTCTAGCGTCTGCGGGTTGCTCGGGTCGCCGGGGTTGCTCTGCCAGTGCTCGACCCAGTGCCCGAGCAGGGTCAGCTCGCCGTGTTCGGAGCCGTACGATCCGAAGGCCGGGGTCGCGTCGCGGCCGCTGACGTTGAGGACGGTCGGGTTGGCCAACGCCCGCTTGACGAGGTCGAGTTCGGGTGAACCCGGGTGGTAGAGCCGGTACCAGCCGGTGGCCAGGGCCCGTAGCTTCGTACGGTCGCGCATCTCCCGTGCCATGGCGGGCCGCCTGCGGGCCAGCCACCGCTCGTCGCGCCGCCACTGCTGCTGGTCCGCCGTCAGGAGTTGGCGGTCCTGCCGGAGGACCTCTTCCTCGTTCGGGAGGTTGTCCCACTGCTGCTGCCGCTCGTCGTTCCAGTCGCCCGACTCGTACTGTTCGTCGAGCCGCGCCCCCAGGTCCGCCAACTCCTCTGCCCGTTGGTCGAGTTCCTGCTGTCGCCGGTCCAGCCGCGCCCGGCCCTGCCGGTGCTGCTCCTCGTCCCGGTTCCACTGCTCCAGCTTCCGCAGGCGCGGTGTGCCTGCCGCTTCCTGACCGGTGACGAACCAGCGCAGTTCCTGCTCCACCAGGGCGGCCTCGTCGCTGGTCAGCGCCTTCGCGCCGGTGTTGCCCGCGATGCCGAGGGAGCCGTCCGGCAGGAGGGCGACGGCGATGTGCGGGGTGACCTGGGCGTCCGCTTCCCGGTCCTCCTTGCGGAGGGCTTCCTTCACCAGGCGGGCCACCCGGTCCAGCATCCGCAGTGTCACCTCGCGGTCCCGCGCCGAGGTGCCGGTGGGGCGTGTCTGGGTGAACGGGCTGCCGGTACCGAGGCCGAGGGCCTCGCGCAGGTCGTCGTAGTCCTCGGTCTCCAGTCGGCCGTCCTGCTCCGCCTGGTCCAGGGCCTCGGGTACGCCGATGCCGGTGAGTTCGGTGAAGGCGCTGTCGAACGCCACGTCCGGGAAGCCGCCGAGGGCTGTGTTGCGCTGTCGCACCACGTCCAGCAGGGAGTCGACCCGCAGGTCGGCCTCGTTGAGGAGGTCGGCGAACCGGGTCGCGAACTCGGTCTCCGGGCCGGTGAGTACGGCAGCTTCCTCGGGCGCGGAGTCGTCGTCGGATTCGAGGTCCATCTCGACGTCCGAGTCCTCGCCCGGCTGCCCCGTGTCGCCCGTGTCCCCCAGGTGCGGGGTGGGGCTGTTTCCGGACAGGGTGCTCAGGTCGAGCGCCTCCTCCTCGGTGGGGAAGCCGGCGGGGCTCGGGAGGTCGTTGCCCGTGGGGGACGGGGGCAGCGGGATGGTGGCCGGGTCCTGCTCGTCGTCCTGCCGCGGCTCGGGTGCCGGGGTGCGCAGGGTCAGGGGGACGAAGTCGCCGCCGCGGCGGCGCAGTCTGAGGTGGGGGCCCGCTTCGCCGGACGGTCCGGCGTAGGTGTGGGCGGTGCCGTTCTCCTCGATCAGGGTGACGGTGGCGCCGGTCGCGGCGGCGGCCCACTCGGCCACCGCGCGGTCGGCCGCCGGGCCCCAGGGGGCGTCGGCGAGGTGGCGGCGCAGGTGGCCGTCGCGGGCGTCCTGGCTCGGTGCGGGCGTGCCGGGGAGCCGGCGGAGCGGCGGGGGCGTGAAGAGCGAGTCGCGCTCGGCCGGGGTGCCGGGGAGGCCGTTCAGGCGCATCAGCCGGTTGGGCGGGGCTCCGGCGCGGCTGCGCAGTCGGGCTGCCCCGCGGCTGTCCAGGCCCGGCTGGTCGGCGGCGTGGTGCAGGGCCGTGGAGAGCGCGGCGAAGAAGCCGTTGCCGCGGCCGGTGGGAGTGCCCTGGGTGTACGTGGCGCCGTCGGGTGCGGTGAGGATGCCGTCGCGGTCGAGGCGGTAGCGGGGGCCGCTGCTGTCGGCGGGTGGCATCCAGGGCGGGGTGGCATGGCTGTGGTGCGCCGGCGGCTTCGCGGACTGCTGCTGCGAGGCGGGTCCGGTCGTCGTGCCGGCGGTCATGGTGGAGCCGGCCGGGGCCGGGAGCGGGGTGGCGACGGGGGGTGGGGTGCCGGGCGGAAGCGCGGCGTGGAAGAAGCCGTCGGCGGCGAACAGGACCGGATCGGTGGCCGGGTCGACGGCGGCCGGATCGGTGCCGTGCGGGAGGAAGCGCTGGTCGCGGCCCTCGCCGGTCACCACGGTGAGGGGCGTGCCCAGAACCCGGGCGGCGAGGGCGGGCAGCAGGTCGGCGCCGCCGTGGTCGCCGGCGCGGCGCTCGGGCGAGGCCGGTTCGCCGCCGGGTTGCACGGTGCCGTCGTCCTGACGCGGCTCGCTCGTGAACGGGCGGAGCATGGCCGCGGTGGCCAGCGCCACGCGTTGTGCGGGGGTCGGCCAGACGGTCTGCGGGAGCCGGCCGAGCGCATCGAACTCGGCCTGCTGGGCGGGGCTCAACTGCACGCCCGCGAAGTCGAGTTCGCCCTGGGTGAAGGTGTCCGCGGCGTCCAGGGCGAGGCCGTCGAGCAGGTCCGCGTTCCTGTCCTCGCCCAGGGCCCAGGCGAGGCGGTTGCGGGCGGCGCGGACGGCCCGCTCGGTGACCGCCGGGTCGCCGGGGGCGGCGGTGAACCGGCCGGCGAGGTCGGTGCCGAGCAGGTGGGGCAGCCGGCCGCGGTCGTGGGCGGCGGCGAGCAGTGCGTGGAAGAAGGAGGCGCCGTCGTGCGGCATGTCGTGCACCTCGCGCACGGTGGTGCCGTCCGGCGAGGTGAGGGTGCGCGGGGCCGAGTCGGTGCCGTCGGTGACGGTGTACGGCTCGGGCGCCTCGGAGCGCCAGTCCGGCGCGGTGTACTCCTGCGGCCGGTCCGGCACCGGGACCGAGGCCGAACCCTGGTGATGGGCGGTGAGGCGGGAGGCTGCGAGGTGCAGCCGGTGGTGGTCCGCGGCGGCGGCGTCGGTGCGCTGTTCCCAGCGGCGGACCTCTTCGCGGGCGGCCTGCCAGGCGGCGACGGCCGGGGACTGGGCCATGGCCTGCGGCAGGACGGTCGGCCGGTCGGGGTGGTCGTCGCCGAGCGCGGCCTGCTCCTGCGGACTCAGGTCGAGCCATGTCTCGCGGGCCCGGGCGCGGGCGTCGTAGTAGCCCTTCTCGGCCGCGGCGAGGTCACCTGCGGCGCTCGCCAGGTCGTCCCAGGCGCTGCTGACCTCGTCGGGGAACGTGGTGTCGTCCAGGAGGCCGTAGTCACGGGCGATGTCCTCGCGCAGCCAGACCAGGGCCGTGGTCTCCGCCTCGGCGGCCCGGGGTCCGCGCTTGGCCTTGCCGAGCGCGTGCAGCGGACGGCTGTCGGTGATGCGGTGGTCCACCTCGGCCACGGACAGCCAGCTCACCGGCAGCGCGAAGAGCATGCTGCGGTCGGTGACGACCTTGAGGTGGGTGCCGAGGGTGGTGTCGACGGTGCCCTTGAGGGCGGTGCCGTCGTTCGCGCCGCCGATCGGGATCGCGGCGCCCGGGTTGGTGACGCCCGCGTTGCTGTTGCCGGCCAGCGGCGATGTGCCGACCACGCCCTCGACGTTGTCGGTGATGCCGGCCTCCAGCGCGTCGGAGGTCTTCGCGCGCTGCATGGCCTCCATGCGCGGCTTGTTCTCCACGGTGAGCAGTCGGGCGCCGCGGCGGTGCATCTTGGCGTAGAGGCGTGAGTCGGCGGTGTGGGACTGGCCGAAGAGACGGGCGGAGGCCTGGGTGGGCAGCGCTGAGCCGTTCGCGCCGAGCGCCTCGCGGAAGCCGGCGGTCAGGCCGACCTGTGTGGTGGCCTCCTGCTGGGCGTGGGCGGGGGCGGTGCCGAGACCGGTGAGCGGGGTGAGGCGGGCCATGCGGACGCGTTCGCTGAGCGTCCTGCCGGTATGCCGTTTGCCGAGGTCGCTGTCGCCGAGGCCGTCGGCGCGGGCGGTGGCCAGGGTCAGGGCGTCCTGCACGTTGGCCGCGCCGTGGATGTCCACGGCGAGGATGCCGGAGCCGATCCGGTCGTCGAAGGGCAGTACGTCCGAGTCGTCGGTGTCGCCGCCGCGCCAGGCGGCGATGCCGTCCGGGCGGGCCTGATCGGCCGTCAGCATCCGTACCGCGCGCTCGGGTTCCGGCACGTCCTGCTCGGTGAGCGCACCGTCGGCGCCGGCGCCGTCCGGGGTGAGCAGGCTTGCGGGGAGGATCTCGTTGAGGCTGCCGACCGGGGCGACGGCGCGAGGGGAGAGCGGTTCGCCGGTCGCGTCCGTCATGGTGACCGTCAGGGTGTAGCCGGTGACGATCTCGGCGTGCGCCTGCGTGGTGGCGATGTTCGGCATGGAGGTGCTGCCGGCGGTCTCGGTGCGGGTGCTCGAACGCTGCTTGGCGGCGGTGCCCTGGAGCGAGGGGTTGGCGAGCAGGACACCGCTGTCGACGGCGCGCTGGCCGACGCCGAGCGTCACGTCGGCGCCGCGGTCCTGGGAGGAGCCGTCGGAGTCGTCGCGGGCGGTGGTGCGGTAGTCCTCCAACTCGAAGCCGGTGCGCAGCCGCTCCACGGTGGTGGTGACCGGCGTCAGCTTGAACCGGACCTGTCCTGGGCTGCCGCCGACCGGCAGCCGCAGCGGGCTGGACCAGGCCCGGTAGCGGACCGGCAGGGTCATCCCGTCGGTCGTCAGCTCGTGCAGGTTTGCGCGCAGGAAGTCCGGGGAGAGCCGCTGGAGGACCTGCTCGCGGTCGTGGGAGGGCACTCCGATCTTCTCCAGCCGCCCCATCAGCTGCCGCGCCGCGTGGCTCGCGTCGAGCTGGCCACTGGGGTGGGTGGGGAAGCGACGGCCACGCAGGAAGCCGGGCAGCCGGTAGCCGCCGCCGAGGTTGCTCGGGGTGCTGGTGCCCAGACCGTCAGGGGCGAGTCCGGCCTCGATGGCGTCCTGCATCGGCAGATGGAACATCACGGCGTCACGGACGCGCTGGAGCGCGGCGGCGGCCCGGCGGGGGGCGAGGCCGCGTCCGAGGCGCTCGGAGAGCCGGCCGGCGGCGGAGCTGATCCGGTCCCCGGCGCGGGTGCCGATCGCGCCCATCGCGGCCGTCCACCGGTCCCGTACGGCGACGGTCTCGGCGGCGTCGGCGACCACCAGGTACATGCGCCCGGCGAAGGTGAGGGTGGTGTTGCGGCCCCGGGTGAGGGTCTGCGAGACGCTGCGGCCCTTGCCCCAGGCGTACTGGAGGGCGGTCGAGTAGGACCCGACCACCGCCGGTTGGCCCGGGGCCTGCTGGAGCGGCATGTCGGCGCCCTGGACGCCGAGGGTGGTGCGTGAGGTGGTGCTCGCGCTGCCGGCGACGCGGTGCTCGTTGCCGATGGTGGCTTCGAGGCTGGCGGGTTTCGGGTCGCTCTTGACGCGCAGGTTGTGCAGTTCGCCGCGGACGGCGGCCTTCAGGTAGTGGGTCTGGAAGGGTCCGGCACCGTTGAGTCCGGTGATGCGGGAGCCGAACGGGCCCAGGTACTGGCCGAGTTGACCGGCCACGTTGAGGTTGGCCATGGCCCGGCGCAGGGCGGTGCGCACCGGGGCGCCGGGGGCGCTGACGTGCCAGGAGGTGCCCGAGGCGCGGTCGGCGGTGTCCTGCATGAGCTGCTGGCGCTGCGGGCCGCCCTCGGCGCTGAGCACCACGTGCGGGGCGCTCAGCAGCTTCCGGGTGAGCTGTCGTTCGGCCGATTCCGTCCTCGGCAGCGGGCGGGTGCCGTCGAGGAGCTGGTCGGCCTCGATGGCGGAGAGCCGCTGCGGTGCGGGGGTGGTGGGCGCCGGGGTCGTCACCGGTCCGCCGGGCGGCGGGTCGGCGGGGCCGTGCCGTTCGGAGCCGTGCGCCACGGGCACGGCCAGCTCCACGCGGCCCACGGTCTCGCTGCCCCGGTTGAACAGCGGGCGCTCCTCGACCTTGCTGACGAAGACGCCGGCGCCGAGCAGGCCGACCGAGGCGAGCCGGGCCCAGCCTCGTGGGCGGCGGTGGCCCTCGAAGGAGGCGCCCAGTTCCACCTGGTAGCTGTAGAGGTCGGCGCCGTTCTGGAACGTCAGGTGGTCGTGGGTGACCGCGACCGTGTTCCGGGTGGCCTTCTGGTCGGTCTTGGCGTAGCGGACGCCGACGGAGACGTTGCCGGTCTGGCGCGGCACTCCGGCTTCGGGCGCCTTGTCGTGGTCGCGCGGCGAGATGCCCAGTTCCACACCGCTGGAGAGCGTGGTGGACGCCTGCTGCCCCTGGCCGGAGATCTCGGTGCCGATCACGGCGTTGCGCAGTGACCGTTCGCTCATGGTGGTCTCGAACCGCCGGTCGGAGAGCCGGGCCCGCAGGATCAGGGTGTGGTGGCCGCGGCGCACCTTGCCGTCCTCGGTGAGGGTGACCGGCACCCCGGTGGTGGTCAGGTCGTCCAGGCTCTGCGCGAGGGTGGGCCGGTTGAGCGCCTCGCGCACCTGGCGGTCGTTGTGGAGCGCGGTCCGCATCCGCCCGTCGCCGTACCAGAACTTGGCCAGCCGCGGGTGCCGCAGCATCAGCGGCGGGACGAACAGCGACGGGTACGAGCGGTGCAGGGTGTCGAGAACCGTGTCCGCGAAGGCCCGCATGGGGTCCTGGGGGGCGGGCTGCCCGTTCGGGTTCTGCTGCTGGCTGGGTTGTTGGCCCGGCTGCCGGCTCGGGGGCTGGTTCTGCCCTTGGTTCGGTACGGCGCTCTGCGGGCGGTCGGGGCGGAAGCCCTCGGCGCGGACCTGGCCGCTGAGGTGGACCGGGTCCTCGCGGGTGAGGTACCACGGCACCGGCGGCTCGGCGTCGGGGTTCGGGCCGGTCTGCCCCGGCGTGCGGCTGTCCCAGCCCGCGAGCCGGCGGGCGTCCTGCGTGGAGATCCAGTCCAGGCTGACCACCCGGACCGGGCGGGCCGCGGACGAGGGTTCGCCGGCCTTGCGCACCATCAAGGTGCGCTCCACCCGGTAGAGCGCGACCGGGTGGTTGCGGACGCGGCCGGTGGTCTTGCGGGCGGCGTCGGTGCCCAGGTAGTGGCCGCGCCCGGTGCTGAGGTCCGCGCGGACCAGCGGGCCGCCCTGGAGACGTACGTCGGTCTCCGGGCCGACGAGGGTGTAGTTGGGGCCGGCGGTGACCTGGACGCCGAAGCGGGTGTCCCGGGCGTGGCCGCGCTCGTTCTGGTACGTGGTCTGGGTGAGGTCGCGCAGCTCCGCCTTGACCGACTCCGTGACCAGGGTGGCCCGGTGCGGGATCGACCGCTCGACGATCAGGTGCCCCAGCGGGTGCTGGCCGCTCCCCCGGGTCAGCTCGGGTCCGCTGACCGGTCCGGAGAACCGCCCGAACAGCGCGAGCAGTCGCCCGGGACGGACGTACGAGACCAGCGTGCGGTGCGCCGAACTACCGGGCCGTGCACCGGAGATGGCGAGCGCCAGGTCCTCCGGCGGGTCCGTCAGGTGCAGTCCGGTGGTGTCGGTGATCCGCGGCTCGATCCCGTCCGGGAAGGTGAGCGTCTCCGGCGCCCGACGGGGCCCGGCGAAAGGCACGGTGAAGTCGTCCGGCAGCCGCCAGCTGAGACCGTCCCGCATGGCGAACTCCGCGGAGTGCACCGGGCTGCGCCGCCAACCGGGGCTCGTGGGCGGCGAGTTGTCCGGGCCGGGGGTCTTCGGTGACGCCTCGGTGACCCGGTCCACGCGCACCCGGTAGTGGACGTCGTCCAGGTGCAGGTGTGAGCCCTCGTGGGCGCGGTGCTCGGTCTGGTGGTACGCCTGGGTGCCCTGGGTGTAGTCGGTCCTGCGGGTCCAGCCCAGCGAGGCGCCGATCTTCAGCAGCCAGTTGAGCGGCGGGCCCATGCTCAGCGCGGCGGCGATCCGGCGCCCGTGGCCGACGCTGCGCCCGCCGCCGGTACCGGCCTGGCCGCGGCGCATGGTGTCCAGCCGTACGGTGCCGCCGTTCACGTCGGAGAAGCGTTCCCAGCGTTGGTACGGGATGGCCTCGACGGTCATCTCGTGGCCGACGCCGGACTTCTCCCGGCCCACGAAGCGTGCGCCGCGCGGGGCGGTGAAGGCGCCCGGCTGCTCGGTGAGCAGGCGCAGCAGTTCCGCCTCGTCGAACTGGTCGCGCAGTTTCTTCGGCAGGTGCCCGAGGATCTCCTGGGCAACCTGCTCGGGCGAACGCAGGGTGAGGACACCGGGGCCGGTGAAGAGCCCGGTCGGGGGGCTCTGCGGGGTCGTCTTGTCCGTGGGGGGTTGCGGGCTGCCACCGTGCGGATCGGCCTCCGGGCTGATCAGTACGGTGGGCAGCCGGCTGCCGTCCTCGAAGGTGACGGTGCGCGGGGCCGGGCCCGGCGGCCTCGCGTCCGGGCCGGTCAGCAGCCGGGCCGGGCGGTGCCGTTCGAGCTGGGTCTCCAGCGGCACCGGGTCGCCCCGGTCGGGGGTCTCGGGGTCGGGGCGGTCGAGGTCGGTGATCCCGCCCATGCTGCGCAGCCACTCGCTGAAGGGGTCGGATCCGTCCGGCTCCTCGGTGGCCGGGTCCGGGGTGGTGGTGGCCGGGTCCGGTACGGGGGTGAGCGGGGCGCTGGCCGGGACCAGGGCGTCGTAGTGGTCGCTGCCGTTGTAGGCCAGGTGCAGGGTGCCGCCCTGTCCGCCCGGGTGGAGGGTCGTGACGAGGGTGTTCCCCGGCGCCTGCGGGTCGCGCTGGACGAGCCGCAGGTCGAGGTCGAGGGTGTGCGCCAGCGCCTGCGGGAGCAGGTCCGCGAAGGGAGAGGACCACAACTCCCTGAGTTCGGCGGCCTCGGCGAAGAGCCCTTCGGTGCCCAGTCGTCGCGCGTCGGCGGGAGTGGGAGCCACGTGGGCGAGGTGCGGGTAGCCGCTGTCGCGGAGGATGCGCCGCCACTGGCGGGCGTCGCCGTCGGTGACGACCGACTGCGCGATCCGGTTCCAGCGCTCGGTGATCCGGCGCCGCGCGTCCGGGTCCCGCACCCCGGCGACGGCGGTCATCCGCAGGTCGTCCACGACGGCGAGCACCGGGTCCGGCATCGCCTCGGCCGCCGCGGTGGCCAGTTCGGACCCGGTGATCCGCTCGCGCAGCATGCCGCGCAGCCCGGCGACGTTGCGCGCCGCCCACGCGGGCGGTACGTCCTGGCTGCGCGCGCTGTCGAGCAGCGCCCGGAAGAGGCAGTCCCCGCCGCCCGGCGTGTCCAGCCGCCGGAACTGCGTGCCGTCCGCATGCACGGTGTCCGCCGGGCCGGTCGTGGTGGCGCCCTTGCTGTACAGGGCCAGGTCTTCGGCGAGGCTCTCCGGGCGGCTCGGCGTGGGCGCCAGGTCGGGTCTGCGGCGGGCGAGTTCCGCGGTGTCCTCGGCGCTGAGGGCCAGCTCGGACAGCGGCAGCGGGGTGTCGGAGAGCGACCAGGTGATCTGCGCGGACGGCGCATGAGCGAGACCGCGCACGTCCTCCGGCGAGACCAGGGTGGTCGGCGGGAGCGCGGGCGGCGGCGGGGGCAGCAGCGCGTCGAGGGTGGTGTCGGGTCCGGCGGTGGACCGCAACTCGGCAGCGGCGCGCAGGAATTCGGTGTACTGCTCGACGGTGGGGCCGGCCGCCGGATCGACGCCGGTACCGCCCGTGGCGCCGACCCGGTCGGTGACCATACGGCGCAGCAGATCCGGGGTCATGCGGCCGTCGCCGTAGCGGGTCGCGGTGTCCGGGCTCAGCCAGCGCAGGCCGTCCACGTAGGCGAGGCCGGCGAGCAACTCCCGGTTCTCCGGACGCTGTTCGGCGTCCGTTCCGAGGGCGTCGCGCAAGGTGCGGATCTGCTGGAGAGTACGGGCCCGGGCGAAGGCGTCGGCCGGTTCCGGGCCCGTGTGCAGGCCGGCGTCGCGCGCCAGCCCGTCCAGGTCGGCGCCGCCCGGCTCCGGTGTGAACAGCCGCCACCGGCCCGGCCCGTCCGGTCGCTCGGTGAGCACCGGGCGCACGTCGCCGTCCCGGTCCCGGGCCGTGCCCACCTCGGTGGTCGGCGCGTACACCGGCCGCCCGGTGCGGTTCGCGACGTGCTGCGCCACCGGCAGGCCCGCCACCTCAGGCTGTCGCCCCGTCTCGCAGGAGAACAGCACCAGCGGACGGTCCTGATCGCCGTCCTGCGCCCAGGACTTGAGCACCTCGCCCAGCTGCACACCGCTGACCTTCACCGTGGGTCGCGCCGCGTCGTCGGTGCCGAGGGTGACGGTACGGGGGGTGCCGTGCCCGGCGAAGTAGTCGGCGCCCTGCTCGGTCCCCGAGCCGGGGAGGGCGGTCGGCGGGCCGGTGAACACCGTACGGGGCGGAGGCTGGACGGAGTTGTCCCCCGGGGCCGGCGGACCGGAGGTGGTGCGCACACCGCGGAAGGTGTCCTGGCCGAGCAGGGTCTGGCGCGCCGTCCCGTGCGACGTTCCGTCCTCGGCGGGGCTCTGCGAAATGGTCAACGTCCGTACAGCACGCCCGGGTTGAGGCTTCACGGACGCGTCCGGCACCCAACGCCGCAGCTGCTCGACGGGCACCGTGTGGCCGTCGAGGGTGGTGACGAACGGCTCGCCCGTGGGGCCCGCGGGCCCCTTCCCGTCGTCGCTGTTGCCGCTGTTGCCGCTGTCGTCCACCGGTCGTACGACGAGCCGTCCGGGCGGCGGAGGTGCCATGGGGGGTGTCGCCGGGGTGTTGTCCGGCGTCGTGGGTGGCGTGGCGGGCGGGGGTGGGGGCGGCGGAGTGCCGTCGCCGCCGGGACCGCGTCCGCCGCCGCCCAGGCCGGTGACTTGTCCGCCGCTTCCGTCGCCGTGGCCCGACTCCAGGTGCAGGTCGGTGGCCGGCTCGGTCCAGGGACGGGACAGGGTGGTGAGTTTGGCCGCGGGGGGTTCGGTGGCGACGGTGGTGATGGTGGTGGTGACGACCTTGGAATCCGAGTCGACTTCGTTGCCGTGCAGGGACGTTGTCGTCTCCGTGAGCACCTTCGCGGGCGGCGCCGTGGTGGTGCTCACCGGGTTGCTGTCGGTCGTCGCCGTGCTCAGGGTGGCGGGGCGGGATGCGGGTCCGAGGGCGTCGGCGAGGGGCAGCATTACGTCCGCGCCGGGGAAGGCGGTCTCCGTGGTGACCGTGGTGGCGTCCGTGGCCTCCGGGGTGCCGTCCTCCGGCATGGTGGGCGGAGGGCCGTTGAGCGTGCGGACGCGGACCGGGGCCCCCGGCCCTTCGCGGGTCAGCTCGACGGCGGCGCGAACCGGACGCCCCGCCCCGTCGGGCGTGACCGCCGGCCCGAGCACCACGGCCCGCTCCGTCCCGGCCCCGTCCAGCAGCGCAGCGGCCTCCGGCGCCCCCTCCCCCGACGGCGGCACCTCGGAGGAGACCACGATCGTCAGCGGCGGTGCCGTAGTTGCGCCGCTGATGTCGAGCGCGTCGCCCGTGTCGGCGTACGAGCCGGTGGTACCCACCTTCGGCGGAGCGGCGGTGAGGTCCGCAGCCTGGGTGGAGACGCTGCCGGTGAAGTCCGAAGTGACGGCGATGTCAGGTGAGAAGGTGATGTCCGGAGCGGAGGTGTTCTCCGTGGAGGAATTGGAGTTCGCGGAGGAATTGGAGTTCATGGGGGAATCGGAGTCCGTGGAAGACGTGGACTCCTGGGAGGACCTGTCCCCCGTCGAGGACCTGTCCCCCGCAGAGGACCTGTCCCCCGCAGAGGACCTGTCCCCCGCAGAGGACCTGTCCCCCGCAGAGGACCTGTCCTCCGCAGGGGACGTGCTCTCCGGCGGCTGGGAGGTCTGCCGGGAGTCGTCTGTCGTCGTCTGTGAGGTGTCTGCCTGGGCCGCGCCGTCCGGGGTTCGGGTGGCGGCGGGGGCCGGGGCCGGGGTGCTTCCGCCGGTGGGGGCGCCGCCCGGCCGGCCGCCGGTGGCCGTGCCGGGCGCGTTTGCGTGGGTCGAGCCGTTGGAGGCGACGGGACCGCCGGTCTCCTGACCCGGCGCCGCAGCCGTACGGTCGTCCTGCCCGCCCACCTCGACGGAAGACGTGAGCGGGTCGTCCACCGTGACCGGCGTGCCGAAGCCGTCAAGGGCGCGGCGGACCTGGTCGGCGTCGACCTGGGCGGCGGGGCCGTTCCCGGCGGGCACCACCCGGACCTCGGGCAGCTGCGACAGGTTGCTGTGCACGCTGTCACGGACGCCGATCTCCGTGCTGCCGGGCGGCTCGGCGCCGCGCAGGGCGGCGATGTCGCGCAGCGCCTGCTCGCGGACCTCGGCGGGCCCGTTGTGGACCTGCTGCCACAGCGCGTTCTCGGCGGCGGTCACCGGCAGCGTGCCCGGGGAGTACGGGGGCGGGTCGAGGGTCGTGTACGGCGGCAGGTCTTCCCCGGTGTAGGGCGGAGGGGACTCGCTGCCGGTGAAGTCCCCCTGCCCGGTGTTCTGTTGGGCGACGGGCTGGGGTGAAGTGGACGAGGAGCCGACGCCGCCCGGGGTGTTCACGGTCGAGGGACCGCCCGTGCGGCCGGGGTCGTCACCGTTCTCGGAGCGGGTGGAGCCGGAGGACTCCCGCGTGTCGGAGTCGCCTGTGTCTGCGCTGTCGCCGGAGACGGTGGGCGGCTGGTTGCGCATCTTGTCGATGACGTGGCGCAGTTCGGCGCCGCTGTTCTGGGCGGTGTCGGTGAGGGTGGCCTCGACCTGGCTGCTGACGCCCGCGCCGACGAAGGTGGACCAGCTGGTGGACCAGTCCCCCTCGAAGGCACCCTTGATCAGGATCTCCGCGACGGACTCGCCCGCGCCGGCGGCGAGGAAGTCGGCCGTCCCCTTGAGCCCGTAGTGCCCGGCCAGCGCGCCCGGCCGGTCGGCGTTGTTGCGCAGGAGCTGGTTGTTGCGCCACAGGTCGGGGTTGTTCCGGAAGGAGAGCGGGTCGTTGCGGAACGTCACCGGCGTGTTGTTGGTGACGTCGGGGCCGTTCCCGTTGGGGGTCGGGGTCGGGTCGGGGCCGTTGTTCGGGCCCGGGCCGGGGTCGGGGTTCGGCTTGGGGTTGGGGCTGTTGTTCTTGAAGTCGAGGTCGGGCGTGTTCCGCAGGTTGGGGTTGGGGGTCGGCTTGAAGTCGAGGTCCGGCCCGTTCTTGAGGAAGTTGTTGTCGTAGCTCTTGACGATGTTCTTGGCGAAGTTGTCGAAGATGCTCGTGAAGAAGCCCGCGGCGGCGCCGAACGCGGCGGACTTGAGGATGTCGTTCCAGTCGAAGCCGTCGGGGCGGCGGCCGTCCGGGGCGAAGTTCATCATCGCCAGCCGGACCGCGAAGGTGGTGAACGCCTCGGCGAACGCCTCGGTCAACGAGGGCGCGATGTGCAGCCGCTGGAGCAGGTGGGTGAGCGTGGTGAGGATCAGGAACCGGCTGCGCAGCTTGGCCATCATGATCTGGCTGGCCGAGGCACCGCCGGTGAAGAAGGACATCGCCAGATAGATGGCGATCTCGATGAGCAGCCGGATGACCTCGGCGATGACCTGCCACTTGGACTCCATGATGTCCATGGAGGTCTTGCGGCGGCCCTCGGCGATCTTGTCGAGCTGCTCGGCGAAGTCGCGCAGGTAGTTCTTGCCGCCGTCGTCGATGAGCATGCCCATCGCCTTGGCGTACGACTTGGCCAGGTCGTCCGGCATGACCTCGGCGATGTCGTGGATCGACTTGTCGATCAGTGACGACATCCGGTCCAGCTTGCGGCCCAGTCCTGAGTAGGGCCGTCGGCTCTCGTAGGCGAGGTCCTCGTCGGCGTCGATGAGCTTCTCCCCGGTGAGGATGAAGATCATCGCGTTGACCTCGGGCGATGCCTGGATGCTCATCGGGGGCCGTCCTGGACACCGTGCGGGCAGGACGGAGCGGCCGCTCCCGGCGTGGTGCGGGAGCGGCCGGCGGTGCGGAGGTGGTCAGCGGCGGCCATGCCCGCCCGGGCCGCCGTCGCCGTTCAACCCGTTGGTCCTGATGCGGTTGTCGCCCCGCTCGATGTCCTCGAGGTTGCGGTCGCGGGTGTCCTTCATCATCCGGACCTGGCTGACCGTGGCGTCGGTGATGCCGACCAGCGCGTCGCGGATGGACATCATCGTTTCCTTGGTGGTCTGCCGCTCCTTCTGCTCCTGCGGCTTGGCCTTCTCGGCGAACTCGCCTTCCGTGCCGGGCCACCTGACCGTGGGCGCCAGCTCGTCGAGGAACTCCTCGGTGATGCTCGAGGCGAGGGTGCCGATCTCCTCCAGCTGCCTCGCCAGCGCCTCGATGCGGTGCGGGTCGACGTAGTACCGCTGCCCCATGGTCAGTCCTCCCCGTCCTCTCCGAGCGCGTCCCGCCAGGCGGGGGTGGCCGCCTGGCCGTCGCGCGCCGTGTCCTCGTCGTCCTCGCGCAGTACCTCGGGACCGAAGATCCGCTCCCAGTCCAGCTCGAAGCCCTTCAGTTCCGGCACGTTGCTGCTGGGCTCGGCGAAGGGCGCCATCGCCTTCATCACGTGGCGGTTCATCTTCAGGCGGGCCGCGTTCGCCGCCTCCAGGACGCTGGCGGCCAGCTCCTGGGGGGACATGTCGCGGTACTTGCTCTCCAGGAACTCGATCCCGGCCAGTTCACCCTGCGGGCCCACGGTGGCGCGGACCGCGCGGTCGGAGGAGAGCACCGCGAACGACGCCTGCCGCAGTTCGCGTTCGGTGCGCGCGACCGCTTCCTGGGCCGCCTGGAGTTCGGCCATCGCCTTCTCGAGGCGCTTCTCCAGCGGTTCCGTCACGGCCGCTCCTGCCCTTCTGCGTCGCCCGATTCATCAACTGCCCTGCTGATCCTGCCTGGTGAGGCCCTCGCCGCGGAAGCCGGGGCCTGGTGGGATTCGTCTCCGCGCGGTGGTCGTGCGCGGGGCCGCGCGGTGCTCACCGCCCGATGACGGCCGGGGTGCCGCCGTCCTCGGTGCCCCACACGTCCGTGTCCTCCTCCAGGTAGTCGGCGGAGCTGGTGACCCTGCGGCCCTGCTCCGTCTCCTCCTCGGGGGTGTCGCCGCCGGTGGTCGCCACCCGGGAGGCCGGCGCCAGGAAGGTGTCGCTGTCCTCCTGGCGGTTCCACGGGCTGCGTCGGCGGCGGTTGCGGCGCTCGCTCTCCTCCGCCGCGTCGACCAGGACGGCGCGCACCCGCTCGCCGTTGCCCTTGTCCCCGCCGGCGCCCATGCCGCCCATGCCGCCGCCCATCGGCATCCCAGGGCTGCCGGGTGTGCCGGGCGCGCCGGGGGTGCCGGCCGTGGCGGCGGGTGCGAGCGGGGTGCCCTCGCTCGCGGCGGCACCGTCGGAGAGGGGCTCGGCACCGAGTCCGCCGGAGCCGTCCGGGGAGAAGGAGTCCGCCCCGGACAGGCCGCCGCCGGACGCGCCTGCGCCGACGCCGCCGCCGAGTCCCAGATCGGAGAGGGACACGTCCCGGCTGCCGTTTCCGCCACTGGTCCCGTTGAGGTCGCCGAGGCTGCCGAGGTCGTCGAGTACGCCCGAATCGCCGCGGCCGCCTTGCGAGTTGAGGTCGTGCAGGTTCACCGTCTCGGTGTTGCCCTTGGCGTCGGTGACGGTGGCGATGCCGGTGTCCGGGTCGATGACCTGGGTGCTGCCGTCCGGGAACGTGGTGGTCAGCTTGCCGTTGTCCAAAACGGTGGTGGAGCCGTCCGGGTTGGTCACCTTCGCGCCGTGGGTGAGGTCGGTGGTCGTGCTGGACCCGTCCGCGTCGGTGGTGGTGAGCGTCCCGGTGTCCGGGTCGAAGACGGCCTTGCTGCCGTCCGCGAAGGTTGTGGCGAAGTCGTCGCCCTGAAGTGCGGTGTGACCGCCCGTCGGGGTCTCCAGGCCGGCCCGGTCGGTGTTGAGGTTCCCGAGGTCGCCCAGGTCGCCGATGGACTCCGTGGGCAGATCGGGGTTGAGGTCGCCCAGGTCGCCGAGCCCGTTCTGGCTGTTGAGGTTGCCCAGGCTGCCGAGGTTCTCCGTGGTGGTTCTGCCGTCCGGGTCGGTGGTGGTGGTCTGCCCGGTCGTCGGGTCGACGGTCTGCTTGGTGCCGTCGGGGAACGTCGTCGTCAGCTTGCCGTCGTCGCCGAGCGAGGTGACCGAGCCGTCCGGGTTGGTCACCTCGGCACCGTTGCCCAGGTCGGTGGTGGTCGTCGAGCCGTCCGGGTGCGTGGTGGTGAGCGTCCCGCTGTCCGGGTCGAAGCTGGTACGGCTGCCGTCCGCGAAGTCGGTCGTCAGGTCGCCGCCGCTGGTCAGCTGGGTGCTGCCGCCGGTCGGGGTGTCGAGCACGCCGTCGCCGCCGCCGAGGCCGCTGTTGAGGCCGTCGAGGCTGCCCAGGTCGGTCGTGGTGGTCGTGCCGTCCGGGTTGGTCGTGGTGGTCTGCCCGGTCGTCGGGTCGACGGTCTGGGTGGTGCCGTCGGGGAACGTCGTCGTCAGCTTGCCGTCGTCGCCGAGCGAGGTGACCGAGCCGTCCGGGTTGGTCACCCGGGTGCCGTCGCCCAGGTTCTGCGTGGTGACGCTGCCGTCCGGATGGGTCGTGGTGAGCGTCCCGCTGTCCGGGTCGAAGCTGGTGCTGCTGCCGTCCGGGAAGTCGGTGGTGAGCTTGCCGTCGTTGAGCTGGGTGTTGCCGCCGGTCGGGGTCTTGAGGGAGCCGCCGCCGGTGTTCAGGCCGCCGAGGCTGCCGAGGTTCTCGGTGATCGCGTCGTTGGCGGCGTTGTTCGTCCCGCCCGGTCCGTTGTTCAGGTTCCCGAGGTTGCCCAGATTCGTGGTGACCGGCGGCGGGGTGCTCGTGAGAGCCTCCTGGTCACCGCCCGGGTTGTTCACGTCGCCGAGGTTGCCCAGGCTCTCCGTGACCGTGGTCGGGTTGAGCAGTTCGTCGATGTTGCCGAGGTTCTGCTCGGTGACGGCGCCCGGGTCGTTGATGCCGCCGAGGCTCTCCTGCATGGCCTTGGTCTGCTCCTCGGCCTCCCGCTTGGCCTCCTCCTGCTCACGCCGCTGCTCCTCGCGGAGCTCGTCCTGGTACTTCTTGTCCTCATCGCGCTGCTGGTTCTGCTCGTTGCGCAGCTCGTCCTGGAGGCGCTTGTCCTCCTCGCGCTGCTGGTTCTGTTCTTCGCGCAACTCGTCCTGGTACTTCTTGTCCTCCTCCCGCTGCTGCCGCTGCTCCTCGCGGAGTTCCTCCTGGTACTTGCGGTCCTCCTCGCGCTGCCGTTCCTGCTCCGCACGCAGCTCGTCCTGGTACTTGCGGTTCTCCTCGTTCTGCCGGTTGATCTCCTCCTGCTGCTCCTCGGCCTTCCGCTCCTCGTACTCCTCCGCCGCCGTGCTGGTGGACTTCGGCTTGGGCACGTTGTCGGAGAAGTCGTCGCCCAGGTCGAGGAAGTGGTTGTTGAGGTTCGACTGCACCTGGGCGGCGGGCTTGCCGAGGAACTCGTCGACGCCCTGGCTCCAGATCTTCACCGCCTTGTCGCCGACCTTCGCCCAGTTCGCGATGTCGGTGAGGTCGCCGTATTCGGGGTGCACCTGGGAGAAGCCGCCCTGCGGGCTGTGACTGACGGTCGTGGTGTAGCGGGAGGTGTACGACTTGATGTCGGTCTTGGCGACGTTGTTCGCGTCCACCCACTGGGCGAGGTCGTCCAGGACGTAGCGCAGCACCTGGTGCGGGTCGTAGTAGGGGGACTTGGCCCAGGCCAGCCACGCCTCCAGCAGTTTGTTGGCGGAGTCCACCAGGTACTTCCGGCCCAGGGACAGGGCGCGCGAGTACACCGTGTTGCCGGTGCCGGTCTCGTCGCCGGAGCCCGGGTTGGAGTCGAAGGTCTCGACGTAACTGTCGTAGTTCTCGCGGATCTTCTTCAGCAAGCTGCGGAAGACCTCCGCGGCCTCGCCCTTCCAGCTCGCGTCGTCCCGCCCGAAGCGGTCCTCCCAGTCCTTCAGCACCACCGCGTGGTCCCGGAAGAACTTGGCCGCGAAGTCGAAGGACTCCCCTGTGGTGTTGAAGGAGTTCAGGTCCACCACGTCGGCCCCGGGCACGCCCAGGTTGCTGAACCGGGCGTCCTGGGTGTTGCCGCCCAGCAGGGCGAGGAGCGCCGCCCGCGGCCCGTTCATGTACCGGGCGAGCGGGATGGTGCTCATCTTGTCCTTGTTGTAGTCCGTGAACTCGTTGCCCTCACGGACCTGCGCGTCATGGACGTTGTCCGAACCCGGACCGGCGAAGATGATCTCCTCGCCGTCCTTCACGCGGCCCTCGAAGACGATCCGGGCCTGCATGATGGACCGCTTCTTGCCGCTGTCGAAGAACCAGATGTCGTAGTCCTCGCCCTTGTTCGTCAGGAAGCCGGAGTCCTTGACGAGCAGGGAGAGGCTGCGCTCCTTGATGTCCATCCGGAAGAGCTTGCCGCCGTGTTCGGAGCGGAGCGTGTCGAAGACGGTGTTGCGGTCCGGCACCGGATAGCCGGTGATGTGGGTGACCAGGGTGGCCCAGGTGTCGCTCGACGGGTCGCCGGCATTGTCGAACTTGTCGAGGTTGGCGACGGAGTTGGGATCGTAGCGATCGGCCACCGGGCGCCCTTTCTGGTCGGTTGGTCAGGACTCGTCGTCCGGGTCGCCGGTGGTGCCGGCGGTCAGGGTGTCGACCTCGTCGAAGGTCTGGAGCAGCGTCTGCGCGTCGATCGCGTCGAGGTTCTTGTCCTTGGTCTTGTTGGCCTCGTCGATCGTGTCGGTGAGCGCCTCCTTCAGCTCCTTGAAGAGGTCCATCTGGTCACCGAGCAGCTTGTCGATGGCCCCGGCCGCGGTGCGGATGTCCTCGATCAGCTTCGGTCCCGAGACCAGGGGTTCGGTGACCATCCTGCCGATGCGCAGGAGTTGCTTGTCCTGGGCGAGGTTCTCCGGTGTGGTGTGGCCGTCGATGAGATGGCCGAGCGGGCGGATGTGGGACCCGTCGCCGTCCTCCTTGTGCTTCTTCGCGGCGGTGTACACCGGCTGCACCTCGTTGTCCCGGAAGTTCTCCATCTGCTTGAGGTCGAAATGCTTGACGTCGGCCTTTTCACCGGCCATGGGACGCTCTCCTGCCGCTTGGTGCCGGACGGGGATACGGGAGCCCGGCGGACGCCCCGCGCACGGGCGACGGCCGGGCCGGTGGGCCCGTGTGCCGGGTGGGCACACCGGGTCGGTCCGGAGTTTCCCGTCCACTCGCCGGCGTCCGGCACGTCCGCTTCCGGGAATCCGCGGGCGGCGGTCCCGCCCGCGTCGCCGAACCGTCCGTGCGGGACCGGGACACGGGCGGTTCGGCGTCCTGGGGTCACGTGTGCCGGCCGCGGGGCCCTCCATGCGGACGGACGAGGGGGAACTCCGGCTAGGCTTTAACGGGCCCGCACGTTCCCCCAGTTGTCGGCGCTCCTGCGCTCGTCGCGGGAGTGGTTGTCGTGGATGGTCTGGATCAGCTCGCCGTTGTCGCCGAGGAGCATGGCCATGTTCTTGGTGGCCTGGTCCCACTCCGCCTGGACCTGGCGGTACGTCTCCTGGTCCGAACCCTCCCAGGAGGTGACGAGCGGCTTCAGCTCGTCCTCCAGGTTGTTGAGGGTCGTGATGATCTGCTGGGTCTGGGCCATCAGTTCCTCGATGGCATTGCGGACCGCGGGGTACTGCACGTCGATGATGCCGTCGGCCATGACGTCTCCTCTCGGACGGCCGGGCGTCGGCGCCCGGGAAGCTCAGGGGGGTCCGGCCTCGCCTTACGGGGGCCGGTGCTGCGGGGACGGGTCAGCGCAGCGCTTCGAAGACGCCCTGGCTGGTCTTGCTGTTGAGGACCTCGGTCAGGTCCTGGTTCTCCTGCGCCAGGCGGTTGGCGGAGGTCACGTTCTCCTGGAGCGCGTCGACCATCTTGCTGATCTGGATGACGACCTTCTGCGCCTCGGCGTTCCAGCTGCGGAAGAGCTTCAGCAGGGCCTGGCCCTCGTCGCCGCCGACACCCGAACGCGCGGCGATCTCGCCGACGTTGTTCTGGATCTTCTCGACCTGGCTCCGTGCCGACTCCAGGGAGGAGACACCCCCCAAGCCCTTGGCATAATCCGCTTTCCTCGCGGCACTGTCCGCCATGTCGCGCTCCCTTCGTTCAGGCTTGTCTCGACGCATCGTTGCCCGCTGAGGCTAAAGAGAACTGAGCGTTGCGCGCAACGCGTGCAGGGAAGATTTGAGCATCGGTCAGCTCACCCCAGAATTCTTGCGTGGCAAGGGAGTTGTGCGGAGGTTTCGGCGATATGAACACGCGCACCCGACCAGCGGGGCAGCGGATGTGAACCCGTCCACGGGCGACGCGATGCGGGCAGAAAGCGGGCACGCGAAGTAGGTGAACGGGCATCGGCGAGGACCGTATCCGGCAACGAAAGCGCTTCCGCGGGATTTCAGGGGTGTCGGCGGGTCTAAATCTCTGAGCTTAATTTGAGGTTCTCCGCCGCACCCGATCCCCCGATGACTCCGAGAACTTCACACCCTCGGCGCCGAGTTTGGCTGAATACCTCTGTTACCCCCGCCCTTTTCTTTTTCTTCGGCACGGTATGCCTTCCTTGCTGTGATCAGCGCGCCGTGTCCGCCTTGTCCTTCTCGGTATTCGCCTCGCTGCGCTCCGGCTGTCCGGCGGCACCGCACGCGGGTGCCGTGACCTTGGGCTCCGCGGCGCCCGACGCGGCGGCCGGGTCGAGGTCCGCGCCGGTGGGGAGCGCCGCGAGCAGCGGGGCGGGGACCGAGCCGATGTCACCGGTCTCGTAGCCGAGGGCGGCCAGCGCGTTCTTGGCGGAGACCCGGTACTTCACGCCGTTCTCCGCCACCAGATAGGTGGTCCCGGCGTGTGCGGCGCCGCTGGCGTGCAGGGCCCTGACCAGGGCGCCGCGTCCGGGCCGTACCACCGTGGCGTCCACCGGGACACAGGCCGGCTTCAGCGGCTCGGCGGTGCCCTGCGGCACCGCGACCGGGGCGAGCCGGGTCAGGGGGACCAGTACCGACCTGATCCGGGCGCCGCCGTCGTCGCCGTCCACCTGCGCACAGAGCGCGGTGCCGCGCGGCGCGGACTGCGGAAGGGGCGGGGCGTCCGGCAGCTCCGCGGAGGCGGAGGGGCCCGGGTCGGTGGCCCGGTGCTCGCGCAGCGCGTCCGCGCCGACCGTGCGCACCTCGGGCGACTGCCCCTGGTAGGCGTCCTTCTGGGTGGCCGGGTCGCCCAGCACCAGGGCGGCGCCGAGCCGGGTCAGCGGCACCAGGCCGTCCTTGCGCAGCAGGTGGTAGGTGCTGCCGCCGCCGGGCACGCTGACCTTGAACAGCTGGCCGATCCGGCTGGCTTCGCCGCCGAGTACGGGCCCCTGCGCACCGCGTCCCGGTACCGCGGGAGGCTTCAGGGCGGGGCCGGGGGCCAGCGCGTCGAGGAAGGCCGCTGAGACCGGCATCGGCCGCTCGGAGCCGTAGCCGAGGGCGTTGCGGGCGTCGGAGGCGTGGTCCAGCGGCAGTCTGCTGCCGCGCCACACCAGGTACTCGGTGTCGTCCGGCCCGCGCACCAGCAGCGCGCGGTCGGCGCCGATGCCGCGGGAGTCCAGGGGCGCCCCGGCGACCACGGTGGTGGCGCCCGGCTCGTCCACGCCGGTGTTCGCCACGACTCCCGAGGTGTCGGGCAGCGCCCCGTCGGGCCCGGTGACGCACATGTGCCAGGCGCCGTCGTCGAGTTGGCCGGGGTCGGGCACGGCGTCGGGGGCGCCGGGGATGCCGGCCGGGGCGCCCACCGGGACGTCCCGCAGCGAGGCGGTGCCCACGTCCACGGTCTTCAGGTCGGACCCGCCGATGAGCCGCGCCGAGGCGTAGTTGCGCACGGGGTGCAGTACGCCGTCGGTGCCGGTCCACAGGTAGCGGGCGCCGGTGTCGCGGTTGACCACCAGGTGGTCACCGTCGCGCCAGGCGTCGTTCCCGCCGGGGCGCAGCAGGCCGTAGACGGTGGCGCCTGCGCCGATCAGGACGGTGACCAGGACGCCGAAGACCACTCCGCGGGTGGTGCGCCCGAGCGGACTCTCCGGGGCGTCCGGGTCGGCCATCAGCAGGCCCGAACTGAGCCTGCCCATCATGAAACTGTGGGCGTGTACCTGGTCGCGTTTGGACTGCACGGCCTCTCCTCGACTTCGTTCTCTTGCCGGAGTGCGGGTGTGCTCAGCCGAACAGGCCGCGCAGCCAGCCGAAGAGCCCGGCCACCCACAGGCTGAGCGGCAGCAGTGCCACGGCGAAGCCGGTGTGCGCGATCTCCGCCGCCCGGCCCCAGTACGGCAGCATCCGTCGGCCGGGCACCGTCCAGGCGGCGATGACCAGGGCGGCAGCGGCGCCGAGCAGCACCGCGAAGACCACCAGGCGGCCGTCGCCGTCGCTGTCCGTCGCCCAGGCGCGGGCGAGCAGCAGCAGCCCCCAGACGCCGGGTACGGCCAGGGTCAGCCGCTGGCCGATGTGCACCAGGCCGCGGGAGTGCAGGAGCAGCAGCAGGCTCAGTGTGACCGCGGTCAACACCTCGGGCAGGTCCGGGTGTTGGGCGATGACGACGAGGGCGGCCGCGGCGACGATGCCGGTGGCGGCGAAGAGCGCGGTGACCCAGCGCCCGGCCAGCTCGGTGCGTTCGGCGACCTCGTCGCCCGCGTAGGGCTCGATGCCCTCCTGGAGCTGGCTGGCGGAGGAGGGCAGGGCGGGCATCCGCATCCCGGCCAGCTTGAAGGCGAACGGTGCGACCGTCCCGGCCGCCAGAGCGACCACCGCGGCCACCAGCGCCACCGCGGCGGGCACGTCCAGGCCCGAGTACCCGATCAGGGCGCCGGCGATCGCGGTGGCCACCGAGACGACCGCGGTGGCCAGCAGGGCCGGGGCGCCGAGCGCGGTGGCGGCCAGCGCGAGAACCGCGCCGCCCGCGCCCGCGGCGCCCGCGGCGAGCAGCCGCGCGCCCACGACCCGCGCCGCGTCCGGGCCGGTCAGCTCGCCGCCGGGCAGTACCCAGCCGGCCAGGGCCAGGCAGGGCGCGACCAGCAGGCCGAGTGCGGTCGCGGAGAGACGCTCGCCGACGGCGCGGCTGGCGGTGCCCGCGCCCGCGAGCAGCAGCACCCCCGCGACGGCGGCGCAGGCGGCCCTGACCGAGCCGGAGCCGGTCACCCCTGGCCAGAACACCAGCACCAGGGCGGCCACCACGGTCGCCACCGTGGTGCCCACCAGCAGTCCGCGGGCCGCCTCGGGGTGCCAGGTGTGCAGCCTGCGGCCCGCGGTGTCGGCTATGCCGTCGACCAGGTCGTCGAGCCTTGCCTCGGGCAACGCCTCGGTGTGCGGGCGCAGATAGAGCACGTTCCCGTCGGCGAGTCCGGCGCGCGCGAGGGTGGTCTCCTCGTCGAGCGGGGCGTCACCGAGCCGCTGCAGCACCCAGCCTGCGTGGTCGAGTCCGGCCTCCTCGGCCTCCTCGCCGACGTAACGCAGCAGCGTCGGCAGCAGATCGGCGACCGGCACGTCGGCGGGCACGGCCAGATCGACGGAGACGCTCGGCGCACGTACGGTCAGGCGGCACAGTTCGGCCACCGCACTGTCGGTCATCAGCTGAACTCTCGTCTTCCGTGGGGGGCTTTGGCAGAAGGACTTCCTCGGGAGAGGGCCGTGCGCAGAGTACGTAAGGCCCGCGCGGCCGGGAACCGGGCTGTCGGACAAGGGAATTGTGTCCGTGCGCCCGGAAACCACCTCTCCCACGTGGACAGGTCGCGTTACGTGAATGCAGACTACTGCCTGCGCCCGCCGGATCGTGCTGCGGACCGGACTCCCTGTCCGGTATGCAGTTGAGTGCGGGGGGAGTTGACCGTCCCCCGCTTTCAGCTCACACCATTCATCCGGCGTTCACCGCGCCGCCCGGGACCCGCAGAATGGGTGCGGTGCGGTCTTTCCCGCTACCGGGTGTGCCGGTATTCGGCGCGGGCCGGAAAGCCAGTGAAACCGGAGGTTTCGTTCCTTGAGTGTGGTGCTGTTTCGCCGGCCGGCCCGCAGGCGCGGACCCGAGATGCCCGACGGGCAATTGACCCTCCAGGAGCCGCCGGTTCTCGCTGAGACGGTGCCGGACACCTCGGCGATATGGACCTATTTGCCGATGGCGCTGATGTCGGTGTCGATGATGCTGATGTTCCTGCGTCCGGGCGGCGGCAACGGCGTCTTCATGTATCTGGCGATGGGCGTCATGGCGCTCTCCGCCGGTGCGATGCTGCTGGGGCAGCTGATGCGTCGCTCCAGCGAGCGCAAGCAGCGCCTGAAGGGCGAACGCCGCGACTACCTCCGCTACCTGGCGCAGATGCGCAAGCGGGTCCGGGGCACCATCACGGAGCAGCAGCGGGCGCTCGCCTGGCGCCACCCGGAGCCCTCCTCGCTGCGTTCGCTGGCCCGCACCTCACGGCTGTGGGAACGCCGCCCGGCCGACGAGGACTTCGGCGAGGTCCGGCTCGCGATCGGCGAACAGCAGCTCGCCCTCACCCTCAACCCGGTCTCCACCCGCCCGGTGGAGGACCTCGAACCGCTTTGCGCGCACGCCCTGCGCCGCTTCATCCGCGCCTACTCCACCATCCCCGAGCAGCCCCTCGGCCTCTACCTGCGCTCCTCGGCGCGGGTCGTGCTGCGCCCCGAGGAGTCACCCGGCGAGGAGACGACCGAGCCGGGCACGGCACCGTACGGGGAGAGCGGCGCGAGCCGGGCCGAGGGCGCCGATCCGGGTGCCGACGCGGTACGTGCCCTGGTGCGTGCCATGCTCGGCCAGCTCGCGGTGTTTCACGCGCCCGAGGAGCTGTGGCTCGCGGTGTGCGTCAGTGACGAGCGGCGGCCCGACTGGGAGTGGGTCAAGTGGCTGCCGCACGCGCTGCACCCGCACGAGGAGGACGGCGCCGGGCAGGTCCGCCGGATCACCGCCGACCTCACCGAGCTGGACGATCTGCTCGGCGCCGAGTTCGCCGAGCGTCCCGGCTTCGACCCGGACGCCCGCCCCGGCCGCGACGAGCCCTACACGGTCGTCGTCCTGGACGGCGTCACCGTCCCCGAGGGGCACCGCTGGGAGGGCCACGGCTACCGCAACGCCATGCTCCTGGACGTCTCCGGGGCGCTGCGCTGGCGGCCCGGCCGCAACACGCTGCGGCTGACCGTCGGACCGGACCAGGTGAGCCTGGTGCGTACCGACCGCAGCCGCAAGGAGCGCTCCGTCGCGCTGGGCCGCCCGGACCGGCTCGGCCCGCTCGGCGCCGAGTCGCTGGCCCGGCTGCTCACCGCCCGCCGGATGAGCCTGGGCACGGACATCGCACAGCCGCTCGACGCCGACGTCGAGCTGACCACCCTGCTCGGCATCCCCGATCTGCACCGGCACGACCCGAAGGTCCTCTTCGACCGGCACACCGGCTCCGCCCGGCTGCGGGTGCCGATCGCCGTCGGCGTGGACGGCCGTCCGGTGGACCTCGACATCAAGGAGTCCGCGCAAGGCGGCATGGGCCCGCACGGCATGCTGATCGGTGCGACCGGCTCCGGCAAGAGCGAACTGCTGCGCACCCTCGTCCTCGGTCTCGCGCTGACCAACTCATCCGAGACCCTCAACTTCGTCCTGGTCGACTTCAAGGGCGGTGCGACCTTCCTCGGTCTGGAGGAACTCCCGCACACCTCCGCCGTCATCACCAACCTAGCCGACGAAGTCGCCCTGGTGGAACGTATGCAGGACGCCCTGCACGGCGAACTCATCCGCCGCCAGGAGCTGTTGCGCGCCGCGGGCAACTACACCTCCGCCCTGGAGTACGAGCGGGCCCGCGCCGCCGGGGCGGACCTCACCCCGCTGCCCAGCCTGTTCGTGGTGGTCGACGAGTTCAGCGAACTACTGTCCGCGCACCGGGAGTTCATGGACCTGTTCGTGATGATCGGCCGCCTCGGCCGCTCTCTCGGGGTGCATCTGCTGCTGGCCTCGCAGCGCCTGGACGAGGGCCGCATGCACCAGTTGGAGAGCCACCTTTCGTACCGCATCGGCCTGCGTACCTTCTCCGCCATGGAGAGCCGTGGCGTGCTCGGCGTGCCGGACGCCTACGAGTTGCCCGCCCAGCCCGGCAGCGGGTATCTGAAGTCCGGCGTGGAGGCCCTGACCCGGTTCCGCGCCGCCTACTCCTCCGGTACGTACCGGCGCCGCACCGGCGCCGTGGTGCAGGCCCGGGTGGCCAGCCAGGTGGTGCCGTGGACCAGCGGCTGGGTGGTGCCGCGCACGCTGGAGCCGGCGTCCGAGCCGGAGCCGGAGATCGAGGAGACCGGCGACGAGGAGACCCTGCTGGACGTGGCCCTCGACCGGCTGCGCGACGCGGGTCCCGCCGCCCACCAGGTGTGGCTGCCGCCTTTGGACGAGCCCTCCCCGCTGGACGTCCTACTGCCCGGCATCGCAGCCGACCCCGAGCGCGGCCTCACCGCCACCGGCTGGGCCGGGACCGGCAAGCTGCGGGTGCCGGTGGGCCTGGTGGACAAGCCCTTCGACCAGCGCCGCGATCCGCTGGTCGTGGACCTGGCCGGGGCCGGCGGCCATGTCGCCATCGCGGGCGGCTCCCAGAGCGGCAAGTCGACCCTGGCCCGTACGCTGATCGCGGCCCTCGCCCTCACGCACACTCCCGCCGAGATCCAGTTCTACTGCCTGGACTTCGGCGGTGGCGGTCTCTCCCAGCTCGCCTCGCTCCCGCACGTCGGCGGGGTCGCGGCGCGGCTCAACCCGGAGCGGGTGCACAGGGCCGTCGCCGAGGTGATGACGCTGCTCGCCCGCCGCGAGCAGTTCTTCGTGGACCACACCCTCGACTCCATGCAGTCCTATCGCCGTCGCCGGGCCGCCGGGGAGTTCCCCGACGAGCCGTTCGGCGATGTGTTCATGGTGGTCGACGGCTGGTCGACGGTCCGTCAGGACTACGACGACCTGGTCCCGAAGTTCAACGAACTCGCCGCCCGTGGCCTGAACTACGGCATCCACCTGCTCATCACCACCACCCGCTGGGTGGAGCTGTCCGCACAGGTCCGCGACCAGGCGGCCACCCGCCTGGAGTTGCGGATGGGTGACCCGATGGACTCCGAGATCGACACCCGCAAGGCCCGCTCGGTGCCGCGCAGCGGCGGTCGCGGCATCACCGCCGACAGCAAGATGCACTTCCTCGCCGGCCTGCCCCGCCTGGACGGCAGCGGGTCCCTCGAAGACCTCGGCGAGGGCGTCGCCCACCTGGTCGGCGAGGTCGCCAAGCACTGGCCGGGCCCGGCCGCACCGCCGGTGCGGATGCTGCCGCACCGGTTGCCGCTCGCCGAACTCCCCGCGCCGCAGCCCACCGAGGGCGGCGGCCTGCGCCTCCCGCTAGGCATCGACCAGGACGCCCTGGAGCCGGTGTGGCACGACTTCAGCCGCACCCCGCACCTGATCGTGGTCGGCGACACGGAGAGCGGCAAGACCAACCTGCTGCGCCGTATCACCGACGGCATCACCGCCCGGTACACCCCGAGCGAGGCGAAGATCATCGCGGTGGACTACCGCCGCACCCTGGTGGACGCCATCCCGGCGGAGTACCGCATCGGGCACGTGATCTCCCTGGACAACCTCAAGGAGACTGTCGACGGCGCGGCCCGCGCGCTGAAGACCCGCGTCCCCGGCGCGGACATCGCCCCTGCCCGGATGCGTCAGTGCGACTGGTGGACCGGGCCGCGGCTGTTCATCCTGGTCGACGACTACGACATGGTCTCCGGCAACTCCTTCCAGAGCCCCTTCGAGCCGCTCTTCGAGCATCTGACCCTGGGCTTCGAGATGGGTCTGCACCTGGTGGTCGCCCGCAGCGCCATGGGCGCCGGCCGCGGCCTCAGCGACGGCCTGATCCGCCGGATGGACGAGGCGAACAACCCCGCCGTCCTCCTCTCCTGCCCGCCCACCGAAGGCCGCCTCTTCGGCAACGCGAAGCCCCTCAACCTCCCGCCGGGCCGAGCCCTGCACATCGCCCGCCGCAAGGCACGGTTGATGCAGACGGCACTGGTGGAGGAGGGGCGGGGGCAGGAGGGCTGACGGCGTGTGCGGAACGTAGTGGGGCCACCTGAGGTGGCCCCACTGTCGTTGGGAGCGGGTTGCCCCAGTCAAGGCCCCGACAGACGCCATCCCGGGCACGGCTGACGCGGAGGCACCGGTCGAGAACAGCAGAGGAAACGAACATCGCACGTGCGCTGCCCTTCCCGGCCCCGGGCCTACCGGTCCCCTCAGCACCACCACCCCTACGGCACCCCGGTGCCCTCCGGCCTCGGCTCGTGCCGCTCGCTCCAGCAGCCCGGCAGACGCCGAGCCCGAACATGGCCTCAGGGGTTAACTGACGCCAACTCCCTCGGAGTTGGCCGGTCGTTCCGGTCGTCCCGCCGGACGCCAGCCGCGGGCGCGGGCTCTGGGGAGGGTGAAGGCGGCCCAGAGGATGGCGAGTACGCCGGCGGAGCCGAGGAGGACGAAGAGGGTGGCTCGGCCGGTGGCCCGGTCGGCGGTGGAGGTGTCGCGGACGGTCACGGGATCCGCGGCGCCCTCGGTGCCGGACGGCGCACCCGAGTCGTCGAGGACCGTGGTCACGGCGGCGTAGGCGTCCAGTTGGGGGATGTCGGCCGGGTAGGCGGTCGCGGTCAGGCGGTGGATGACGGCGTCGGGCGCGTCGTCGGGGTGGGCGGCGCGGACCACCGCGGCGGCCCCGGCGGCGTAGGCGGTGGCCACCGAGGCGCCGGCGCCGAGGTAGTGGCCGTTGCCGCGCGGGCCCCCGGAGACCACCCCGGCGCCGGGGGCGGCGAGGTCGATGCCCGTGGTGGGCAGGGAGCCGTCGGGACGGACGCCGCCGGGGAGCATGTCGGCGACCGAGAGGACGCCGGGTTCGCCGGCCGGCCAGTAGACGCGGGACGGGATGTCGTCGGTGCCGCCCCGGGAGGGCGGGTCCGGGGTGGCCGCGGCTACCACGACCGCGCCCGCCCGGCGGGCCGCGGCGATCGCGTCGGTCAGCGCGGTGTCGCGGCGCGGCAGGGACACCGTCACCGCGATCACCTCGGCGCCCGATTCGGTGGCCTCGCGTACCGCCGCCGCGACCAGTTCGGGGCTCGCCGCACCACGCGTGTCGGTGCCGCGCAGCGCCAGGACCTTCGCGCCGGGGGCGACCCCGGCGAGGCGCCGGCTGCCCCCGCCGGTGCCGGCGATCAGCCCGGCCAGGAAGGTGCCGTGCCCGACGCAGTCCTCGGCGGCCGCGCCCTGGGCGGTGACCCGGCCGTCGAGACCGGCGGCGTCGGGGGCGACGCCGGTGTCGATCAGGGCTACGGTCACGCCCGCACCGGTGCTGTGCCCGCGCAGCCGGTCCAGGTCGAGGCGCTGGCGCGACCAGTCCTGCTTCTTCGCCGTCTCCTTGGAGGCGGGGGTGCAGGCCGTGTCCTCGGCGTCCGGATCGAGCAGGGACGGCATGCCGGGGAGTTCCTGCCCCTTCTTCTCGTCGGCCGTCGGCGGGCGCGAGAGGGGTGCCGTCTGGGCCGGGACGGCCGTGGGCAGCAACAGCGCGGCGGCGAGGCCGGCGCCGGACAGCAGGCGGGCGGTCCCGCGGGCGCGCGGCGTCATCGGGGAGCCGCCTTCGGGGCCGCGGCCGGGACGTCCTCGGGGATCAGGATGCGCAGGTCGTCGAGGGTGGGCGCGGACAGCGAACCGAGCCGTCCCGCCTGCCGGGTGACCATCGCCTCGACCACCTGGCGGGCCAGGCGGGCGTTGCCGAACGAGCGGTCCCGGGGCAGCGACTCGAAGTACTCCCTGAGCAGCGGGCCGGTGCCGGGCCCGCACTCGTAGCCCATGCTCCCGGCCTGGCCGCGCACGATGGTGACGAGTTCCTCGGAGGAGTAGTCGGCGAAGGTGATCCGGCGCGGGAAGCGGGAGGACAGGCCGGGGTTGGAGGCGAGGAAGCGTTCCATCTCGTCGGTGTAGCCGGCGACGATGACGACGACCTCGTCGCGGTGGTCCTCCATCAGCTTCAGCAGGGTGTCCACCGCCTCCTGCCCGAAGTCGGCGCCGCCGCCACGCGGGGTGAGGGTGTACGCCTCGTCGATGAACAGCACGCCGCCGCGGGCCCGTTCGAAGACCTCGCGGGTGAGCTGGGCGGTGTGGCCGATGTAGCGGCCGACCAGGTCGGCGCGGGCCGCCTCGATCAGCTGGCCCCGTTGCAGGATGCCGAGCTGGGTCAGGATCTCGCCGTAGAGACGGGCCACCGTGGTCTTGCCGGTACCGGGCGGGCCGGTGAAGACCAGGTGGTGGCTGAGCGAGGGCACCGGCAGCCCGGCGGCGGCACGGTGGCGTGCGGTGGTGATGAGGTTGACCAGGTCGGCGACGTCGCGCTTCACCTCGGCCAGGCCGATCATGTCGCCGAGGCGCGTCAGCGGGTCGTCGTCCGGGGCGGCGGACTCGGCGGCCGTCGCGGCGGCGGCGGAGACGTCCTCCGGCAGCAGCAGCCGCAGGTCGTGCTCGCCCACCTGCGCCTGGGAGGCGAGCCGGACCGCCTGCCGGTCCACCATCTCCTCGAACACCCCGCGCGCGGCACGGCCGTTGCCGAATCCCGCGTCTCTCGGCATCGCCTCGAAGTGCGCGGCCAGCGCCGCCCCGGTGCCCTCACCCAGCTCGTACTGGTGCTGGGCGCACATGTTCTCCATGATCGCGACCAGTTCGGGCACCGAGTAGTTCTCGAACTCGACGGTCCGTGAGAAGCGTGACGCCAGACCAGGGTTGGAGCCGAGGAAGGACTCCATCTCGCGGGAGTAGCCGGCCGCGACCACCACGACGTCGTCGCGGTGGTCCTCCATCAGCTTCAGCAGGGTGTCCACCGCTTCACGGCCGAAGTCGGCGCCGCCGTTGCCGCTGTCCGCGGTGAGGGTGTACGCCTCGTCGACGAACAGCACGCCGCCGAGGGCGCGTTGGAAGGTCTCGGTGGTCTTGATCGCCGTACCGCCGACGACCTGCGCGACCAGGTCGGCGCGGGAGACCTCCACGAGGTGTCCGCTGCGCAGCGAACCCAGTTCGGCGAGGATCGCCCCGTAGAGGCGGGCGACGGTGGTCTTACCCGTGCCGGGCGGGCCGGCGAAGATCAGGTGCCGGCTCATCGGCGGGGCGGACATGCCGAGTTGTTCGCGGCGCTGGGCGAGCTGGGTCAGGTTGACCAGGGTGCCCACCTGCTGCTTGACGTTCTCCAGGCCGATCAGCGCGTTCAGGGCGCCGAGCGGGCCGTCCGCGCGGTCCGTCGGGGGCGCGTCCGCGGCCCCGGAGCCGGCCGGGTCGGTGTTCTCGGCGCTGCCGGTGCCCCAGGCGTCCCGCTTGCCGTTGCCGGTGCTGTTCAGGCCGTCCACGGCGAGCCGTTCGCCGGGCACGGTCTGCACCAGGCCGCCGCCCTCGTTCTCCCGGGCGAGGCAGTTCACGAGCGAGACCGGCGCGGTGGACTCCACCCGGAAGCCGTCCTGGGCGCCGCCGGAGACCTCGCAGCCGCTGAGCGAGGCGAGCGCACCCTCGCGGAGCAGGAAGCCGTGGCCCTGGGCGGCGTGCACCGTGGTGCGGTTGGCAGTCAACTCGCCGCCCGCGGCGACCACCACGCCCTCCTCGCCGGATATCTCGACGCGGAAGTCGCGGACGGTGACGTTGCCCCCTTCCTCCACGATCAGGCCGCTGGTAGCGGTGTCGGAGACCCCGCCGCCGGCCAGGTAGAGGGTGCTGCCGGAGCCCACGCGCACACCCGCGCCCTTCGGCCGTACGATCTCGCAGTCCTCGGCACGGCCACGGGCGTCCTTGCCGGCCACGATGCCGTCGCCGGCGGGCTCCACCAGGCGGGCCCGGCGCAGCAGCGGGTTGGCGCCGCCGCGGACCGAGACCGCGGGCGCGCCGCCGATCACTTCCAGCCGGTCCAGCTCCGGCGCCGAGTCCTCCTCCAGGAGCAGCCCGGTCTGTTCGCAGTCGCGGACGGTCAGGCCGGTCAGCGCCGGGGAGGCGGCCCCGGCGACGCGCACCGCGGCGCCCTGCGCGCCGTCCACCCAGCAGTCCTCGAAGGTGCCGCGGGCCCGGTCGGTGACCAGCACGCCCTGGCCGCGGGTGCGCGAGACGCGGCAGCGCCGCAGCACCGGGTCGCTGCCCGCGGCCAGCGTGATCCCGTTGCCGGAGGCGCCGGTGACACGGACGTCCTCCAGCGTCGTACGGCCCGCGCTGCTCAAGTGCACGCCCGTGCTGGTGTCGTGCACCACGGTGCGGATGACCGTGAGGGAGCAGTTCTGCTCCAGGGCGAGGGAGGGCTTGTCGGTGGAGGAGATGTCGCAGTCCTCGACGGTGCCGCGGGATTCGCCGTTGGCGAGCAGGCCGTTGCCGCGGGCGTCGCGCACCGTGCAGCCGCGGATGCGGGCCTCGCCCTGCTCGGCGAGGACCAGGCCGCTGGTGCCCAGGTGCTCCAGCGTGCAGGACTCCACGGTGGTGGGCGTGGTCGAGGTGACCACGATGCCCGCGCCCTGCGGGTTGCTCACCCGGCATTCCCGCAGCGCGAGCGAACCGGTGCCCCCGGCCAGCATCGCGGTCCAGGCGGCGCCGACGACCTCGCAGCCGTCGAGGGCGGCCTGCCCGCGCCGCGCGTCCACGGCGGGCAGCTCGGCGTCGCCGCCGCGCAGGGTCAGTTCGGAGAGCATCACGGCGTCGGCGCGCAGCGCGAGGACGCTGCCCGAACGCGGCCGGATCTCGACGGTGCCCCGCCCTTCGGCGGCGGTGAGGGTGACCCTGGTGTTGATCACCAGGTTCTCCGCGTACGTCCCGGGCCGGACGCTGATGAGCGCACCGGTTCGGGCGGCCGCGAGTGCCTCACCGATCGTCCGGTAGCGGTCCCGGTCCCCCGTACCGACCGTCAGTACCTGGCGCGACACGCACCAACCTCCTTGCTCCGGCGGCGTCTTCTGCGGGCGCCCCTCGTCGGCGGCGCGTGTCGGCGAGCCGACCGTGCCATCATGCCCCGCCTTCGGGGCGTACGGATGCCGAGAGCGGTGTTCTCGGCCTGTGGGCGTCCGGTCAGACGCTCCACTTCTGGTTGTCGGTGCCGGCGCAGGTCCACAGCTGCAGCCAGGCCCCGTTGCCCCGGTCGTTGTCCTTGATGTCGACGCACTTGCCGACGACGGTGTTCACCAGGTCGTGCCGCTCGTTCAGGACGAACTTCTGGGCGGCGTTGCCGCTGCACCAGGCGATCTGGATGGGAGTGCCGTCGTTGTAGTTCGCGTTGGCCACGTCCAGGCACAGGCCGTTGATGCGGACCGTGCCGTCGGAGGCGAACTGCCACCGCTGCGCGGGGCCGTTGTTGCAGTCCCACACCATCAGCTGCTTGCCGTCGCCGAACTCGGCGTTCGGTACGTCGATGCAGCGGCCGGAGAGGTGGCTGCGCAGGGAGACCGGGGCGCTGAACGTCACGCCCGAACCGGTGTTGGCGGGCTTGTCGTCGCCGCCGGACTTGTTCCCGCCGCTGGGCTTCTCCGGCTGGTCCTGCTGACCCGAGTCCCCCTTGGGACGGTCCTTCTGGCCGGCGTCCTGCTTCGGCGTGTCCTTGCCCGACTTCTGCGCCGAGGTGCCCCCGGGAGCTCCCTTGGCCGACTTGTCGGGCTTGGCGGACTCCTTCTTGCCGTCGCCCGAGGCACTGGCGTCGGGCTCGGTCACCACGAAGTCGCCCGGTGCTTCCGGCGAACCGCCGCCGAGTACGGTTCCTCCCGCCGGGGCCGTCTTGTTGCCCTTGTCGTCGCCCCCGGCGAGCACCAGGAACGGCACCGACACGAGCAACGCACCGGCGACCGCGGCCCCGGCCAGGGCCGCCCTGCCGGGCCGCCCCACCTGACCGGCTTCCTGCTGCGGCCGGTCGATGGCCGTCGCGGTCATGGTCCGCACCAGTGCGGGCAGCCGGCTCTTGGCCGCCGCGGCGGCACCGGGGTCGGTTTCGGCCTCGGACTCGGACCGGCTGCCGGCCTCGGCGCCGCTCTCGGTGCTGGTCCCGGCCTCGGCCTCGGACTCGGCCTCGGGCTCAGTGGTCTTGGCCTGTACGGCCGTTGCCTCCGACTCCCCGGCCTCGGTCCCGGTCTCGGTCCCGGTCTTCGCCCCTGCGGGCTCGGGTTCGGGCTCGGTGGCCGAGGCGGCCACGGCAGTGGCGGCGGTCGCGGCCGTCTCCTCGCCGTCGGAGCCGGACTCCGACCGCGGGGAGGTGGGGGTGTGCTGGACCGGACGCGTCACGGGGTCCTCCCTGTGATGTGGGGCCAGGGTTCAGGGGAGTTGTCGGTGCGGGCTGCGGAGGGAACCGCGGTCGCGGGACCGGTACGGTCCGCCGGGCCGGAGCGGGCGCCGACGCCCTCCCCCGACGCTGCGTCCGCCGCGGGCGCCCCCTCGACACCCGGCCCGCTTTCGGGACCGAGGAGACTGTCCGCCGGCACGAGCAAGGGGGCCGCGGCCCCGGCGTTGACCATCAGCAAGGTGCCCGAACCGGTCAGGGAACGGGCCAACTCCCGGGCGGGGAGCGTGTCATGGCGAAGTGCCGCGGACATGAACGCGTGCGCCGGTGAGGTGAACAACAGCACCACCGGCTCCCCGTCCCGCCCGGCGGCCGTGAGCGGCCCGCCGTCCGGTCCGCGCACCACGGTGATGTCCGCTTCAGCGAGCGCCGTGAGGGCCTCGTCCACCGATCCGTAGCCGGTGGCGGCCCGCTGTGCCGCCGCGTCCACCGGGTCGGTGGGCTCCGGCCAGCCGAGCACCCGCGCGGAGGGCCGGTACGCCGGGTTGGCGCGGTAGTCCCCCACGCTCCCGCTCTCGTCCGACCGCCACTCCCCCAGCACCGCCCACTCGGGCGGCGTCCGCTCGTCGGCCCACTCGGGGTCCACCATGCCGATCCAGTGCCCCGGCGCCCGGCGGGCGGCGGCCTGCACGGCCTCGGGTATGTCGGGGGTGTCGGTGGCCTCGACCGCGTCGGCGCCGGCCGGCTCCGATGCGACTGTGGGGCCGGAGCCGTCGGGCATCTCGGACAGGGCGTCGTGCCCGCCCTCCTGCCGTCGTCCGGGCCGTATCTCCACCTGAACTCTTGTGTCCCTACGAATACTTGAGTGTCGAACTGCATGCGTGCACGCCGACACTGATCAACTCGGGGCGTCAACAGGATGCCACACGAGCCTCGTCCGTGGCGGTGCGGGCAGGGTCCGTATCGGGTGCCTGCGTGCCCGTTTGCTGCCCGAGTGGGGGACGTTCCGGGAGCAGGGCGGCGCCGACGGACAAAGCGACGGAAGCGTTGAGGCGGGTGGGGCGGCTGATCGCCCCTGGTACAGGCTAAGTTGGGCTACGCCATCGGTCCGGTCGGCATACGGTGCCTTCCGGCCGGACGTCCGGGCCGGGGCCGTACGGGAAGACCGCGCAGCTCGTAAAGGGCGTCGGACCAGCCTGCGGCCGCCACCGCGGCGGGTCCTGTGGAGCTCGGCGACCGGGACCGGGCCGAACCGGCTCACCCGGCGTTCCAATCGGCCAACACCCGCCGGTTTCCCGGCGTTCGTCCGGCCGGCCATCGCGCGGGCCCTGCACACAACCGACAGCTCCGCCACCGAGGAGGAGTACCGCATGTCCCCCCAGCAGCAGACCCCCGGCGCGAACGCGGAGGCGGCCGCCGCCCGCGAAGGGGAGGCCGGGTTACCGCCGACGCCCTCCGCACCGGACGAGGCGGCGCCGAGTACGGCCGCAGCCCCCGAGTCGGAGTCCGGCAGCACCCCGGCAGGGGAGACCACCGCCACCGCACCTCCCACCGAGGAGGCCGCCGAAGCCGCGGCCCCGCCCGCGGCGGCAGCCGGGACGGCCGAGGCGCCCGAGGAACGCGTCGCGGTGGCCGCGGCAGTGGGGACGACGCCTCCGGGCACCAGGACCGACACCGGCGTCGGCAGCGGCCGCCCCCGCAAGCCGGTCCTCGCGGGAGCCGCGATAGCCGGCGCGGTGCTCATCGCCGTACCGCTGCTGCTGGCCGGCAGCGCGAAGGACGACGGGCCCGGCGATTCCAAAGGGCTGACCGCGGGTTCCGACACGGTCCTCAACCCGAACTCCGCCCCCGCCGCCCTCGACGACTACGTGGCCGAGAAGCCCAGCCCGTCCCCGACGAAGGCGAAGCCGAAGAAGAGCGACCCTCCGACGGTCGCCGCTCCCCCGCCCGTCGCGCCCTCCCCGGAGCCCAGCAGGACCAGCGCTCCCGCGAAACCGAAGCCGAAACCGAAGCCGAAGGCGAGCCCGAAGCCGAGCTGGAACACCGAGAGCGTCTTCGCGACCAGCGTCCTGGAGGTCAACCAGGCCTGGACCACCAACCGCATCCGGATGGTCATGCAGACCGACGGCAATCTCGTCGTCTACAACGAGCAGAGCAAGCCCATCTGGGCGTCCATGACCTTCGGCCAGAACCACCGGGCGATCTTCCAGCAGGACGGCAATCTCGTCATCCACAACGGCGAGGACCGCCCCATCTGGGCCTCCCAGACCTGGGGCAACGAAGGAGCCCAGCTGGTCCTGCGGGCCGACGCCAAGGTGGTCATCGTGAACAACGGCAGCGTGGTCTGGTCGACCTGACACCCCTCGCGCGACGGGGTCCGGCCCGGGCCGGCCGGGTCCCGGCCCGCCGTCAGTGCCCGACCAACTGGTCGGCCAGGCGATGGGCCTGGGTGAGGAGGGTGCCGTACGTCGCCAGGGTGTCGGGGTCGTCGGGGGCCGCGCCGAGTAGCCGCTGCCGCAGATCGTCCAAGGCGCGGTTCAGGTCCTCGACCACCTCGCGGAGCTCTTGGGCGGCCTGCTCGTCCTGCCCGCCGGGGGCGAACCGGCTGCGCGTGTAGAGCCGGATGGCACTGGCGCTGCTGTGCAGGAAGTCCGCGTACGGCTCCACGGCGTGCGGGCTCGGTCGCCAGCCCTTGCGATCGTCGCCGGAGGACTCCAGTACGGCCCGGGTGACGCCCGCGGTGTGGACGGCGACGTAGTCGAGGACGGTGACCGCGTCGTCGTAGTCCTGGTCCGGCTGCGAGAAGGCGCGGCTGCGGTTGCGGGGATTGACGCGCAGGCTCTCCCGGCTCCAGCCGACCGCCGCGTGGGCCTGGTCCACCAGGCGCCACAGGCGCAGGGCACGCTCGTGCAGGGAACCGGCCGTGTGGGAGTCCCACTCGTCTGCGGCCAGCCGGTCGGCCACCCTGTCCAGGATCTCCTGCGCCTCGTCGGCCGCGTCCTCCAGCGCGGCACGGGTGCTGCGCAGATACACCGGAGGCCTGATCAGCACATTGACGGCGATACCGACGACCGCGCCGAAGACCGCCTCCGCGATCCGTGCCGCCGACGAGGTGAGCGTGATCGGCCCGCCCGTCAGGACGAAGAGGGCGCCCGTGGCCGCGTAGACGCCCTGGCTGCCCAGGCGCCGCCAGTTCCCCAGCAGCACGACGGCGGGCAGGACCAGCGCCATGGCCGCCATCGGGGAGTCCAGCAGCAGGGCGACGCCGGTGGCCACCACGGTTCCCGTGGCGATGGCCGCCAGCTGCTGCAGCCCGTGCGCGATCGACCGGTACACCGTCGACTCCACCAGCACGATCGCCACCCACGGGGCGATGAACGCCATCGGCGCCTGCAGCCACCAGCCCGCCACCGCCCACGCCACACACGCCGCCAGCGCGGCCTTGCCCGCCTGCATCGCCAGATCCCGCTCACGCCCCGGCTCCGCGAACGCCCGCCGGACCGCTTCCAGAGCGGCCCTGGCGCGGGGCCGTACGCCCAACGCCGTTCCTCGCATCTCGTGCATGCGGGCCAAGTGCCCTCACCGGCCGGGATGAATTCACGTGCGCCCGTCAGGCGAGGCCTCTGTCACATGGCGAGGCCCCTCGAGTGGTGGGAGCCTGGAAGTGGTGCTGTGCGCCGCTCCGCGCTCTCGCGAGGAGGGATGGTCATGGCCAAGCGTCTGGTCGTCTGCTGTGACGGCACATGGAACTTCGCCGACCAACCGAGCAAGACCAACGTCGCCAAGGTCGCCCTGTCCGTGCTCCCGGGGTTCGCCGCCGGGAAGGAGCAGCGTGTCCACTACCACAGCGGTGTGGGCACTCGACGGCGGGAGCGATTGCGCGGCGGCGCATTCGGCGTGGGCCTGTCCCGGAACGTCGTCGCCGCCTACCGGTTCCTCGTGGAGACCTACGAGCCCGACGACGAACTCTTCCTCTTCGGTTTCAGCCGGGGCGCGTTCACCGCCCGCAGTCTCGCGGGACTGGTGCGTAACAGCGGCATCCTGCGGCGGGAGCACACCGACCGGATTCCGGAGGCCTGGGCCCTGTACCGGGACCGGATCGAGCAACCGAAGGGCGCGGCGGCCACGTTGTTCCGCCGCTCCTATGCGCGCGAGACGGAGATCCGTTTCATCGGAGTGTGGGACACGGTCGGTGCCCTCGGTATCCCCGTTCCCGGCCCCACGTGGCTGCAGCCCGCGGCGCACCGGTTCAACCGCCGCTGGGCGTTCCACAACACCGAGCTGAGCAGTTGGGTCCGGGCGGCGTTCCACGCGCTGGCCATCGACGAGCGGCGTTCGGCGTTCCGGCCGGCGCTGTGGCACCAGCAGCCGGGCGCGGCCGAGCAGGGCCAGGAGCTCAAGCAGGTCTGGTTCGCCGGGGTGCACTGCGGTGTCGGCGGCGGCTACAAGGAGACGGGGCTGTCGGACATCCCCCTGCTGTGGATGGTCGACCAGGCCCGCCGATACGGGGTGCAGTTCGACACCGAGGTGCTCAGTGCCGCCGGGCCCACGGTGATGCAGCCGGAGAAGAGCATCGACTTCCGGGTGCGGCCGGACGCCTTGGGCGACCTGCGCGACTCACGGACGGGAATGTACCGACTGTCCAAGCCCTGGCACCGGGCGATCGGAGAAGCCGCCAACGCCGAGGGCGTACCCGACGGCAACGAGTTCCTGGCAGTGCCCGCCAAGGAACGCTACGACCGGGAACCGGGCTACCGGCCACCGAAGTTGGAGCGCTACCTGAGCGCACAGGACCGGGTCCGGCTGGAGCCCGTCCTCCTGCCGGACCTCGCCACGGGCCTGCCGCCCCTGCCGCCCGCGTCCTCCGGTCCGGGGACGACGGCCAATACGCCCGGCCGCCTCGACCGTGCCCCGTGACCTCGCGGCCATCTCCCCTAGTTCGGATCGCGGTTGAACACCGACTTGGACCATACGTAGCCGAGCGCGGCGAGTCCGACGCACCAGGCCACGGCCAGCCATCCGTTGTGGCCGATCCCGCTGCCGAGGAGCAGTCCGCGCAGGGTCTCGATGGCGGGGGTGAAGGGCTGGTACTCGGCAACCGGCTGGAACCAGCCCGGCATCGCGTCGACCGGGACGAAGGTGCTGGAGATGAGCGGCAGGAAGATCAGCGGAAGGGCGTTGTTGCTCGCCGCCTCGGCGTTCGGGCTGATCAGGCCCATGCCGACCGCGATCCAGGTGAGCGCCGTGGCGAAGAGCACGAGCAGCGCGAACGCCGCGAGCCATTCCAGGACGGTGGCGTCGGTGGAACGGAAGCCGATGGCCACGGCGACCGCGCCGACGAGGATCACGCTGGTGATCGACTGCAGGACGCTGCCGATGACGTGTCCGATGATCACGGAGCCGCGGTGGATGGCCATCGTGCGGAAGCGGGCGATGATGCCCTCGGTCATGTCGTTCGAAACGGATACCGCGGTGCCGATGGTGGTGCTGCCGATGGTCATCAGCACCAGGCCCGGAGTGAGATACGCGATGTATGCCGAGCGGTCGGCACCACCGCTGATGCCGGCGCTCATCACATCCCCGAAACGTAGACGAAGAGCAGCAGGAGCATGATCGGGGTGAGCAGCAGGTTGAGGGTGAGGGAGGGGTAGCGCCGGGCGTGCAGGAGGTTGCGGCGCAGCATCGTCGACGAGTCGCGTACGGCGAGGGAGAGGGAGCTCATCGGGCGGTCTCCTTGGACTGGTTCGGCTGGTTGGGCCGGTTGGGCTGGTTGGGCTGATTGGGCTGATTGGGCTGGTTGGGCTGGTTGGGCTGGTTGGGCTGGTTGGGCTGGTTGGGCTGGTTGGGCTGGTTGGGGAGGGTGGTGCCGCTGGTCAGGGCGAAGAAGACGTCGTCGAGGTCGGGGGTGTGGACGGTGAGTTCGTCGGCTTCGATGCCGGCGGCGTCCAGCCAGTCGAGGATGGAGCGCAGTTCGCGCTGGCTGCCGTCGCTGGGGATCTGCAGGGCGAGGGCCTCGTCGTTGCGGGTGGCTTCCCGCAGGGTGGTGGCGGCGTTGTGGTAGGTGGCCGGGTCGGTGAAGCGGAGCCGGATGTGTCCGCCGGGGATGAGCCGCTTGAGTTCTTCGGCGGTGCCCTCGGCGGCGATCTTCCCGTTGTCGAGGACGGCGATGCGGTCGGCGAGTTCGTCGGCCTCCTCCAGGTACTGGGTGGTGAGGAAGACGGTCACGCCGCCGGAGACGAGTTCGCGGATGATCTGCCACATGTTGTGCCGGGAGCGGGGGTCGAGGCCGGTGGTCGGTTCGTCGAGGAAGATGATCCGTGGGTTGCCGACCAGGGTCATGGCGATGTCCAGGCGCCGTTTCATGCCGCCGGAGTAGGTGGAGGCGGGCTTCTTCGCGGCCTCGGTGAGGTCGAAGCGCTCCAGCAACGCGGCGGCGACGCGCCGCCCTTCGCGCTTGGACAGGTGGTGCAGGTCCGCCATGAGGAGCATGTTCTCCTCGCCGGTGATCAGGCCGTCGACGGCGGAGAACTGCCCGGTGACGCCGATCGCGGCGCGTACGGCCTGCGGGTCGGCGGCGAGGTCGTGGCCGGCGACCCGGGCCTGGCCGCCGTCGGCGGTGATGAGGGTGGACAGGACCTTCACGGCGGTGGTCTTGCCGGCACCGTTCGGACCGAGCAACGCGAACACGGACCCGACCGGGATCCGCAGATCGATGCCGTCGAGGACGAGCTTGTCGCCGTAGGACTTGCGCAGACCGACGGTCGAGACGGCGGCGGGCGACGGGTGACCGTCCACGCCACTCGACGTGGGCATGACAGATGAAGGCATGGGGCCCTCCGTTTGAAGGCTGATGTGATGGCTTGCGCGAAGGCCGATGTACGGCTGAAGTGGGTGTCAGGCGGGGCCGGTTGGGTCGCGGAGCTCAGACCTTCGCTCGACGGATGTCGATGTTGCCCCAGTTGGTCCGCGCGTGGACCTTGACGGTGTCGCCGGTCTGCTCCGGCGCCTCGGACTCGGTCAGCGCGTTGCGCACCTGCCCGCGGTTGGAACTGACGTCGAGCCAGGCGGCGGTGCCCTCGCGGATTCCGATCTCGATGACGCCGTTGGAGGTTTCCAACTGGACTTCGCCGCGTGCGACTTCGGCGACGCGCAGGTAGCCGTGGGTCGCGGTGCCGGTGACCGACGCCTCGGCGCGCGCGACGTCGATGCCGCCGTGGGCGCCGCTCAGCCGCAGCTCGCCGGTCACGGCGCCGACGGTCGTGGTGCCGTGCGAGTTCTTCAGGACGGCAGGGCCATCGACGGTGCCGACGCGGATGTTGCCGGTGCTGCTGGTGATCTCGGCCATGCCCTCGACCCGGTCCACGGTGATCGAACCGTGCGACGCGGTCAGCTTCACCGGGCCGGTCGCGTCGAGGCGGACGTCGCCGACCGAGGTCTTCACACGGACCTCGCCGAGCCGGCCCACGCCGAGCACCTGGGCCCAGGCACCGGTCATGTCGACGTGCGAACCGGTGGGCAGTTCGACGGTCACGTCGACCACGCCGGTGCGACCGAGGCCGAACAGATTGGCCTTGGGCGTCCTGAGAGTCAGTACGCCGCTCACGCACGTGATCTCGGTGTTGTCCGCCGTCCGCACGTCCGGCTCCCTCTTCGGGTCGCGGGGCTGCACCTCCACGACGGTGTCGAGGCGGTCGCTTGCGACGAACTGGATGGAACCGGCCTCCACACGCGCGGTGACCGAGATCGCTTCGGGGGTGTCGAAAGAAGGCATGACTGTCCCGTCCTCATGAGTCCTTGAGCCGTCCCTGCTGGTGGACGTGGTGTGGGTGAAGTGGTTCGGGCTGGGCGGTGCGGGTGGGGCAGTACGAGCGAAGCGGTGCGGGCGGGCCGCGGTCAGCGCACCCAGCCCGTGAAGCTCTGCCCGACCGTCTTGGTCTTCTCCGGCGTACGCGGCCGGGTTCCGCCGTCGACCGCGGCCGACACGGCGCGCACCAGCCACGCGTTGACCGAGAGCCCCTCGCGGCCGGCGGCCTCCTCGGCGCGGGCCTTGAGATGGGCCGGCAACCGCAGGTTCACGCGAGCGGTGCCCCCCTCGTCCACGTCGGTCGATGCCGGGGCCGCCGCCTTGAACGGTTCGACGGGCACTGCCGGTTCCGCGGGGGCATCGCCGTAGGTGGGCGGTGGCGTCACCACGAAGTCGGGGTCGAGCCCGCGCAATCGTACGTCGACCGAGCCGGGGGCGAGTTCGCGGGTGATCTCGTCCATGGCGGCGGAGAGCACGTTGAGCATGGTCAGCCGGGTCGCCGACTCCAGCGGAGCGGTGAGCCTCGCGGCCAGTTCCCGGGCTTCGTCGCCGCCGGCTTCGGCGGCCACCGCGAGTTCGCGGCGGAGGGTGTCGACATACGGAGTGAGGTCCATGCCGCCACGATGGCACCACTATGGCGCCACGCGCAAGTCCAGCAGTGAAGCCAATGCGGACCGAGCCGATCCGGCGCCCTCGACCTGCACAAACACGCCGACATCAGATTGGGGCAAGGCGGCACCACAGGCCGTCCCACTCCCCGGCACCACCGCTGGGGCCAAGTCAGGCACCGAATCGGCGACACGTCGCCCACCGAGAAGGCCAGGCTCTCGCACCCCAGCCAGAGGAATCGCGCACGCACGGCCCCACCGGCGCCATCGTCGGCACCGCAATTGACTCCACATGGCGCCATCAATGTGCCATCATGGCGCCACAGGGGGCACCGATCGGCCTTGCAGCCGAGGGGTGCGCGTTTCGCGACGTGAGCTCAAAGGGGGTCGGATCATGGAGACAGCACCACAGGGCCGGCAGCAAGCGGCGCCCGGCGCCTTCACCGCCTTCGCCCGCTTCGTGTTCTGCGGCAGCGGGGTGGGGCTCGCGTCCAGCTTCGCCGTGGTGGCGCTCGCCGGCCTGCTTCCCTGGGCCTTCGCCAACGCTCTGGTCACGTTCGTCTCCACGCTCCTCGCCACCGAACTGCACGCCCGCTTCACCTTCGGCGCGGGCGGGCGCGCGACCCGGCGTCAGCATGCGCAGTCGGCCGGGTCCGCGGCGGCCGCGTACGCGGTGACCTGCGTGGCGATGCTTGTCCTGCACCAGTTGGTGGCGGCTCCCGGTACGGTGCTCGAGCAGGTCGTCTACCTGACCGCCTCCGCACTCGCCGGTGCCACACGGTTCGCGGTGCTGCGTCTCGTCGTCTTCGCGCGGCACCCTTCGCAGGCCGCAGCCACCGTCAGCACCGCCCACCCGGTGCACACGAGCGTGGCTCGCGCCGCGACCCCGGCCGCCCCCGCGGTGCTCTGCCGCGCCGCCTGACCTGCTCGATACTGGGGGCGGTGGCGAGGCCGGTTCGGCCATGCTGTGACCCGGATCACCGCAACGTGGTCGGTGCGGCGGACAGGCAGGGGTGTGGAGACTTCACTGCGTGCCCGCGTGCGGGCCGGGGATCCGGATGCGTTCAGACAACTCTTCGACGAGCACGCTTCGGTGGTCTACCGGCACGCCGCCCGGATGACCGGCAACTGGGTCATGGCCGATGACGCCGTGTCGCTGACCTTTCTGGAGGCATGGCGGCTGCGCGAGCGGGTGCTTCCGGGTGAGGGAAGCCTGCGCCCGTGGCTGCTGGGGATAGCGACGAACGTCACGCGCAACATGGTGCGGGCGGCGCGAAGGCACCAGGCGGCGCTCATGAGGGTCCCGCCCCCCGACCCCGTGCCGGACGTCGCCGACGCGGTGGCACAGCGGTTGCTCGACGGGGAGGAACTGGCAGCCGCGCGGAAGGCGTTGAGCACCATGCGCCGTGGGGAGCGCGAGGTGTTCACGCTGTGCGTGTGGGAGGGCCTCGACGCCGCCACGGTGGCCGAGGCCCTCGGTGTCGCCATCGGCACCGTACGGGCCCGGCTCTCGCGCGCGAGGAAACGCCTGCGCAAACTCACCGAGCTCGAACTCGACGGCGGGGCAGGCGGCACACAGGGCGGTACCGGGCAGCGCGGAAGGCAACGCCCGGCCGCGGACGGACAGATACCGGGTGGCCGCCACCAGGCGGCTCGGTCCACGCAGGAGAAGCGATGAACACCGACCCGCGACGACGTGATCAGCCGGCCGACCACCGGGACCTGGCCGAGATGCTGCCCGCGCCGGGCCGCCCGGCACTCGCGCAGGACCGCCACCGCGTTCTGAGGGAATCCTTGATGGAGCACATCACCGAGCAGGCCGCCCACGAGCAGACGAGTGCGACGGACACGTCCCCTGCGGCCTCCGCGCACCGAAGCCTCAGGCGGCGCCTGACACTCGTCGCGGCACCGCTGGCACTGGCCGTCGCCGTGGGCCTGGGCGTGACAGCGGTCGACAGCGCAGACGACGACAAGTCCGGTACCCCCGCCGCCGGTACCACCGCGGGCTTCCACGGAAGTGCCACGCAGCTGCTGGACCAAATCGCTCTGGCGGCGGCCAACCGCCCAGCGGCAACGGTCGGCGACGACCAGTACATCTACACCAAGTCCCAGGGTTCGGCGGCCGAGTTGGGCGTCGAGTTCAACGATCCCGCGGAGCTCGCGAAGCGCAAGGGGACCTCCCGGTCGGAGCAGTACAAGGGGGCCGTCCGGAGCGAGCAGTGGGATTCGGTGGACGGCAAGCGGTCGGGGCTGAGGAAGGGCGTCGCGGTGGCCGACCCCTCCAAGGAGATGACCATGGCCATGTACGGCACCGGCTACCTGACCTTCCGGCAACTTCAAGCCCTGCCCACCGATCCCGACGCGCTGCTGAACAAGCTCTACGGCGATACCCGGATGCCACCGAACCGCCGCCTGGAGATCACACTTGCGAACATCAGAGGGATCATCGACAACGCCACCCTGCTGCCCGATCTGAGCGCCGCGCTCTACCGTGCCGTGGCCAAGCTCCCGGGCGCGCGGGTGGTGGACCACGTCAGGGACGCCGCGGGCCGGGAGGGTGTCGGCCTCACATTCGAGGGCGCCCCGGGTTCCACCTGGGTCTTCGACTCCTCCAGCCTCGTCTACCTCGGAACGACCAAGATCGCCCTCCTGGACATCGGCGTCGCCGACAAGAAGGGCGAGCCACCAGCCGGCTCATCCTGAGGGGGATCGGTGTCGCCGGGTTCGCCCGCTATGTTCGACCCGGCATTCGACACCAGACACCCGGGGCGGGCGTGCAGAGAACAGAACAACGGGCCGAGGAGACAGAGTCGGAGAAGCTCACCGAGGCGGACGACGAGAGTCCGATACGGGAGCGGCTCCGGTCCGGAATGCTCCTGCTCGTCGGGGCAGTCATCCTGCTCGACGTGGTGCTCTTCCTGAGCGGCGGGTGGCTGGAGGCACCGGCGGTACAGGCATGGCGGACGGTGTGTCTCGCCGTCACCGTGCAGGCGTTGCCGTTCCTGTTGCTGGGCACGGCCCTGTCCGGCGCCATCAGCGCGTTCGTGCCGGCGCGGGTGTTCAGCCGGGTACTGCCGAAGCGGCCCGCGCTCGCCGTCCCGGTCGCCGGCGCCGCCGGAGTCGTCCTGCCCGGCTGCGAGTGTGCGTCGGTACCGGTGGCGAACAGTCTGATCGGCCGGGGCGTCACCCCGGCCGCCGCCTTCGCGTTCCTGCTGTCGGCCCCCGCCGTCAACCCGGTGGTACTGACCGCCACGGCCATCGCCTTCCCCGGCAACCCCGCCATGGTGCTGGCCCGGCTGCTCGCCTCGCTCGCCACCGCCACCGTGATGGGCTGGCTGTGGCTCCGGTTCGGCCGCGAGGAATGGCTGCGGCCCGCCGTACGGCACTCCGGGCACCGGCCGGGGCACAGCCGCTGGACGGAGTTCCGGCGCGGTTTCCAGCACGACTTCCTGCACGCGGGCGGTTTCCTGGTCCTCGGGGCCATGGCGGCGGCCACCTTCAACGTGGCGGTGCCGCGCTCGGTGCTCGAGGCGTTCTCCGGTTCCGTCTGGCTGTCCGTGGTCTTCCTGGCCGGGCTCGCCATCCTGCTCTCGGTGTGCTCCGAGGCCGACGCGTTCGTGGCGGCCTCGCTCACCGGCTTCTCGCCTCTCGCGCGCCTGGTGTTCATGGTGGTCGGGCCGATGGTCGACCTGAAGCTGATCGCCCTTCAGTCGGGCACGTTTGGCCGGGCCTTCGCGGTCCGTTTCTCCGCCGCCACGACGGTCGTGGCGATCCTGTGCAGCGTGCTGATCGGAGAAGTGCTGCTGTGAGACCACTCTTCCAGGTGTCCCTGCTCTTCCTGAGCGGCCTCGGCGTGCTGCACGCCTCGCTCTTCACCGACCTGTACCTCAGGTACGTCAAGGAGGGGATGCGTCCGTTCCTGATCGCCTCGGGGGCCATCCTGCTCCTGCTGGCGACGGCGGAGACGGTGTCGTACTGGAGGCGCGGCAGGGGCGACGAGGTCGGCGAAGCCGATGAGGACCACGACGGTGACGGGCACGGGCACAGCCACACCTCCGTGCCCCGCGTTGCCTGGTTGCTGCTCCTCCCCGCCCTGAGCCTGCTCTTCTACGCCCCTCCGGCCCTCGGCGCGTACACCGCCGCCCGCGAACCCTCCCGGGCGGTGAAGGAGCGGGACCACTTCGATCCGCTGCCCGCGACGTCGCCGGTCCCCCTGACCCTCACCGAGTTCACCAGCCGTGTGCGGCAGGACCGCGAGCAGGGCATCAAGGACCGCAGCGTCCTGCTGACCGGGTTCGTCACGCCCGGCTCCAAGGGCGACGGCTGGTACCTGACACGGCTGATACTCAGCTGCTGCGCGGCGGACGCCCAGTCCGTCAAGGTACGGATCCACGGAGCCCGGGCCCTGCCCGCCGACACCTGGGTGTCCGTCACGGGAACCTGGCACAGCGGCGGAACCCTGGGCACGGCCTCCGCACCGGTCGCCCTCGACGCCCGCACCGTCACGAAGGTCGACCGGCCGGTGAACGCGTACACGGATGCCCTTCCGTTGCCCACCACGAGGTGACAAGTTCCGGTCTGCCGCGACCTACTCAGCCGAAGCTGCCCAGGCGTGCGGAGAGGTGACCGGCGGCGCCATCCATCAGGGTGTCGGCGATCGCCTCCACCGTGCGGGCTCGCCATGGGTGGAGTTCCGTGTCCGCGACGACCTGGTTGAAGGCGCCCATGGCGGGGCCGCAGTGCACCAGGTAGTCCACCCGGGAGCGCTGGTCACCGCTCACGGCGAGACGGAAGCCGCGGGTGAAGTAGCCGCGGAACACAGCCGCCAACTGCTGCTCGGGGGTGCTGCCTGCAACTACGGGCGCGGGGGCCTCGCCGCCCAGGTACCGGTCGAGAACCTGGCTCCTGGTCTCGTCGTCCAGCTCGGCGAGCGAGCCGTGCCGGCGCCACAGCTCGTGCAGCCGGGACGCCCTGGCCGGGAAGAACAACCCCCGCTTGAGGTAGCGGGCCTGGACGCCGAGGTCGAACAGCTCGCCCCACGGAGCCGTGTCCACGTCGTACTCGCGGGCCTCCTGAAGGATGTCCTTCACCTCCGCACTCGTGGCCGCCTCCACGGAGCACTGGTTGACCGAGCCGGTCAGGACGAAGTCGGCGCCGAGCAGGAACGCGGCCCCGGCGGCCTCGGGCGTGCCGATGCCGCCCGCGCACCCGACGTGGACCCGGTGGCCGCCCGTCGCGGTCGTGTCGCGCAGCCGCAGCACGGCGGGGAGCAGGGTGAGCAGGTCGGCCGTGCTGCTCAGCCAGCCGCCGTCGGCCTCCACGCACAGATCGTCCGCCATCGGCCGGCCGGCCGCCGCGCGAGCCTCGTCCGCGGTGACCTCGCCCGTCTCCAGCAGCCGGGCGACCAGCCGCTCCGGCGGCGGGGCCAGGAACTCTGCGGCCACGTCCGTGCGGGACACCTTGGCGACAATCCGGCCGCCCTTGAGGCGGAACCGGACCAGCGCGGGGGTGATCAGCGGGAAGCCGGAGGCCTCGGCGAGGTCGACGCCGTGCCGCAGGAGCAGGTCCACCAGGGCGGACTCCTCCTCGGGGGCGCCGTGTCGGTACAGCAGGTTGACGCCGAAGGAGCCGCCCAGGCCGAGTTCCCCCGCCAGTTCGCGCAGCAGGCCGTCCACCTCGTCGAGGGGCAGGCCGCCCGTCCCCAGGAAGCCCAGCAGCCCGGCCTTGGCCGCCGCGCCCAGCATCTCGCGGCCCGAGATGCCGCCGTACAGGGCGCCCAGCAAGTACGCGCGCCGCAGACCGTACCGCTCGCGGAAGGTGGCGGCTCCGAGGGTGTCAGCCGTCGGGGCGGCGAAGGCCGTGGGTCGTGCCGGGGGCGGCAACTGGCCGGAAGACAGCAGCTCGTCGAGTTCCTGGGCGCCTGGCGCGGGCGGTTGCGCATCGAGTTCCGGGGCGCTCGGCGCGGGCAGCGGCTCCGCGTTCTTCCTGATCTTGGTGACCAGATTGGTCAGGACCCGGCCCGGGCCCAGCTCCACGAACTCGAAATCGCCGTGGCCCATCAGCCGGCGCACCGTGTCGGTCCAGCGGACCGGGGAGGCGATCTGTGCGGTCAGGGTCGCCTTGACGGCGCCGCGGGCGTACGGCTGCGCGTCCACGTTGGCCAGGACCGGGACGGCCGGGTCGCGCAGGGGGAAGCCGTCCAGGAAGCGGGCGAACTCCGTGGCGGTGTCGCGCATGTAGCGGGAGTGGAAGGGTGCGCTGACGTTGAGCCGGACAGCGCGGACACCGGCCGACTCGAAGGCGGCGCGGGCGGCGTCGATGCGCTCGTCCGGACCGGACAGCACGAACTGGTCGGGGGCGTTGTGGTTGGCCAGGTCGAGCTCGTCGATGCCGGAGTCGGCGAGCACGCGCAGCACGGTCGCCTCGTCGGAGCCGACCACCGCGGCCATCGCGCCACCGCCGGCCTCCGCCATCAGGGCGCCGCGCCGCTGCACCAGGCGCAGCCCGGTCTCGAAGTCGAAGACTCCGGCGGCGAACAGGGCGGCGTACTCGCCGAGGCTGTGGCCGATCAGGTAGTCGGCCGGCTCGGGGTCCTCGGCGAGCCGGTCGAGGTAGGTCAGGACGCTGACGACGTAGAGCGCCGGCTGTGTGTACTCGGTACGGCCCAGGCGGCGCTCCGGGTCGTGGACGCACAGTTCCTCGATCGAGTAGCCGAGCACGCGGTCGGCGATCGCGGTCTCCCGCGGGTGCCTGGCGAACAGCTCCTTGCCCATCCCTCGCTGCTGAGACCCCTGACCTGGGAAACCGTAGACCTTCATGCCGTGTGCCTTCCTTGCCGTCTTCGCTGTCACCGCAGTCGGATGGGGATGCGTGATCGGAGTGGTGGGGTTGGACGAGGCCGGTGCCGCGAGCGTCCGTGCCTGTTCCAAGACCCCTGGGTCGTGGCTGAACGGGCTGAGCAGCGGCAGCGAACCGGAGCGGTCACCCGCCGGGAGGTTGCCGCGGACGAAGTTGTGCAGGGTGCCCGAGGGACCCAGGTCGAGGTAGAGGAAGTCGCCGCGAGCCCGCATCGCGGCCATGGCCCGCTCGAACTCGATGGGTTGGCGGGCGACCTGCCAGAAGTGGTCGGCACCGGGCCGCTCGACGAGCCGTCCATCCACGCACGACACCCAGGGGATGCGCGGTGGGGCGAAGGTCACCCCGTCGAAGACGGCCCGGCACTCCGCGAGGACGCCGTCCATCAGGCTGGAGTGGTAGGCGTACTCGACCGGCACCCGCTGGTGCAGCACGTCGGCCGCGCGTAGGGCCGCCTCGGCCCGGTCCAGGTCCTCGTCGGTGCCCGCGACCACGATGTGGCCGGGATAGTTGCGGGCGGCGACCTCGCAGCCGGGCAGCGCGGGGATCCGGTCCCGGCCGTCCGGGCGGGTGATGACCGCGAGCAGCCCGCCGCGCCGGCCCGCCGGCAGGCTCTCCGCCTGCCGGACGAGCAGCCGCAGGCACGTCTCGGCGTCGATACTGCCGGAGACGACCGCGGCCGCGTACTCACCGAGGCTGGAGCCGAGCAGGTAGTCCGGCTCGACGCCGGCGGCGCGCAAGGTCTCGGCCAGGGCGAGTTCGATCATGACGATCGCCGGGTGGGTGAGCCTCGTGTCGAGGAAGGGGTCGTTCTTGCGCCGGGCCGGATCGAAGATCCGGGCGAGGACCGACTCGCCCAGCAGCCCGGCGGCGACGGCGTCGTACCGCCGCATGGCCGTGCGGAAGACCTCGTCGGACTCGAAGAGTTCCTGGCCCATGCGGTAGTACTGCGAGCCCTGCCCGGAGAACATGAAGACCACAGGCAGACGCCCTGTGGGCGGCTCGATCGTCAAAGGCGTCTCGTTGGCCGCGGTCATCGGTACGTCTCCCAGAACAGGTCGGCCGCCGCCGGCCGGGCAGGTGCTTCGGGCGCCTCGGAGGCGGTGCCGCGGATGACGACCGTGCGCTCCAACGGGGGCTGCGGCAGCGGCGGCCGGGTGGCGCGGTGGTCCGCCGGGGCCGGGGCCAGCAGCAGGTGCGCGTTGGTGCCGCCGTCGGCGAAGCAGTTGAGCGCGGCCCTGTCCGCGGCCGCGGGCCACGGGCGGAGCTCTCGCGGGAAGTACATCGCGGAGGCGTCCATGTCGAAGTGCGGCAGGGGCTGTTGTCCGGAGCGGAACGGAACCTGCTGCCGGTGGTGCAGCATCAGGACGACCTTGATGAACGCGGCGATGCCCTCCGCAGCCAGCGGATGACCGATGTTCGGCTTCACCGATCCGAGCGCGAGCCGCGTGGAGCGGGCCGGCCCGGCGCCGTAGACACCCTCGATCGCCTTCAGTTCGAGCAGGTCGGTGACGGTCGAGCCGGAGGCGTTGGTCTCCACCCAGCCGACGTCCTGCGGCGCGCGGCCACTGAGCGACAGCGCTTCGGCCATCACGTCCTTCTGGGCCCGCAGGTTGGGCGTGGCGGGTCCGGCGGTGCGGCCGTCGTTGTTGATCGCAATGCCCTCCAGAACGGCGAGCACCCCGTCGCCGTCCGCCTGAGCCCGGGCCAGCGGCTTGAGGACGACGACGCCGACGCCCTCTCCGAGCACCAGGCCGGCAGCCCGGCCGTCGAACGCGTGGAACTCCGGGCCGGGGTTGAGCAGGCCGCGCTGCCCGAACACCTGGTGCGCCCGGTCGTCCGCCAGCAGGCTCACGCCGGCGACGACGGCCGACTCGACGGAACCCGAGCGCAGTGCCTGTACGGCCATGTCCATCGCCACCAGGGCGGAGGAGCAGGCGGTGTCCACCACCAGGCTCGGGCCCTGGAAGTCGAAGAACTGGGAGATGTTGGCCGCGAGGTAGTTCTGCCCGGTGACGACGACCGGATTCTTGGCCCGCTCGAGTGCCGCCGGGTCGGGGGTGTGGGTGGCCCGGCCGCCGACGTACACGCCGACTCTGCGGCCCTTGAGATCCGCCGGGCTGTAACCGGCGTGGTGCACGGCCCTGTCGACCTCCTCCAGCAGGAGAAGCGCCTGCGGGTCCATCGCCTTGACGTCCGCCTCGGACAGCAGGAACCGGTCGGGCGCGAACCGCAGCGCCTCCGGCAGCAGGCCGGCGTGGTAACCGAGGGGGCGGCCGAAGCGGGAGTCCGGGACGGGACGCAGAGCAGTACGGCCGTCCCGCAGCAGCTCCCAGTAGGCGTCGGCGGAGTCGGCGTCGGGGAAGCGGCAGGAGAGGCCGACCACGGCTATGGCGCCGGCTCGCGGGTCAGGAGTGTGGGAGGTGGTGCCTTGCTGGTGGAGGGCGGAGGGGCTGTCAAAGGCCCAGACGGGTGCGGCGGCCACGGATTCCGACGGTGCCGGGGCCACGGACTCCGACGGTGCCGGGGCCACGGACTCCGGCCGTGCCTCAGCCTCAGGTGCCGTGCCGTCGGTCTCCGCGCAGCCGAACTCCGCGAGCAGTTCCGTCCGGTGCTCCTCGCCGAGATACGCCGCGAAACCGTCCACTGTCGGGTGTTCCAGCAGGGCCGACGGGTCGACCGATACGTCCAGGCGCTGGGCGACGGTCTGGACGAGCTGGGAGACCATGATCGAGTCCATGCCGTAGTCGTGGACCGGGACGTCCCCGGCCAGCTTGGCGCGGTCGAAGCGCAGTTCCGTCGCGAGCTGGTCGAGCAGCCAGGAGGCGATCGCCTCGACGGCCGCGCGCACATCCGCGCCCGCGCCGGCCGCCGGTCGTGGCGTGGCGGCGGGTGCGGTGGGCGTGGCGGCCGGTGCGGCGGGCGGGGTCCCCAGGCGCCGTGCGGTCAGCCGCTCGGCGCTGAACTCGGCGCCTGGGCGCGGCAGTACGGGCATCACAACCCGGGCGCCGCTCTCCAGAGCTCGGTCGAGGAGGGCAAGCCCCTGTGCGTCCGTGAGCGAGGCGAGGCCGGAGGCCTGGTAGGCAGCGCTGCGGGCCTCCCCCATACCTGTGTCCTTCCAGCTGGGCCACTGCACGCTGACCAGGGGCAGGCCGTACGGGCGGGCCTCGGCCACCGCGTCCAGGTATGCGTTTGCCATGGCGTAGTCGCTCTGGCCGACCGCGAGGGCGGGAACGGCGGCGGCGACCGACGAGTACAGCACGAACAGGCCGAGCGGCTCGTCCCGGAAGCACTCCAGCAGGGCGTCCAGGCCGAACACCTTCGGTGCGAGGACACGGGCGACGCCGGTCTGCGGCTTGCGGACGAACGCCGGGTTCTCGAAGTCGGTGAAGCCCGCGCTGTGGATCACGCCGCCGACCGGGCCGAGCCGCAGTCTGACGTCGGCGAGGACCTTGGCGAGCGCCTCCTTCTCGTCCAACGGCACGGCGATGGCCTCGACTTCGACGCCCTGGGCGGCCAGCTCGGCGAGCGGGCGCAGCTTGCGACCCAGCGGGCCGTCCTCGGCGATGTGCGCGGCCCACTCCGCGCGCGGCGGCAGTTCCTCGCGGCCGGTGAGGACCAGCTTGCGCACACCGTGCCGGGCGACGAAGTGGCGCGCGGTGAGCAGCCCGAGACCGCGCGTGCCGCCGGTCACCCACAGCACATGGCCCGCCGGGAAGCTGAACTCGGCGCGCTGTGCCCGCGGGACTTCGGCGATCGTCGCCAGGTGGCGCGCTCCCCCGCGGTAGGCGACCTCGGCGGGATCACCGTCGGCGGACAGCTCCTCGGCGACCCAGCGGCACAGCTGCTCGTCGGTCGCGGCGCCGTCGATTTCCACGTGGCGCGAGCGGACGTGGCGGTACTCGCTCTGCAGCATCCGGTACAGGCCCACCCGGGCCGCTCCGCCGAGGGCGGGCGCGCCGCGCGAGACGAGCAGGGCGCGCAGGTCGCGGCGGCCGAGGTCGACCAGGTGCTGCAGCCAGCGCAGCCAGGAGGGCAGTGCGGCGTGCGTGGGCGGCATCACGGGTCCGGTGCAGCCGGCCAGGTCGACGACGGCGTCGAAGCGGTCCCAGCGGGTGCCTGCGTCGGCGAGTTCGGCGTTGATCCGGTCGGCGGTCAGCACCTCGGCGTCCGGCAGCACCGCCGCGAGCCGGGCGGCCAGCGCCTCGGTACCGGGTGCGGCGAGCACGGCGGTGAGGGTGGGCGGCGCCGAACGGGGCACGGGTGGGGCGGGGCGCCACTGCCGAGTCAGCAACAGTCCCTCGGGGTCGCGTCGGGCGCCGGAGGCGCTGTGGCCTGCGTCGGACGCGTCCTGGTCGGCGCGACCCGCACTCCGGCCGCCGGCAGGTGCAGCGCGCCCGGCGCCGAGAGCAGCCAGTTCGGCGTCGGCCGCCGCCAGCCAGACCCGGTCGCCGTCGAAGGGGTAGCCGGGCAGCGCCACCCGGGCGCGGCTGCCCCCGGGGTGCAGGGCGGACCAGTCGACCTGCTGTCCGCCGGTCCAGGCGGTGGCGTACGCGGCGGGGTCGGCGGGAAGCCGCTCGCCCGCGGCGGGACGGCGCGGGTCGACCACGCCGGTCCAACTGTCGGCCGGGGTGCCGCCGGCGGCGAACTCGTCGAGCCGCGCGCAGAGTTCGGGCAGGTCGTGGAAGAGCACGGCCAGCCGGTGGGCCATCGCTTCCCGGCCCGTCTGCAAGGTCCGGGCGACCTGCGCGGGGCTCGCGGCGGCCTCCTCGGCACGCAGGTGGCCGGCGAGCCGCCGGGCCTGCGCGGCCAGCCGTCCGGCGTCCCGCGCGGAGAGCACCGCCAGCTGGGGACCGGTGGGGGCGGCCCCGGCACCGGCACCGTCGCCGACGTACTCCTGCAGGATGATGTGGGCGTTCGTGCCGCCCGCGCCGAAGGAGCTCACGCCCGCCGTCCTCGGCCGTACCGTGCCGTCCGCCAGGACGCGGCGGGGCCAGGGCGCCCGCTCACGCTGGACCTCGAACGGGGTCGCCGTGAAGTCGATGTTCGGATTGAGGCGGTCCGCGTGCAGGGACGGCACCAGTTCGCCGTGCCGCATCTGGAGCAGCACCTTGGTGATCGCGGCGATGCCGGCGGCCGATTCGGCATGCCCGATGTTGGACTTGACCGAGCCGATGGGCAGCCGCTCGGGCGGCTGCTCGCCGAAGGCCCGCAGCATGCCGGTGACCTCCACCGGGTCGCCGAGCGCGGTGCCGGTGCCGTGCGCCTCCAGGTAGTCGAGGTCGGCGGGTGCGAGCCCGGCCCGCTCCAGCGCCGTACGCACGAGGTCGCCCTGGGCCTTGGGGTTGGGGACGCTGTAACCGGCGCCCGCACCACCGTGGTTGACGGCGGACGCCTTCACCACGGCGAGGATCCGGTCGCCGTCGGCGAGGGCGGCGTCCAAGCGCTTGAGCAGGACGGCGCCCGAGCCCTCGGCGGGCACGTACCCGGTGCCGCCCTCGCCGAAGCTGCGGCAGCGCCCGTCCTCGGCGAGGAAGCCGCGCTGGGCGAGCTGGAGGAACTTCACCGGGTGGCTGGAGATGTTGACTCCGCCGGCCACGGCGACGTCGCAGTCGCCGTTGCGGATGGCGAGGCAGGCCTGGTGGATGCTGACCAGCGACGAGGAGCACATGGTGTCCAGACCGACGCTGGGGCCGGTGAAGTCGAAGAAGTACGACACCCGGTTGGCCACCGAGGCGTACGACGAGGAGGTCGCGAAGCCCTCGCCGCGCAGCGCCTCCTGGACGCCGTACAACTGGTAGTGGCCGTACATCATGCCGACGAATACTCCGGTGCGGGCGCCACGCAATTGCTCGCGGGTGTATCCGGCGTCCTCCAGCACATGCCAGACGGTCTCCAGGAACACGCGCTCCTGCGGGTCGGTGTGCTCCGCCTCGATCTGCGACATCCGGAAGAACAGCGGGTCGAAGCGGTCGGCGCCGGGAACGAAGCCGCCCCACTTTCCGTAGGTCTTGCCGGTGGCGGACTTGTCCGGCGAATAGAACAGGCCGTGGTCCCAGCGGTCGCGGGGGATCTCCTCGACGCTGTCCCGGCCGGCGCGCAGGTTGCGCCAGAAGTCGGTGACGTCGTCGGCCTGCGGGTAGCGTCCCGCGACGCCGATGATGGCGATCGCGGCGTCCTGCGGGGCGGGTGCGACCGGCTCGGCCTGCTTCACCGGAAGCACGGTCGCCGCGGGGACTGTGGTGTCCTGGCCGGCGGCCGGGAACGCGCCGGGGTGGGCCCCGGCCAGGTGGCCGGCGAGGTCGCGTACGGTCACGTACTCGAAGAGCAGGGTCTTCGACAGCGGGCCGACGTGTTCCTCCAGGCGGCGGATGAGGCTCATGGTGATGAGCGAGTCGACGCCGTACCGGTCGAAGGGTTCGGCGACGGCGATCTCCGCCTCGGGCAGCTTCAGTTCCTCGGCGAGCAACCGCAGGACCAGTTCCTCGGCGCGCTCGTGCGCTCCGGGCGCGGCGGTGACGGTCTCGTCCCTGGGCGGCTCGGCGCCTGCGAGGGCCTGGAGGATGCGGTCGGGGTCGCCGGCGGCCAGGAGCAGGCGCGGCGCGGTGTGGGCGAGGGCGCGGTCCAGGGCCTGCAGGGCGGGGGCGGTACGCAGCGCGCGCATGCCGAGCGCACGCTCCATGTAGGCCTCGGCGTCGGCGTCGACGCGCATCCCGCCGTCGGCCCAGACCGGCCAGGCGGCCGCGAGGGTGCGGCCGTTCCGGGCGCCTTCCCGACGGCGCCGCTCGCGCTCCTCGGCGAAGTGGTCGAGGAAGGCGTTCGCGAAGGCGTAGTCGCTCTGGCCGGCGTTGCCGAAGGCCGCGGCCGCCGAGGAGAGGGCGACGAAGTAGTCCAGCGGGTCGTCCGCCGTCGCCTCGTCGAGCAGCACGGTGCCGTGCACCTTGGCGGCGAGGACCGCGTCGGCGTCCGCACGCTCCTTGGTGCGTACGAGCCCGTCCCTGAGGACGCCGGCCGCGTGCACGACGCCGCTGACCGAGCCGTGCGTCCGGCGGGCCTCGGCGACCAGGTCGCGTACGGCGGCCGGGTCGGTGACGTCGGCGAGCACCACCCGGGCGCCGAGGGCGTCGGCACGGACCCGGGTCTCGGGTCCGGGAGCGGTGCGCGCGGCGAGCACGATGCCGCCGCCGGTGACTCCGGCGGCCCGCCGCGCGGCGGCGATGTGTTCGGCGACGAGCAGGCCCAGGGCGCCGGTGCCGCCGGTGACGATGTGCGCGCCGGCACCGGTGAACGCGGCGCCCGGCGCGGCCGGGAGGCTCACCTGCCGCCAGGCGCGGCGGGCCCGGCCCTGCGCGTCCGCGCGCACCTCGGGACCGCCGTCCGTGCCGAGTTCGGCGACGACGGCCTCGGCGGGCGGGCAGCCCGGGGCGAGGGCCAGGACGCCGAGGGCGACCGACGGTTGCTCCAGGCGGACGGTGCGGGCGAAGGCGGCCATCGCCGGCTGGGCGGGCGACGGGGCCGGCTCGGAGTGGACGTACAGGTAGCGCAGCGCGTCGCGGCGTTCGCGCTGCCAGGCCCGCAGGAAGGCCATCGCCGCGTGGAAGCCGTGCTCCACGGAGTCTCGGGCGGTGTCCTCGCGTCCGGCCAGGTGGACGACGTGGACGGGTCCGGCTCCGGTGGCACGCACGGCGGCCTCGGCGTCGAAGCCGCTCCCGAGCGGGATACGGCGCACATCGGCGCCCGTCGCCGTGAGGGCGGTGGCCACGTCGGTGGCGTCGGCGGAGGCGGGGTCGAGCAGCAGGACCCTTGCGGCGGAGGGGAGTTGGCCCTGCGGAGCGGGCACGGTCTCCCAGCCGGGCTCGAAGGCGTGGGCGACGTCGACGGCGGGCACGGCCTGCAGCCCGGGCGCGGGTGCGGTGTCCGTTGCTCGTGCGGCGTCCGTCGGGCGCAGCGCCCTCAGTGTGAAGGACTCCAGCGTGGCGGCCACCTGCCCGTTCTCGTCGAGCAGGGCGACGTCGAAGGCGAGGGAGCCCGCCGGGGCGGGGCGCCGGGCCGGGGTGGCGTACGAGTAACCCCGCTCGGGCAGAGGGGCGTACAGCCGGATCGAGCCCAGGGAGAACGGCAGGTAGGGTGCCGGGCCCGCCGGGTCCCCGGCACCGGGGACGAGCCGGCCCGCGGTCTGCAGGGCGGCGTCCAGCAGCGAGGGGTGGAAGACGTACGCACCGGCGTCCGCGCGCTGCGGCTCCGGCAGGCGCAGCGTCGCCAGCGCCTCCCCGGGGCCCTCGGCGATCTCCTCGATCACCTGGAAGGCGGGTCCGTAGGCGAACCCGAGCCGGACGAAACCGTCGTAGCAGTCGGCCCCGGCCTGGACGCGGGTGCAGCGGGCGCGTACGTCCGCCGGGGCGATGGGGGCGGGCCGGGAACCGGGGTCGTCGAACCGCAGAGTGCCGCTGGCGTGCACCGGCGCGTCCTCGTCGGCGCCGCGCACCTCGAAGGAGGCGCGGGAGGGGTCGCCGGTGACTCGGACCAGCAGCTGGTGCACGGTGCGGCCGGGGGCGAGACGGACCGGCGCCGCCCACACCAGGTCGTCGATGCCACGCACCGGGACTCCCCCGGCGGCGAGTTCGCCCGACAGGCGGCCCATCTCCAGGTAGGCCACGCCGGGCAGCACCAGGTCGCCGCCGACGACGTGGTCGCGCAGGAAGAACTCCTGTCCCGTCAGCGTCTTGGCGAACCGCTGCTCGCCGAAGGTGGAGACGTTGGCGTCCAGGAGGGTCGGGTGCAGACGGGGGCCGGGCTCTGCGGGGCGTTCGCCGGGGGTGACCCAGTGCCGGGGGCCGGCGAACGGGTAGGCGGGCAGGTGGACGCGGCGCCGGGAGGCGCCCTCGTGCAGGGTCCGCCAGTCGACATCGGCGCCGTCGAGCCAGGCGGTGGCCAGGGCGTCGAGGTCGCGGCCGTCCGGGGAGACGGTGTCGCCCGTCCGTGATGCCGTCACCTGGGCGGTGCGTACGGCGGATGGGCGCCCGGCCAGGTGCGCGGTGAGCTCGGCGCGCAGCGCCGTGGTGCCGTCGGCGACGACGGCGAGCCGGTGCGGCATCGGCTCCCGGCCCGTCTGCAGGGTGAAGGCGAGATCCCCGGCCGGGACGTCCTGGCGCCCGAGGTGGTCGGCGAGCCGGGCGGCCGAGCGCCGGAGCGCGTCATCGTCGCGGGCCGAGAGCACGAAGACCTGCTGGGTCGCGGGCTCGTCACGGGTGTCCGGCATGGGGGGTTCCTCCAACACGATGTGCGCGCCCGCCCCGCCGAAGCCGAACGAGCTGACGCCGCCACGGCGGGGCAGCTCGGCTCCGTGCGCGTCCCGGGGACGCGGCCAGGGCCGGGCGGTGGCGGCGACCTCGAAGGGGCCGCCGTCGAGTTCCAGGTAGGGGTTCTGCTCTCGGAAGTGCAGGCTGGCCGGGATGGTGCCGTGCCGCATCGACAGGACCGTCTTGAAGAGTCCGGCGATACCGGCGGCGGCCTCCAGGTGGCCGATGTTCGTCTTGACCGAGCCGATGGCACACGCTGCGGATCCGCCTGGCGCGCCCTTCCCCACCCGCAGTCGCCGGAAGGCGGTGCTCAGGCCTGTGGTCTCGATCGGGTCGCCCAGGGCGGTGCCGGTGCCGTGCGCCTCGATGTAGCCCACGGTGTCCGGGTGGACGCCGGCGGCCTGGTAGGCCTCGACCAGCAGGTCGGCCTGGGCCTCGGGGTTGGGCGCGGTGAGCGAGGTGGTCCGGCCACCGTGGTTGAGCGCGGCAGCCTTGATCACGGCGTGTACGGCGTCGCCGTCGCGCTCGGCCCGCTGGTGCGGCTTGAGCAGGACGACGCCCGCGCCCTCGCCGCGGACGTAGCCGTCGGCCCGGCTGTCGAATGCCTTGCAGCGGCCGTCGGGGCTGAGCATCTCGCCCTGGCTGAGCGCCTCGTAGACACCCGGGTCCAGGATGAGGCTGACGCCGCCCGCGATGGCCAGGTCGCAGGTGCCGTCGCGCAGGGCGGCGCAGGCCTGGTGGACGGCGGTGAGGGAGCCGGAGCAGGCGGTGTCGACGGCGATGCTGGGACCGCGCAGGTCGAGCATGTACGACACCCGGTTCGGGACGATCGACAGGGCGGCGCCGGTGAGGGTGTGGCCCTCGGCGGCGCGTCCTGCGGCCCGCTGCACCTCGTGGTAGTCGGAGTTGGTGACGGCGATGAACACGCCGACCCGCTTCCCTGCCAGATCCGAGGGGCGGTAGCCGGCGTCCTCGACGGCCTGCCAGACGGTCTCGAGCAGCAACCGCTGCTGCGGGTCCATCAGTTCGGCCTCTCGAGGTGAGATGCCGAAGAACGCGGCGTCGAAACGGTCCACGTCCGGGGCGAAGCCGCCCCAGCGGGAGCGGGAGCGCGGGTGGTCGCGCCAGTCCCAGCGGTCGGCGGGGATCTCGCCCACCAGGTCGTCGCCGGCGGCGAGGTGGTCCCAGAACTCCCCGAGGTCCATGGAGCCGGGCAGGCGCCCGGCCATACCGATGACGGCGACCTCACGGCCGGCGGGGTCCACCGGGGGCTCGGATGCGGCAGGGGTCCCGGAAGTCCCGGACCCGGCAGGGACCGCCGAGACGTCGGACCCGGCCGGAGCGGCGTGTTCGGTGGCGGGTGTCTGCGGAGCTGCCCCGAAGTGGGCCGTCAATGCGGGCGCGTGATGCTCCCACAGGTGCTCGGCGAGCGCGTGCAGCGTGCCGCGGCGGTAGAAGAGGGTCGGGTACTCGGTGATGCCGTACGCCTTGCGCAGCTCTGCGCTGAGCGCGGTGAAGCTCACGGAGTTCATGCCGGTCTCGCCGAGCGGTGTGTGCGTGCCGATGTCCTCGGGGCGCATGTCCACCAGGGCGGCGACCATCCGGGCCAGCTCGGCGACGAAGGCCGCCGTGCGGCCGCCGGTGGCTCCTGCCGGGGCGTTGGTGCCGGCCGCGGGCGGGGACCCGGCGCCGAAGCGGGCGCGCAGGTCGGCCGGCGCCAGCGACGCCAGCGCGGTGCGGTCGGTCTTTCCGTTCAGGGTGCGCGGGAAGCCCGTCACCCGGACCAGGGCGTCGGGCACCATGTGGTCCGGCAGCCAGGCAGCCAGCCGCTCGCGGTTCGGCTCTGCCGCGCCGTCCTCCAGGACGTAGCAGGCGAGCAGGGTGTGTGAGCCCGCTGCCTGTCCACGGGCCACGACGACCGCCTCGCGGACTCCGTCGAGCCGGCGCAGGGTTGCCTCGATCTCCTCCAGCTCGACCCGGTGGCCGCGCACCTTGACCTGGGAGTCGAGCCGGCCGAGGTATTCGATCGTTCCGTCGGCGAGCCGTCGTACGAGGTCGCCCGTGCGGTACATGCGGGCTTCGGCGCGCGCCGCGAACGGGTCGGGCAGGAAGCGCTCGGCGGTCAGTTCGGGGCGGCCGAGGTAGCCGTCGGCCACGCCGTCGCCACCGATGTAGAGCTCCCCGGCGACGGCGGTGGGGACGGGCCTGCGCGCGCTGTCGAGGACGTGGAGCGCGGTGTTGGCGATCGGGGCGCCCAGGGTGACCCGGCCGCCCGGGGTGAGGCGGCTCGCCGCCGACCAGATGGTGGTCTCGGTGGGGCCGTAGAGGTTCCACACCTGCCCGTTGCCCGCGAGGAGCGCCTCGGCAAGCTCGGCGGTCAGCGCCTCGCCGCCGCACAGCGCCTTCAGCTCGGGGTCGCCCTGCCAGCCGGCGGCCAGCAGCATGCTCCAGGTGGCCGGGGTGGCCTGCATGACGGTGGGGCGGGCCCGTTCGAGGGCTTCGCGCAGCCGCAGCCCGTCGCGGGCGTCCTCGGCGGCGAGCACCTCCACCGTGCCGCCGGTGACCAGCGGCAGGTACAGCTCCAGGCCGGAGATGTCGAAGCAGACGGTAGTGAGGGCCAGCAGGGTGTCGCCGGGTCCGAAGCCGGGCTCGCGGGCCATCGACCACAGGAAGTTGGTCAGCGCGCGGTGCGGCACCCGGACGCCCTTGGGACGGCCGGTGGAGCCGGAGGTGTAGATGACGTACGCGGCGTCGGACGGCCCGGCCGGCCCGGGCGAGGGCAGAGCCGGCGGCTGCTCGGAGGTGTCGACGACCAGCCGGGGCACACCCGCGATGCCGGCGCCGCAGGTGGAGTGGGTGAGCAGCAGATGCAGCCCGGCGTCCTCGGCCATGTAGGCGAGCCGGTCCTGCGGGTAGGCGGGGTCGAGCGGTACGTAGGCCGCGCCGGAGGCCTGGACGGCGAGGAGCGCCACCGGCAGGTCCTGATCGCGCGGGAGCAGCACCCCGACGGTCCGGTCACGGCCCGCTCCGGCGGCGGTGAGCCGGGCGGCGAGGGCGTCCACGCGCTCGACGAGTGCACGGTACGTCAGTTCGGTGCCGGCGTGGCGGACCGCGACCGTGTCGGGCCGGGCGTCCGCCTGCCGCCGTACCAGTTCCCAGACCAGAGTGTCGGCCGGGTAGTCGGCAGGGGCGGGCGGGGTGAGCCGGGCCCGCTCGTCCTCGGTGAGCAGCTCCAGGTCGGCCACCGGGGTGCCGGGCCCTGCCACGGCGGCGGCGAGGAGGGTGGTGAAGTGGGCGCCGAGGCGGGCCACGGTGTCCTCGTCGAAGAGGCCGGGGTCGTACTTGAGCGTGTAGCGGCAGCCCTCTTCCTGCTCGACGACCTCCAGGGTCAGGTCGAACTCGCCCTCCTGGTGCACTCCTTCGACCGGGCCGAGCACCGCGGTGTCGCCGGGCGCGTCGCGGCGGGGGGTGCGGGTCCAGTTCTGGAAGTAGAAGGCGACGTTGAAGGGGGCGCCGGCCTCGGGGTCCGCGCGGCGGAGGTCGTCGGCCAGGGTGATCAGCGGATACGCGCTGTGTTCCAGTGCGTCCAGCACGGTGCGGTGGACGCGGCGGACCAGGCCGCGGAACTCCTCGGCGCCGTCGACGCGTTCGGCCAGCACCACCATGTTCATGAAGTAGCCGAGCGTGTCGTCGAAGCCGCTCGCCGGGCGTCCGGCCGTCGGCGTGCCCACGGCGATGTCGGCCTGGTCGCTGTAGCGGTGCAGCAGTGTGAACCAGGCAGCGAGGACGACCCCGAACAGGGATGTCTGCTCGGCGCCGGCGAGGGCGCGGGCCCGGTCGGCGACCGCGGCGGGAATGTGCCCGTCCAGGCTCGCCCCGTGAAAGCCGGGCACGGCCGGTCGGGGCCGGTCCAGCGGCAGCGGCACGGTGGTCCTGCGCCCGCGCAGCCGTTCGGTCCAGTACGCGCGCAGCCTCCGGCCCTCGGCACCGGCGAGCAGCTCGCGCTGCCGGGCGGTGAAGTCGGCATAGCTGCGTGTGGGGCGCTCGGCGGGGAGGGCATGGCCCGCGAGGAGCGCGTGGTAACCGCGTTCCAGCTCGCGCAGGAGCAGGGCGATGGAGACGCCGTCGAAGACCAGGTGGTGGAAGGTCAGCAACAGCGCGTTGCGGCCGTCCCCCAGGGTGTAGAGGGTGGCGCGGACGAGGGGGCCGGCGGCGAGCTCGAAGGGGCGGCGCAGGTCGGTGCGCATCCGGTCACGCAGCTCGGCGTCGCTCGTGGCGGTCAGGAAGACCTGCTGGAAGGGGAGTTCGGGCTCGGTCGCGATCCGGGCGTACGGCCCCTCGTCGCCGGCGTGGACCGTGGCCCGTAGCTCGGCGTGCCGGTCGACCAGGTCCTGCAGGACGGCCCGCAGGGCGAGCACGTCCAGGCCGCGGTCGAGCCAGAGGGCGAGGGGCAGGTTGTAGGCGTAGGTACCGGGCGCGATCTGTTCGATCACCCAGAGGGCGCGCTGGCCCTCGGACAGGGGGTGGCGGCTCTCCTCACCGTCGGTGCGCGGGCGCAGGACGCGGGCCGCGGCCTCGGTGGCCGGGGAGATGGCGGGGGCAGTGGTCGGGGCTGGTGCGGTGGGCGCCGGGGCGGGCGTCTCGGGCGCTTCGGGCAGGGCGGGCCCGGCCGCCACTCCGGCGAGCCAGTTGGCGGCCAGGTGGGCGGTCAACTCGCGCAGGGTCGGCTGCTCGAAGAAGTCGCCGAGGGGTACGGCGACACCGAACTCCTCGTCCACGGCGGCGACGATCTTCATACCGCTGAGCGAGTCGAAGCCGTAGTCGGCCAGCGGTCGGCCGGGATCGATGCGCTCGTCCAGCTTGAGCACCCGCTCGACGAGGTCGCGCAGGCGCTCGGTGAGAGCGTCCGTGGAGGTGGTCGCGCCCGAGGCACCCGGGGTGGACGCGGTGCCCGTGGCCGGGCCTGCCGTGGGCCCGGGCGCACCCAGCAGGACTCCGTCGCTCTCCGCCACCAGGACGGTCTGGCCCAGCGCCGGGTCACCGGCGCCCAGCGCGTGGACCGGAGCGTAGCCCTCCTCGTGCAGGAGGCGCGTCCAGCCCTCTGGGGAGGCGAGTGGGGAGTCCGGCATGCGCAGGTGGCCGTCCTCGAAGGCCCACCAGCCCTCCAGGACACCGCCGCCGATGGTCAGCAGCGGCCGTACGGAGGTCAGTTCGTTGAGGACCAGCCAGCCGCCGGGCCGCAGCAGCGCCTTGGCCTTGCGCAGGGTGGCCCGCAGGTCGCTGGTGGCGTGCACGACGTTGGTGGCGACGACGAGGTCGGCGCATGCCGGCTCGAACCCCTGCTCCGCCAGGCCGCGTTCGAGGTTGAGCACCTGGAAGCGGGCGAAGTCGTAGCGTTCCGCGAAGCGTTCCCGGCCGTGTTCCAGGAAGCGCGGGGAGATGTCTGTGAAGGTGTACCCGACCCGTCCCGGGTGCGCGGCCAGCGCGGGCAGCACCCGCTCGCTGGTGGCGCCGGTGCCGGCACCCAGTTCCACGACCTCGACGGTCCGGCCCTGAGGCAGCTGCGGCAGGCGCAGGTCCAGGAAGTGGTGGACCGTGTCGCGGACCAGGAGGTTGAAGGAGTCGGTGAGCGGGTTGCCCTTGTAGAAGTTCTGCACCAGCTTCATCGAGGAGCCGGGGAACATGATCTCGGTGGCGCCCACCTCGCCGCGCAGGATGCGCGGGTACGCCTGGAGGAACAGGCGGTTGAGGGTGACCGTCGGCTCGATGTCCGGGTAGGCAGCCGCGATCCGGTCGAACTCCGCCTCCCAGCGGCCCGAGTGCCCGTCCGCGTCGACGCCGTCGACCGCCGGGGTGGTGCGGACCAGGTCGCCGTCGCGGGTCAGGAACCCGGCGTCGGCCAGGATGTTGAGCAGCGCCTCGTGCAGCCGCCGGAAGCGGTCGAGGATGCCCAGGCGGCCGCGCAGCTCCTCGGCGCCGTGCTGTTCGCCGGAGCGCCGGAAGGCTCCCATGCGCTGGTAGACGCCGAGCAGCATGGGTGCGGAGACGGCCTCCAGCTCCTCGTATCCGGTGAGGACGCAACGGGCGGCCGGGGCGGTGGCGGTACCGGTGCCGAGGTGTCCGGCCGCGGCGGCCAGGGCGGCCGGGTGGCCGCCGGCGAGGACATCGCCGTCCAGGTCCGGGTCGTGGCCCATGGCTTCCAGGGCCCGGCGCCCGGCGCGGATCGGCATGACCTGCGGCAGCCCGCTGCCGAGGATGCGGTGGACGGCGGCGATGCCCGCGGCGGCGCTGAAGCCCTGGATGCCGAGCCCGGCGAAGATGTCGGCGAGTCCGGGCTGCGCGCCGGAGCCGACCATGCCCCAGTAGCCCTGGTTGACGACGGTCACCGGATACGGCAGCCGGTCGCGCAGGAACAGCGCGTAGGCGTCCTCGGTGGCGGAGGCACAGGTGTAGGCACCGTTGCCGGCGAAGCTGCCGAAGGAGCCGGCGGAGGAGAAGTAGACCAGGAAGTCGAGGTCCTGGCCGTCGACTGCGGCGGCGAGCGCGGCGGCGCCCTCGGTCTTGACGCGGGTGGCGGCGGTGAAGGTCTCCTCGTCGAGATCGGCGAGGGCATGGTTGTCGAACACCATCGCGGCGTGCACGACCCCGTGCAGGGCTCCGAAGCGGCGGTGTGCCTCGGTGACGGCGGCGGCGAGGTCGGCGGTGGCGCAGGCGTCGCCGCGGACGTGGGCGACGTCGCCGCCGGATGCGCGGATCTCCTCTGTGGCGGCTCGCTGTTCGGGGCCGAGGTCGCCGCGGCTGAACCACACCAGCCGGGCCCGGTGGCGCTCGGCGAGGTGGCGGCTGAGTTCCTGGGCGATGCCGCCGGTGCCGCCGATGAGCAGGTAGACGCCGCCGTCCCGGAAGACTGGGCCGGGCTCGGGCAGGGTGACGCGGCCGAGGCGGCGGACGTAGCGGGCTCCGCCGCGCAGGGCGACGGTGCGGCCGGTGGCATCGGCGGGCGCGGCCAGGATGGCGTCGGCCAGGGCGGCGGTCGCGTCCTCGTCCGTGACATCGGCAGAGGCGAAGTCGAGCGCGCCGAGCCGGAGTTCGGGACGCTCCTTGGCCGCCACCTGGAGCAGTCCGTGCATGCCCGCGGCGAAGGGGTTGGTGGCGGCGGTGCCCGCGACCGGATGGACGTCGTCGGTGACCACGACGACGCGCGCGGCGCTGGTCGAGCGGATCAGGTGGAACAGGGAGAGGGAGCCGGTGCGCAGTCGCCCGGCGACCCGGTCGGCGCCCAAGCCCTCGGGGATGCCGGTGCCGACGCCGCCGAGGTGGAGCACCAGGTCGGCGCCGTCGGTCCGCTCCAGCCAGGCGGACGGCGGGAGTTCGTCGATGCGGACCGGCTCCACGCGGCTCTCGGGTATGCGGGCCGAGATCGCCTCGGCGAGCCAGGCGGAGGCCTCGGTCACGAGGGCGACGACGCGACCCGGGCGCGGGACGGGTCCGGGAGCGGATGCGTTGTCGCGCACCCACAAGGGCCGGTAGAAGTCCGGGAGTTGTTCCGCGGAGATGTCGTCGGACCCGGCCCGCAGTGCCGGCGCGGTACGGGCCGGAGGCTCGGGGATCCAGTAGCGCTTGCGGGCGAAGGGATACGTCGGCAGCTCGATCCGGCGTGCCGCGGCGGGGGTGACACGGGACCAGTCGACGTCGGCGCCGGCCGGCCAGTGCTCGGCCACCGCCACCAAGTCCCGCCGGTCCAGGGCCGCCTCGAGGGCATCGGCCTCGGTGCCGGCGAGGACGACCCGGGCCCGGGTGGCGCGGCCGGTGGTGATCCGGGCGTCGGCCGTGCCCTTGGCGTACGTCTCCAGCAGCGCCGCCGCCTCGGCGACCGAACCGACCGCCATGGCCAGCCGGAACTCGTGGGGGGTACGGCCGGACTGGAGAGTGTGGGCGATGTCGACGAGGCGGAGGGGGCCTTCGGCCGGGCGGGCGGCTCGCTGGACACCGGCGCCGGTCGGTGTGTGGGCAGCGCCCGACGCATTCGGGGCTCCCGAGGCGTTGCCGGCCGGCCCGACGGCGCCCGCGGTGCCGGCGATCGCCTGCGCGATCGCCCCCAGCGTCCGTGCCGTGGTCACCGCCGCGGGCAGCGGGCCGTCCGTCTCCGCAGTCAGCGAGGCCTCGAAGCGGGCGCGTTCGGGGACGCTGAAGCCGCAGTCGGCGAGGTCGGTGCCGAGGTCGAGGTACTCGGGGGTCACGCCGACGGTTTCGGCGGCCAGGCGCAGGCACAACCGCTGGGCGACGCCCAGGGCGTCCCGGCCGGCGCCCGCCGGATCCGCACCGTCGGCGTCACGCAGGAACGCTGCGAGGTCTGCGGCGTACGCGCGCAGCCGGTCCTCGCTCTTGGCGGACAGGACGACGAGCTGGTCGGTGTCCGGGGCGACGGATTCGGCCGGTGGGGTGCGGTACTCCTCAACGACCAGGCAGGCGTTGGCGCCGCCTCCGCCGAAGGAGCTGACGACCGCGCGCAGCGGCAGGTCGCCGTCGTCCCCCGCGTGCACCCAGGGCTGGAGGGTCTGCTGCACCTCGAAGGGCGTGGTGGTGAAGTCGATGCCGGGGTTGCGCCGGGCCGAGTGCAGCGAGGGCACCAGCATGCGGTGGCGCAGCTGGAACAGCACCTTGGTCAGGCCCGCGACACCGGCCGCCGACTCCAGGTGGCCGATGTTGGACTTCACCGATCCGACGGCGACCGTCGGCCGCTCGGCCCGCTCCGCCGCGTCGATGCGCCCGCCGAAGGCCTCCACGAGCCCGGCGATCTCGATGGGGTCGCCGAGCGGGGTGCCGGTGCCGTGGGCCTCCACGTAGCCGACGGTGGCCGGGTCGGCCTGGGCGCGGTGCAGGGCGGCGCGGATCACCTCGGCCTGTGCGGCCGCGCTCGGCACGGTGTAACCACCGGTCTTGCCGCCCGCGTTGATGGCGGAGCCGCGGATCACGCCGAGGATCCGGTCATCGTCGGCGATCGCGTCCTTCAGGGGCCGCAGCAGTACGGCGCCCACGCCCTCGCCGTCGACGAACCCGTCGGCGCCCGCACCGAAGCTCCTGAGCCGGTCACCGCGCGAGATCATCCCGCGGTCGGCCAGCATGCGCAGGTGCATCGGATGCAGGATCAGGTTGACGCCGCCGGCGATCGCGGTGTGGCACTCCCCCGACCTGATGCTCTCGCAGGCCAGGTGGATCGCGGTGAGCGATGCCGAGCAGGCGGTGTCGACTGCGAGGCTCGGGCCGGTGAAGTCGAAGGTGTAGGAGACCCGGTTGGCGATCGACCAGTGGTTGGAGTGCGCGTCGGTGCGGACGCCAAGGGTGGTGGCCTCGCCGCCCATCCACTCGTAGTTGTTGTTCATGACGCCGGCGAAGACGCCGACCGGGCCCCGGGCGGCCAGCTCGGCGGCCGGGCGGCCGGCGTCGTCCAGGACGGCCGCGGCGGTCTGCAGGAAGAGCCGCTCCTGCGGGTCCATCGCCTCGGCGTCGGCCGGCGATATCTGGAAGAAGAGCGGGTCGAACTTGTCGACGTCGTCGATGAATCCGGCCCACTTGCTGTAGCTGCCGCGCACCCCGGCCGGGTCGTGGTGGGCGTCGGCGTCCCAGCGTTCGGCGGGCACCTCACGGATGCAGTGCCGGCCCGCGGCCAGGTTGTCCCACAGCTCGGCGGGCGTCTCGGCCAGCGGGTAGCGGCCGGCGACGCCTACGATCGCCACGCCGTCGCTCGCCGGGGCCGGGGCGGAGGCCCCGGCCAGCAGGCTCAGCAGCAGCTTTCGCTTGTCGTCCACAGTTGCTCTCTCTCACAGGTCTTCGGTCGGCCACCGTGGGCCGGGGCGTCGCCGCCGGGAGGGGATCAGGCCTGGCCGGTGTGGCGGGCGGCCGCGCGCTGGGCCCGCCGGGAGGCGCGCGGCGCCGCGGCGGTGCCGTCGCCGCCCCGGGCCGTGCCGGGGGTGAGGCCCATCAGCTCGGCGAGGTTGTCCACGAAGGTCCGGATGGTGGGGAACTCGACGAAGGAGGCGGCCGGGACCTCGAAGCCCAGTTCCTCGCCGAGCTTGGCGACGACCTCGATGAGCACGAGGGAGTCCAGGCCCAGGTCGAAGAGGTTGGTGTCGACGGCGGCGAGGTGCCGACCGCCGAGGACCTTGCCGATGGCCTCGGTGAGGTAGTCCCGGATCAGTTCGACGTTGTGCTGCGGGTCGGTCGGGTCGAAGCGGGTGATCAGCCGGTCCCCGGCCGGTGCCGCCTCGGTCCGGGCGCCGTGGGCGCCGGGCTCCACCCAGTGCCGCCGTCGCTCGAAGCGATGGGTGGGCAGGGGCACCCGGCGGATGTCCCGGCCGGTGTGCACGGCCGCGAAGTCGAGGTCGGCGCCGAGCACCCACTGGTCGGCGGCGAGGGTGAGCAGGTGGGTGAGGCCGCCGGGTTCGCCGTCCGGCGGGGTGAGGCGGACCGCGTGCCGGCCGGTGCCGTCGAGCAGCGCGTCCAGGGAAGGCGTCAGGTCGGCCGCGGCCGTCCAGACGGCGGGCTCGACGCCCTCGTCCTCGGTCATCCAGCGGCCGGTGCGCGGCGATACGACGGGCAGCCGGGGCGCGGTGACGCGGTACGGAGCGGCGCCCCGGGCCAGGGCCAGGGCGTCGGCGAGCGGGAGGGCCTCGGCGAGGGCGGCAACGGTGGCGAGGCCGGTGCGGCCGGCGGCTAGGCCGGCCGGTGCAACGCCCCAGGCGGTGAGGGCGGTGGCGAGGGCGTACTCGTGGCAGCACGCGGCGACCGCACCGTCCTCGGCGAGGAGCGCCTCTGCCTCGCCGGGGCGCCCGAGGGCGGCGGCGCAGGCGTCTACGGCGTCCCGGTAGGCCGGCACCGAGGCGTACAGTTCGGCCGCGTCGGCCGGGTCCGCGCCGGTGCCGGTCAGGACGAGGACGGGGGCGCTCGGCTCGCGTCCGGTCACGCCACGGCGGATGCGCTCCTCGTCGCCGAGGGCGAGCGCCATCGCCGCGGAGCGGGTGCTGCCTGCGACCAGGGCCAGCCGGTGGGTGTGAGCGCGACGCCCGAGGCCGAGGGTCTGCGCGACGGCGTCCGCGGGGAGGTCGGGTCGGGCCCGCAGATGGCGGGCCAGGGCGGCGGCGGCCTGTTGGAGGGCCTCCTCGGAGCGGGCGGAGAGGACCAGCAGCTCCGGCCGGCTCTCGCTCGGGGCCTGACCTCGGGCCGGGCCCTCCTCGAGGATCACATGGGCGTTCGTCCCGCCGATGCCGAAGGAGCTGACACCGGCGCGCAGCGGACCCGTCTCGCTCTTCCACTCGGTCTTCTCCGTGTTGACGAAGAACGGGCCGGCGGCGAAGTCGATGTCCGGGTTGGGCTCGGTGAAGTGCAGGCTGGGTACCAGGGTGCGGTGCTCCAGCATCAGCGCGGTCTTGATCAGGCCCGCCATGCCGGCGGCCGTGTCCAGGTGCCCGATGTTGGTCTTCACCGAGCCGAGGGCGCAGTACCCGGCGCGGTCGGTGCCCTCGCGGAAGGACTCGGTGAGCGCGGCGACCTCGATGGGGTCGCCGAGCGGAGTGCCGGTGCCGTGCGCCTCGACGTAGCCGATGGTCTCCGGGTCGACGTCGGCGACGTCCTGGGCGTCGGCGATCACGGCGGCCTGCCCGGAGATGCTGGGTGCGGTGTAACCGGTCTTGGCGGAGCCGTCGTTGTTGATGGCGGAGCCCTTGATGACGGCGTGGATCCAGTCGCCGTCGGCGAGTGCCTCCTTCAGCCGCTTGAGGACGACCGCTCCGGCGCCACTGCCGATCACGGTGCCGCGGGCCTCGGCGTCGAAGGCGCGGCAGTGGCCGTCGGGCGAGAAGATCATGCCTTCCTGGTACTGGTAGCCCTGGCCCGGCTGGTTGAGGTGGACCGCGCCGACCAGGGCCATGTCGCACTCGCCGCCGAGCAGGGCCAGGCAGGCGGTGTGCACGGCGACCAGCGAGGTGGAGCAGGCGGTGTTGATGTTGACGCTGGGGCCGGTCAGGTTGAGCTTGTACGACACCCGGGTGGCGAGGAAGTCCTTGTCGTTGGCGAGCATCAAGCGGTAGTGGTCCACGGAGGACGCGGCCCGGTAGCGCTCGCCCAGGTTGTGCAGCAGGTAGGTGTTCATGCCGGCGCCGGCGTAGACGCCGATGTGGGCGTCGGTGCGCTCGGGGTCGTAGCCGGCCCGCTCCAGGGCCTCCAGGGCGCATTCCAGGAAGATCCGGTGCTGCGGGTCGAGGATCTCGGCCTCGTCCTGCGTGAACTGGAACAACGCGGAGTCGAAGAGGTCGGTGCCGGGGATGGTCTGGGCGGCCTTCACATAGCGCGGGTCGGCCAGCCGGGCGGCGGGCACGCCGGCGGCGAGGAGTTCCTCGTCGGTGTACCGGGTCAGCGTCTCGCGGCCTTCGCTGAGCACGTCCCAGAAGCGGTCGACGGAGTCGGCGCCCGGGAAACGGCAGGCCATGCCGATGATGGCGACGTCGGAGTCGGAAAGCGTCATGGTGCTGGTTCTCCTGCTCGGTGTCAGCTCAGCCGTATGCCGAGGTCGGCGGCGACGGATCGCATGTCGAGGAAGCTGCGGGCGACGAAGCGGGCGGCGTCCTCGGAGGCGTCCATGCGTTGGAAGAGGTCGACGAGGCTGCGCTCGTGCTCGTCGCGGTCGCCCTCCCCCGCCGCGATCTCCTTGACGACCTTGCCGAGCCGGTCCTCCACGTCGGCGAGGTCGAGCGAGCGCGGGAACTTGATGCTGAAGGTGTTGCGGTCGTAGGAGGCGTTGCGCTTGACGGACCGCACGTGGCTGGCCGCGTTGAGCTTGTAGAACATGCAGTCGAAGTTCGAGAACGAGTAGTAGTTCAGCAGCGGGAAGAGCGTGCAGTGGGTCTCCAGCGGCGAGGACTGGTAGAGGCCCTTGGCGCGCAGTTCCTCGACGATGCGGTCGGGGTCGTACTCGTGCCGCATGGCGATGAACGGAAAGACGATCTTCGGCAGGTTCTCGTCGTCGTCGAAGAGCAGCTCCTCCAGCTGCCCGCCGAAGAGTGTGTCGGTGAGCCGCTCGCCGAACGTCTTGTAGAAACCGCGCACGATTTCCCGGACGTTGGACTCCATGGTGAGGATCTGCTGCGGATCGGCGCACAGCGCGATGTAGGGGATCTTCTGCCGGTAGGCCATGAGGATCGCGCGCAGCACGAAGAAGGTGCGGCAGGAGACGCAGGGCAGCTTCTCGTCGAGGTACTTGCCGGGCTTCTTCGGCGCGGGGCGGTTGAACACCTCGCGCATCATCAGCTTGATGTTGTCGTCGTCGGCGTCGAGGACGAACGTCGCCGGGATCTTCTCCCGGGCCAGCGCGATGTTCTGAGCGGCGTGCACGCTCTCGAAGGGCACGTCGAAGGTGAAGGCCAGCACCCGTTTGCCGTACTCGTTGACGAACTTGTCCAGCATGTACGTGCTGTCCTTGCCGCCGCTGTACATGAACAGGCAGTCGTACTCGCCCATGCCGGACGACGCCTGCTGGAACTCGGTGAAGACCTCGCTGGTGTAGCGGTAGTTGACGAGCAGGTCCTCGGCGAAGTCCAGGTTGCACAGGTTGCACACCCCCTGGTCGTCTAGCACCACTCCCGGATGGCCGGCCTTGAGTGAGCAGACCTGGCAGCTGGACACGGAACCCCCTGGTGAGACGGACGGATCGGGTTGTGCGGTGGGTACGGCCACGTCGTGTCGGCTCTTCATGAGCGCCGCCCCCTGCGGTCGCGGCGGCGGGCGAGCGCCGTCGTGTCGCGGGAGCGCCGGGGCCGGGACACGGCGGGCTCGGCGGGGCGGCCGGTGTCGGCGACATGGACGGCCATGGCCCGCACCGTCGGATGACCGAACATGTCGAGACGGGTGACCAGGAGGCCGAGCCGCTCGCGAAGGGTCGCCACCACGGACGTCAGGCGGAGCGAATCGCCGCCGACGTCGAAGAAGTTGTCCTCGGCACCGACCCACTCCAGGCCGAGCACCTCGCACCAGACCTCGGCGATGCGCCGCTCCAGGTCGGTGCGGACGGCTGCCGCGCCGCCGGCGACGCGGACGACGTCGGGCTTGGGCAGGGCCTTGCGGTCGACCTTGCCGTTCGGGGTGAGCGGCAGCCGGGGCAGGACGACGACGGCGGAGGGGACCATGTACGCGGGCAGGCGCTCGCCCAGGGCGGCGCGCAGCCCGGCGGTGTCCGGCGGGCCGGCCGGGCCGACGAGGTAGCCGGCCAGGCGGCGTTCGCCGGGCCGGTCCTCGCGGACGACGGCGACGGCGTCGGTGACGCCGGGCAGCCGGCGCAGGGCGGTCTCCACCTCGCCGAGTTCGATCCGGTAGCCGTTGAGCTTGATCTGGCCGTCGATCCGCTCGAGGTACTCCAGGCGGCCGTCGGGCAGGTGGCGTACCAGGTCTCCGGTGCGGTAGGCGCGGCCGGTGCCGCCGCCGGGGGCGGTGACGAAGCGTTCGGCGGTGAGCTCGGGCCGGCCCAGGTAGCCGTCGGCGACACCGTCGCCGGACAGGTACAGCTCCCCGGGGATGCCGGGCGGGACCAGGGCGCCGCGCTCGTCGAGGACGTGGCAACGGGTGTTGCCGATGGGCCGGCCGATGGTGGCCGCTTCACCGGGCAGCACCCGGTCCACGGTGGACCAGATGGTGGTCTCGGTCGGGCCGTACATGTTGTACAACGCGCCGACTCGGGGCGCGAGTTGCCCAGCCAGCTCCGGGGGCAGCGGTTCGCCGCCGCACAGCGCCCGCAGCGCCGGATCGCCGCTCCAGCCGGCGGCGAGCAGCATCTGCCAGGTGGTCGGGGTGGCCTGCAGGACGGTGGGCGCGGAGCGTTCCACGCGCTCGCGCAGAGCGACGCCGTCGGCGGCCTCGGCGGCGGGGAGGACCTCCACGGTGCCGCCCCGCACCAGCGGCAGGTACAGCTCCAGGCCCGCGATGTCGAAGCACACGGTGGTCAGCGCGAGCAGCGAGTCCCGGGAGCCGAAGCCGGGCCTGCGGGCCATCGTCCACAGGAAGTTGACCAGCGCCCGGTGGCCGACCTGGACACCCTTGGGCAGGCCGGTGGAGCCTGAGGTGTAGATCACGTAGGCGGGAGTGTCCGGGTCGGAGAGGTCGAGGGGGGCCGCCGGTGCGCCGGCGGTGAGCGCGGTGGACACCGGCACCGCCGTGACCGGGAACTCCGCCAGAGTGGCGCCCAGCGTCTCGTCGGTCACGACCAGTCGGGCGCCGGAGTCCTGGAGCATGTGACCGATCCGGGCGGGCGGGTAGATCGGGTCGATGGGCACATAGGCGGCACCGGTGCGCAGGACGGCGAGCAGGCTGACCAGCAGTTCGGGCGAGCGCTCAAGGTAGACGCCGACAAGCGTGCCGGGGCCCGCGCCGAGGCCGGCGAGTCGCCGGGCCAGCCGGTCGGCGGCCTCGTCGAGTTCGCCGTAGGTGAGGGCCCGGTCCTGGAAGCGCACGGCGGTGGCGTCCGGTGCGGCGCAGGCGATGTCGGTGACCAGCCGGGTCACGGTCGCCTCGCGCGGATACTCCTCGTCGGTGTCGTTCCACCGGCCGAGCAACAGGTTGCGCTCCTCGGGTGCGAGCAGGTCGGCGGTGCCGAGCGGGCGGTGGGGGGCGGCGGCGAGGGCGTCGAGGAATGCCGCGAAGTGCGCGGCGAGCCAGCGCCCGTGGTCCGCGGTCAGTCCGGCGCCCGCGTGGAAGCCGACGGCTCCGTCGGCGTCGATGCGGATGGTCAGCGGCCGGTCACCCGGTTCGGCCGCGCCGCCGGGCAGTGCGACGACGATGGGCAGCCCGGTGCCGGCGGCGCCCGTCAGGTCCGGGTGGCGCAGGGACACGTCACGCCGGTACGGCGTGCGGTCCCGGAGTCCGTCGAGTGAGGTGCCGATCAGCTCGGTGAGATCGGACAGGGTCAGTTCGAGCAGCCCTTCCGGGGCCTGCAGGGGCACTTCGGGCGCCAGGATGCGGGAGGCGACCGGGGAGGCCGCCCGCGGGACGGACACGGCGACGTCCCGCTCGTCGCCCCGGGTGAGCCGGGCGAGGAACGCGAGGGCGGCGGCGAGGGCCGACCGCTCGGGCTCCGTTCCCCGCTCGCGCAGGGCGTCGGGCAGCGGGACCGGGCCCGACGCGCGGGTCACCGGGGTCAGCGGGCCGAACCTCGGCGGGAGCACCGGCCGCAACGACCGCAGGGCGCGCAGCCACCGGCGCTCCTGGCGGTGGGCCGCTCGGCCGGCCTCCGCGAGTTCGGCGACGGCCGCGTCGGACAGATGCGGGAAGCTGCCGCCGAGTTCCCGGGCCAGGACGAGGGGGTCGAGCCGTTCACCGGACAGGGCGGCGAGGTCGGTGAGGCGGACGTCCCGGTCGCCGGTGGCCACGGTGAGGGCGTCGGGGCCGGCGTCGACGACGGTGCCGGGCTCGGCGGTGGAGGGCCGGTCGGTGACCTCCACGGTGCGGACGGCCAGCAGGTCGTCGCCGCGGGCGAGCAGTGCCGTGCCGAAGTCGTTGCGGCGGCGCCCGAACGCGGTGGCCCGCACGAGTGCGTCCAGTTCGGCTGCGGGCTGGCGCCAGTCGAACACACCGCCGCGGGGCAGGCCGTCGGACCGGCCGTGGTAGGTACGCAGGCCCAGGTCCTGCGGTGTGCGGGTGGCTGTGCCGGCGGCCAGTTCGTCGACGAGTTCGGCGAAGGACTCGACGCCCGCCTCGAAGCAGGCCACGTCGAGATCGTGCACCGTGGCCGACGGGTCGACGCGCACCGTGCGCTGCTTGAGCACGTCGCCGGTGTCGGCCTCCAGGTTCATCACGTGCCAGGTGACGCCGTGCTGCTTGTCGCCGTCGAGGATGGCCCAGCTGGTGGCGAACAGACCCGCGTGCCTGGGCAGCGGACCGTCGTGGAAGTTGACGGGCAGCCGGGTGGGCAGGGCCAGCACCTCCTCCGGGAGCATCCGGAGGTTGGCGATGCTGAACAGGTAGTCGAAGGGCAGCGGGGCCAGCCGCTCGGCGAGGTCCGCGCCGAACGGTACGGCGGGCAGCCCCTCCCCCTCGGCCCAGTCGAGCAGCTCGGCAGAGGGGGACACCACGGCGGCCACTGTGTGCCCGCGGGCCACGAGCAGCCTGGTGCACTCGACGAGGAGGGTCTCCTCGCCGATCACGACACAACTGAACGGCTCGGCAGTCATCGTCCGCCTCCTTCGGACTCCCCGCGCTGGGAGAGCAGTTCGGCCAGCAGCTCGTCGACGGCTGCGTCGGACAGGCCCGCGACCAGGCGCTCGGCGTCGCCGGACGGGACGGGTTCGGGCGCCGCGGGGCTGGTGGGCTGAGGGGTGGTGACGGGGGTGTCGGGGCCGTGTGCCCGGGCGCCGAAGTGCCCGGCCAGCTGCCGGATGGTGATCCGCTCGAACAGCAGGGTCGCCGGCTGCGGTCCGTAGACCCCTTCCAAGGCGCGGGTCAGCTCCAGGACGACCAGCGAGTCCACTCCGTAGTTCTCGAAGGTGAGATCGGGGTCGAGCTGGGCGGGGGTCATCTCCAGGACGCGGGCGAAGACGTCCGTCACCTGGCGCAGGGTGTCGTCCTGGGAGGCCGGGAACACGGGGGTGGAAGGGGCAGCGGCACACGCCGGCGCCGCGGCCGGAGCCGGGGTCCGCTTCGGCTCGAGCTCGGCCGCCGGAGCCTGCCCGTCGGCGGGCACCACGCCGTCGCTGACGGCGGCGATGACGCTCTGGAAGGCAGGTCCGGCCTCCGTCGTCGGGGCAGCCGCGCTGATGTCCGTGAAGCCGCACGCGGCCAGCGCGTCCCGCCACTGGCGGTCGCTCGCCAGTGGGGAGCGGGGCATGCGCTGCTCGGGGTCCGAGAACAGCCACCAGCCGGCCGTCAGGCCGAAGATGAGCGCCAGTTGGTGCCGGGCTCGGGTGCCCTCCACGAGCAGCAGGGCGCCGCCCCGCCGCAACAAGCGCTTGGTCCCGGTCAGCGTCTCGGACAGCCGCCGGGTGGCGTGCAGGACGTTGGTGGCGAGCACCACGTCGTGGGCGCCAGGGGTCACGCCCTGCCCGGCCGGTTCGGCCTCGATGTCCAGCACCTCGAAGCGGGTGAAGGGGAACTGCGCGCCGAAGCGGTTCCTGGCCTTGCGGACGAAGGCCGGGGAGACGTCGGTGAAGACGTACTCGATGCCGTCGCCGTGGGCGGCGAGGGCGGCGAGCACGGCCGCGGTGGTGCCGCCCGTGCCGGCGCCGATCTCCAGGATCCGTACCGGTGCGGTGGGGTCGGCGGCCCGGCGGGCCTCGACCTGCTCGGCCACGAGCCGCGCCACCTCCTGGTTGCAGCGGTCGGTGACCGGGTCGCCCCGGTAGACGGCGGCCACGCCCTCGGTGGAGCCGTCGGGGAAGAGGACCTCCATGGCGGGACGGCGGCCGGTGAGCACGTCGGGCAGCGCGGACATGCAGTCACCGAGGAGCGTGACGACCGGCGCGAGGGTGGGGTGACGTTCCGTCAACTGATTGAAGATGTTCATGAGTTCCTTCTCGGGCGCGGTCCTGCGGCCCGTCGGGCGCAGGCGGCCGCCGTCCGTGGCGGTCAGCCAGTCCGTCTCGGCCAGCATGTCCAGCTGCGCCTGGAACAGCGCGGCGTGCTCGTGCACCACGCCCAGGCGGGCGGCGAGTTCCTCCCGCGTGGCCTCGCCCGCGCCGAACAGGCCCGCCCGGTCGAGCACCGACGCCAGCATGCGCAGCGCCAGCTCCTCCGCCTCGGCGACCGCACGCTGGTGCTCGGCCAGTTCAGGGTCGGCGCCGGGCGCGCCCGGGAAGCGGACCTCGGGCAGCGGGTCCGGCGCACCGCCCGGCAGCACGCTCAGGGTGCGATCGGGGTCGATACCGAGGTTGGCCAGGATGGGCCGGTCGGCGTCCAGGGCAAACACCTGGGGCAACCCGGCCGCGAGGGTCCGCTCGACGACGGTCATGCCCTGCTCGGCGCTCAGCGGTCGGATGCCGGCGGCACCGAAGCGGCGCAGCACCCGCTCCCGCTCCGGGTCGCCGCCCGCGTGCCAGTAGCCGAGGTTGAGGACCCGCACCGGGAAGGGCAGGGTGCGGGCGGCGTGCAGGGCGAAGGCGTCGGCGAAGGTGCAGCCGGCGGCGTAGCCGGCCTGTCCGTGATTTCCCTCGAAGGCCACGCCGGACGAGTAGAAGAGCGCGAAGTCCAGCGGCACCTCGCGCACCGCGCGCAGCAGGCTCCAGGTCGAGTCGGTCTTCGACTCCAGGGCGGTCCGCAGCCCGTCCTCCGGCAGCTCCCTCAGCACCTGGTTGACCAGCACCATCGCGGCGTTGATCACCCCGTGCAGGGCGCCGAACTCCTGGACGGCGAGATCGACGGCCTCCTTCAGCGCGTCGGGGTCGGTGGCGTCGAGCGCGAGGTAGCGGACCTCGGCGCCTGCCTTCTCCAGCTCCGCGACGGTCTGCCGCCGGGTCCCGTCGAGCGGGGAGCGGCCGACCACGACCAGCTTCGCTCCGTAGGCGCGGGCCAGGTGCCGGCAGGTGTCCCGGCCGACGGCGCCGAGCCCGCCGACGACCATATAGACGCCCCCCGGGCGGAACCGGGGTGCGGAGGCGGGCAGTTCGACCCGCTCCAGGGTGCGCACCCGGCGGACGCCCGCGCGCAGCGACACGGGCACCGGCCGGGCGGGGAACGGCTCGGCCACGATCGCGTCGGCCGCCCGGGCGGCCTCCGCCGCGCGTACGTCGACGAGCGCCACGCGCAGCGCGGGGAACTCCTTGGCCGCGACGGCGGCCAGCCCGGCGGTCCCGGCGGCCCACGGGGCGGAGTGGTCGCCCGCCTCCAGCGGGTGGACGTCCGTGGTGACGACCTTCAGACGTGTCTCGCGCTCCAGCAGGCCGTGCCGGGCCAGCGCCCGCACCAGGCGGTACAGCGCGACCGGACCCCGGTCGGTGAGGGTACGCAGCTCGGCGCGGTCGGCGGGCTCGCGCCCGGGGGCCGTGGCGAGGAAGTAGACCAGGTCCGGCGCGCCGGAGCCGGCCAGGGCGCGGTCGAGTTCGGCGTCCGCGAGACCGCCGGAGCCGACCGGGAGCCGTCGTACGTCGGCGCCGTGGTGGGCGCGGACGATACCGGCGGCGGGCTCGGCGTCCAGCCGCTCCCCGACCAGCAGCACGCTGCGGGCGGCCGCGGCGCGCTCCTCGGCAGGCCGGGCGGCCCACACCGGCCGGTGTACGACCACCGCGGACGGCTTGGCCTCGCGGTAGGTCAGGCCCTCGAACCGGACCCGTACCGCGCCCGTGTCGTCGCAGAGCAGCACCTCACAGCGGTCGGTTCCGGTCTCCCGGACGTACGACCACCCGGTGGCGGGCACCGCGCCGAACACGTCGACGCGGTCGGCGGCGAACGGCAGCATCGGCCGGGCGTGTTCGCCCCGGCGGCGGACCAGCAGGGCGGCGACGGTGTGCAGGGCGGCATCCAGAACGCCCGGGTGCAGGGCGTGCGCCGGGTCGTCGCCGGCGGTCTCGCCGATCCGGCCCAGCACCTCGTCGCGGCCGGTCCACACCTGCCGGACGCGGCGGAAGAACGGCCCGTACGGCAGTCCCTGCCCGGCCAGCACCCGGTAGAAGGAGTCTGCGCCCGGGCCTTCGTCCAAGCGGGCGCGCAGCACGGTGAGGTCCAGGGGGGCGGGCGCGGCCGGGGCGGCGGCGAGGCGGCCGCAGGAACGTACGGCGTCGTCGGCGCCGCGGATCTCGTACCGGTCGCCGTCGAAGGCCACCGCCACCGTCTCCTCGGCCCCGCTCAGGGCCAGCGGGACGATCCAGCGGACGTCCACGCAGGCCCGCCCGACCAGTCCCCCGCTCGCCTCGGCGACCAGGTCCAGGTGGCCGACGCCGGGCAGGATGGGCCGTCCGTCGACGACGTGGTCGTGCAGGACCGGCTCGTCGGCGGCGAGTCGGCGCTCCCACCGGCGCGGGCCGTGCGTCGGGGCGGAAGCGGGCGTGGTGTCGAGCCAGTGCCGTACCCGCGCGAAGGGGTACGTCGGCAACGGCACCCGGCGGCGCTCCGCGGGGCGCAGGCGGTGCAGCAGGTCCCAGTCGACGGTGACGCCCGAGACCCACAGCCGGCCGAGGAGGTCGTCGGCACCGGCCGCGATCTGGGTGGCGAGGAAGTCCTCGCCACCGACGCCCTCGGTCAGCAGGCCGGCCAGCGCCGGGTGCTGGTCCACCCGGCCTCCGTGCAGCCACTGGCCGCCCTCGCCGCGGCCGACGGCGGCGAGCTTGCCGGCCGCGTCCGCGAGGTCGGCGGCGACGAACGCCAGCCGTGCGGCGAGGGGTTCGCGGCCCACGCGCAGGGTGTGGGCGACGTCGGCAAGCCTCGGGGCGCCCGGCTCGGCGAGGGCGCGGCCCAGGTCGGCCGCTCGGGCGCGCAGCCGGTCCTCGTCGCGGGCGGACAGGACGATCAGCTCCGCCTGCTCGGGGCCGGTCGGGGCCGGCTCGGGGGTCATGTACTCCTCCACGACGACGTGCGCGTTGGTGCCGCCCGCGCCGAACGAGCTGATGGCGGCGCGGCGCGGCAGCGGACGGCCGTCGCCGTCGTACCCGCGCGGCCACGGCGCCGTCTCCCGCTGCACAGTGAACGGCGAGCTCTCGAAGTCGATGACCGGGTTGAGTTCCTCGGCGTGCAGCGTGGGCAGCAGGGTGCCGTGGCGCAGTTGCAGGACGGCCTTGGTGAGCCCGGCGATCCCGGCGGCGCCCTCCAGGTGACCGATCGCGGACTTCACCGAGCCGAGCGCGCAGAATCCCGTGTCGTCGGTGTGCCGGGCGAAGGCCTGGGCCAGCGCGGTGTGCTCGATCGGATCGCCCAGGGCGGTGCCGGTGCCGTGCGCCTCGACACAGCCGATGGTGCGGGCGTCGATGCCCGCGGCGTCCAGCGCCTGTTCCACCAGCGCCTGCTGGGCCTGCGGATTGGGCACGGTGTAACCGCTGGTGCGGCCTCCGTGGTTGACGGCGCTGGCACGGATCACGGCGTGCACGGTGTCGCCGTCGCGGACCGCTTCGGACAGCCGCTTGAGCACCACCGCGCCGACGCCCTCGCCGGGCACGTACCCGGTGCCACCCGCGCCGAAGGCCCGGCAGCGGCCGTCGGCGGACAGCATGGTCTTGCGGCTGAGGTGCACGTACTTGTCGGGGTGCACGGCGACATTGACGCCGCCGGCGACGGCGTACGAGCACTCGCCGCGGCGGATGCTCTCGCAGGCCTGGTGCACGGCCACGAGGGACGCGGAGCAGGCGGTGTCGATCACCACGCTCGGGCCGCGGAAGTCGCCGAAGTAGGAGACCTGGTTGGCGATGGCGGAACGGTTGGCGAGCACGACCTGGTGGTTGCCTCGGGCCGACTCGGCGGCGGCGAGGATGGCGTAGTCGTCCCACATGACGCCGACGAACACGCCGGCGTCATGCCCCTGACCGCCGTGGCGGGGCGCCGGGATCCGGGACGGCGGGTAGCCCGCGTTCTCCAGCGCAGACCAGGCCGTCTGCAGGAAGAGCCGCTCCTGCGGGTCCATCGTGCGGGCTTGCTTGGGCGCGATCTGGAAGAACAGCGAGTCGAAGGAGTCCACGTCCGACAGGAAGCCGCCCCAGCGGCTGTAGCTGCGGCCCGGTGCGGCCGGGTCCGCGTCGAACAGGGCGTCGGCGTCCCAGCGATCCGCGGGGACCTCGGTGACGCAGTCGCGGCCCTCGGCGAGGTTGCGCCAGAACTCCTCCAGGGTGTCCGCCTGGGGGTAGCGGCCGCTGATGCCGATGATGGCGATCGGCTCGTCGGCGTCCCGGCGGGCGGGCGGGGTGTGCGGCCCCGGGGCGGACGCGGGAGCGGGAGCGGCGTCCTGCCGCGACGGCCCTGTCTCCTGCCGCGACGGCTCGGTTTCCCCGGGGAACAGGCGGGTGACGGCGTCGGCCTGCTCGGCGAGGATGTGGCCGGCCAGCTCGTCGACCGTCCGGAATTCGAAGAACACGGTGCCGCGCAGGCCCGGGAAGTCCTTGCCCAGCAGCGAGTTGGACTCCATGACCAGCACCGAGTCCAAGCCGTAGTCGTCCAGCGGGACGCGGCTGTCGAGGCGCCCGGTGGGCAGCTTGAGCACGCCGGCGAGGACCTCGCGCAGGTGCTCCACCAACCGGTCCCGGAGCCGGTCGGCGCGGGCGGCGACGGGCGCCGGCGCGACGGGCCGGGACGAGACGGGCCGGGACGAGACGGGCCGGGACGAGACGGGCGTACCCGTCAGGGCGGCGTCGACGGCCGCCGGGTCGCCCCAGGCGGGCACGAGCCACGAAGCGCCCGGAGCGAACGAGCGGGCGAGGAGGTCGAGGCCCGCTTCCGCGGTCAGCGCCCGCATCCCGCTGCGGCGGGTGTACGCGGCCAGTTCCTCCTCGCGGACCAGCCCGTCGACCCCGCCGACCGCCCAGAGCGGCCAAGCCAGGGACAGACTGCGGCCGTGCCCCTCGTCCCTGCGCGCCCGGCGCACCGTGTAGAGGTCGGCGAAGCGGTTGGCGGTGGCATAGCCGGCCGCTCCGAAGTCACCGATGAGGGACGAGACGGAGGAGAAGACCACGAAGAGGTCGAGCGGATCCTCGCGGGTCAGCCGGTCCAGGTGGACCAGGCCGTGTGTCTTGGCGCCGAGCAGCCGGGCGAAGCGCTCCCGGTCGCCGTCGGCGCGGCCCTCGTCGGCGACGCCCGCCAGGTGGAACACGCCGTGCAGGGCGCCGAACCGGTCCCGGGCTGCGGTGAGCGCCGCGCCGAGCTCGTCGGCCCGGGCCACGTCGGCGCGCAGTGCGAGCACCTCGGCGCCGAGGCCGGTCAGCCTGCCGTGCCAGGCGCGGGTCCGCTCGTCGGGCTCGGAGCGGCCGATCAGCACCAGTTTGGCCGCGTGGGTGCGGGCCAGATGCTCGACGAGGACACGGCCGATGGCACCGGCGCCGCCGGTCACGACGTACACGCCCCCGTCCCGCAGGGGCACGTCGGCCGGGGTGGCCGGGCCGGTGAGCGGGCGCAGGGCCCGTATCTGGCGCTCGCCGGAGGTCGTTCGGCGGACCTCCAGGCCCGCGGCGCGGGGTGCTGCGCGCAGTTCCACGGCCACGGCCCGGGCGACCTCGGCGGCCGGGGCCGCGATATCGACGGCGAGGGTGAGCAGTTCGAGGTGGGGCGCGACCGGCCCCGTGGAGCGGGCGAACCCGGCCAGGGCGGCCCACTCGGGCCGGTCCTCGCCGGCGTTCTGCGTGTGCAGCACCAGGCACCGCACCCGGCCGGGCAGCACACCGGTCCGGGCCGCGTCGAGCACGTCCAGGACGGGGGCGCAGGCGCGGTCGAGCAGGTCGGCGGGCGAGCCGTCGTCCGCGTCGCCGGGGACGACGACGAGGTCGAGCCTGTCCTGGTCGGCGAGGGAGACGAGTCGGCCGGTGTCCTCGCCGACGGTGACGACGCGCCGCCACACGCCGGTCGCGGCCAGCGCGGACTCCAGTTCCGGGTGGCTGCCGAGCAGGACGAGGGTCCCGGCGGCGTCCGCCTGTTCCGGGTCGGCGGCGGGTCGCCAGTACGGCTCGTAGAGGCGAGGTTCGCCGGAGGTGGGTTCAGGCCCGGCCTGCGCGGGGGACGCGACGGGCATACGGTCGGCGAGCGACGCCGGGGCGCCGGCTGCGGGGCCCTCCAGGGCCGCTTGGGTGCCGGGGAGACGGCCCGCGAAGTCCCGTACGGCGACGAGTACTTGGCCCTGGTCGTCGTACACGGTCAGGTCGAAGCGGCGCACGCCCGCCGACTCGCCGACCAGCCGGGCGTGCGCGTGGCAGACCTCGGGCAGCGGGGCGAACGAGTCCAGGGCGCCGAGGCTGAAGGGGACGGCGAGTTCGCCGGGGCGCGGCGCGGTGGTCCGGCCGGACCAGTGGCAGGCCCGCAGGGCACCGTCGAGGAGCGCCGGGGGCAGCTGGGTGAGCGGGGCGGCACCGGCCTGGGCCAGCCGGACCAGCGCCTCGCCGGGGCCGACCCGGATCTCGTCGATGACCTGGAAGGAGGGGCCGTACCCGAACCCGGCGGCCGCGTACTCGGTGTACGCGGTGGGTCCGTCGCGTACGACGGACAGCCGGGCGCGCAGCGCGGCAAGGTCCTCGGCGGCCTCGGGGGCGGCGGGGGCCGGGACGGCGCTGCCGCGGGCGTGGGTGGTGCGGTCGGCACCTGTCCCGCTGTACACCTCGAAGGCCAGTCCGGTGCCGTCCGGGCGGAAGGAGACGTACAACTCCGCTTCGCCGCCGGCGAGTTCGACGGCCCGGCCCCATACCACGTCGCGCATGGCGTGCCGGGCGCCGGGCTCGGCGAGCGCGGCGGCGGCGCGGACGAACTCCAGCATCGCCGCGCCCGCGAGCAGCGGCCGGCCCTCGATCACGTGGTCGCGCAGCAGTGGGTCGTGCGCGCGCAGCGTCTTACGGAAGCGGATCTCGGTGACGGTGGACTCGTTGGCGTCGACCAGCGGATGCGCAGCGGCCGTGCCCAGGTCGGGGTCGAGCGGGATCCAGTAGCGCTCCGCGGCGAACGGGTACCGCGGGGCGCGCACCCGACGCGGGGCGGGCCCCGGCCGACCGGCGTGCCAGGCCGCCCAGTCCACGTCGGCGCCGCCCAGCCAGCGGCGGGCCGGCTCGGCCAGCGGGCCCGCGTCGGCGGGGTCGGGAGCCCGGCCACCGTCGGCGAACCGGCGCAGGGCGGCGACGAGTTCGCCGCCGTCGGTGACCGCCACCGCGAGCCTGGCGTCGAGGGGCTCGCGACCCACCTGGGTGGTGAAGCACAGGTCGGCGAGCGGTACGCGCTCGGTCCGGACGAAGGCGGCGGCCGACTCGGCGTAGGCGCGCAGCCGTTCCTCGTCGCGGGCGGAGAGCAGGAACAGCACGGGTTCGTCGGTGCGCTGCTCGCCCGCCGGTACGTCGGTGACCGGGTCGGGGTTCGGGGACTCCTCCAGGACGAGATGCGCGTTGGCGCCGCCCGCGCCGAAGGAGCTGAGGCCGGCCCGGCGCGGCCCGTCCCCGTCGGGCCAGGCGGACAGCTCGCGCTGGACGCGGAACGGGGAACGCTCGAAGTCGATGTTGGGGTTCAGCTCGGCCGAGTGCAGCGAGGGCACCAGGGTGCGGTGCCGGAACTGCAGCAGCACCTTGGTGAGTCCGGCGATGCCGGCCGCGGACTCCAGGTGCCCGATGTTGGACTTGACCGAGCCGATCGGCCAGGTTCCGGGCGCGGCCTCGGCGGACCTATAGGCGTGGGTGAGGCCGGTCAGCTCGATCGGGTCGCCCAGGGCGGTGCCGGTGCCGTGCGCCTCGATGTAGCCGATGTCCAGAGGGGTGAGCCCGGCGCGTTCCAGCGCGGTGGTGATCGCGCGCTGCTGGGCGCGCGGGTTGGGCACGCTGTATCCGTTGGTCCGGGCGCCGTGGTTGACGGCGCCGCCCAGGATCAGGCCGTGGATGCGGTCCCCGTCGGCCAGTGCCTTGCGGTAGGGCTTGAGCAGGACGGCGCCGACGCCCTCCCCGGGCACATAGCCGTCGCCGCCCGCGCCGAAGGCCCGGCAGCGGCCGTCGGAGGCCAGGAAGCGGCCCTGGCTGAGGAAGGCGAACTTGTACGGGTGGACGGAGACGTTGACGCCCCCGGCGATGGCCAGTTCGCTCTCGCCCCGGCGCAGGCTCTCACAGGCCAGGTGGATCGCGGTGAGCGAGGAGGAGCACATGGTGTCCAGCGCCATGCTCGGACCGGACAGGTCCAGGGCGTGGCTGACCCGGTTGGCGATGGTGGCGAAGGACGAGCCGGCGAGTGGCCGCCCGCCGCGCAGGGCGTCCAGCGCGCCGTGGAACTGGTACTCGCCGTACATCACGCCGACGTACACGCCGACGGGCCGGCCAGCCAGGGCGGAGCGGGGGTAGCCGGCGTCCTCCAGGACGTGCCAGGCGTTCTGCAGGAACAGGCGTTCCTGAGGGTCCATCAGTTCGGCTTGGCGCGGGGAGATGCCGAAGAAGAGCGGGTCGAAGCGGTCGACGTCGCGCAGGAATCCGCCCCACCGGGTGTGGGCGAGGCCGGGCGCCGCCGGGTCCGGGTCGTACCAGCGGCGGCTGTCCCAGCGCTCGGCGGGGATCTCGGTGATGGCGTCGCGGCCCTCGGCCAGCGTGGTCCAGAGCTCGTCGGGGTCGTCGGCGGCCGGATAGCGGCCGGCCAGGCCGATGACGGCGATGGCATCGGTGTCGTCCGCGGCGGGTTCGGCTACGCCGGCCCGTGCCGTACGGCGCAGGGCGCGCGGCGGGCGCGAGGTGGTGCCCTCGACCGCGGGCGTGACCGGTGCGACCGCCGGTGAGCCGCCGGTCAGCTCGGCCGCGTGGTGCTCGGCGAAGTAGCCGGCGAGCTCGCCCAGGGTGGCGTATTCGAAGAACAGTGTCTTCGACAGGGCCTCGAAGTGCCGGTCCAGCTCGCGGTTGAGCTTGGCGATCACCAGCGAGTCGATGCCGAGCCGGTCGAACGGGGCGTCCTCGGCCAGCTCGACAGGCTCCAGGCCGGCTTCGGCGGCGATCAGCTCGCGCAGCAGTCGCAGGGCCTCATCGCGCGGGCCGGCGCCCTCGGCGGGCGCCGTGGCCGTGGCGGGCGCCGTGGCCGTGGCGGGCCGGGCCGCCCGGGCGACGGGCGCGGTGAGGGCGGTGGTGATGGTGCGGAGGTCTCCATGGGCGGCGACGAGCGCGCCGGGGGTTCCGAGTGCCTGCTCGAACAGGGCGAGGCCGGCTTCTGTGGGCAGTACGCCGAAGCCGGTCCGGGCGGCGATGTCCGCGGCGGCCTCGGGGCTCTGACGCATCCCGCCGTCGGCCCACATCGGCCAGGCGATCGCGGTGATCCGGCCGTGCCGTTCGGCGTACGCCTCCAGGTAGGCGTTGGCGTACGCGTAGTCGGTCTGGCCGGGGTTGCCGATGTGGGCGGCGATGGAGGAGAAGGCGACGAAGAAGTCCAGCGGGTCGTCGGCGGTGGCCGCGTCCAGGGCGCGCAGTCCGGCGGCCTTGGGGGCGAGGACGGCGGCGAAGTCCTCGGCGGACTTGGTCAGGGCGAAGCCGTCGCGCAGCACACCGGCGGCGTGGACGACACCGTTGAGCGGCCCGAACTCCTCGCGTACGGAGGCGAGTCGGGCGGCCAGGGCGTCCGGGTCGGACACGTCGACGCTGCGATAGAGCAGGCGCTGGTCCAGGTCGGCGGGTCGTTCGCTGCGGCCCAGCAGGACCACGCGCGCGTCGGCCCGGGAGAGCAGTCGGCCGGCGACGGCACGGCCCAGGCCGCCGGCGCCGCCCGTCACGACGTACACGCCGCCGTCGCGGACTGCTGCCGGGCCGGCGGCCGGGGCCGGCTCGGCCTGCGGAATCCGGCGGCCCTGTGCGGTGTGGGCGACCTCCGGGTCGCGGCCGTGGCCGGCCAGTTCGACGGCGAGCGCGTCGGCCTCGGCCACGTCCTCGGCGAAGCCGACGGCCTGCACCTCGAGGACGGGGTTCTCCGCGCGTACGGTCCGGGCGAAGGCGGCGAGTGCGGCGCGTTCGGGGCGTGGGCCGTCGGTGTCATGGCGGTGCAGCAGCAGGACGCGCACGGGTGCGATGGGGCGGGCGGTGAGGAGCGTGCGGACGACGTGCAGGGCCTGTTCGGGGGTCGGTTCGTCGACGAGGACCACGTCGGGCACGGTGGCCGGGTCGAGTTCGCGGGCGACCGTGCCGATGCCCAGGGTGGTGAGGTGAGCGGCGAGCTGTGCGCCGCGCGCCGGGTCGGGGGTGACGACGGCGGCCGTGTCGCCGAGGGGTGCGCCGGTGGGCTCGGCGGGTACGGCGGTCCAGCGGCGGACCAGCAGGGCCGACTCGCGGGGCTCGGCCAGGACGCGCACGGCGAGGTCGTTCAGGCGGGCCAGGACCTGGCCGTGGGTGTCCACCACGGTGAGGTCGGCGTGCGCGGTCCGCTCCCCCAGCCGTCCGGGCGTGACGTGGACGTGGCAGGGCCCGGTGACGGGGGCGTGCACGGTCAGTTCGCCCAGGGCCAGCGGCAGGAAGCCGTCGGCCCTCTCGCCGTAGGCGCGGGACAGCAGCACGACCAGGGCGTGCAGGGCGCCGTCCAGGAGGGCGGGGTTGAGCACGACGCCGTCGAGCGAGGCGCCGTCGGGCAGTTCGAGGGTGCCGAGGGCCTCCCCGTCGCCGAGCCGCACGTCGGTGAGGGCGCGCATGCGGGGGCCGTAGTCCAGGCCGTGAGCACGCAGGATGTCGTAACAGGCGGTGTGGGTCAGCAACTCGGCACAGCGGGCGGCGACGGCGGCCGGGTCGGCCGGTGCCGGGCGTTCGACGGCCGCGTGGTGGATCTCGCCGGCCGCGACCACCTGCTCGTCGGCGGTGAGTTCGAACCCGACGGTGTCGCGCTCGTGCCACAGCTGGACCAGCGCGGTGCGCGTCCCTGTGGCGTAGGACAGCAGCTGCTCGAAGGAGACTCCACGCAGCCGGACCGGCCCGCCGAGGGCGAGTTCGCCGGCCGCGCGGGCCAGTTCCAGCTGTCCGGCGGCGGGCAGGACGGGCTCGGCGCCGACACGGTGGTCGGCGAGGTAGAACTCGCTGCCGGTGCGGGAGCTGCGGTAGGCGAGGGTGTCCAGGGTGGACACGTTCTCGTCCAGCATGGGGTGCGGGCCGGGGCCGGTGACCCGGCCGGCGGGTGCGCCGGTGTCCGGGCCGGTCAGCCAGCAGCGGCGGCCCTCGAAGGGGTACGTCGGCAGTGGGACGCGGCCGCGCTCCTCGCCCTCGTACCAGGCCGCCCAGTCGACGGCGGCGCCGGCCTGCCAGGCGCGGGCCACGCCGTCCCAGGGGCCGTCGGCCACGCCGAGGACGACACCGCGGACCTCGTCGTGAGCGCTGCGCACGGCCATGCGCGCGCGGGCGGCCGGCGGTACCGGGCCGTCGCCGGTCAGCGCGTCCTGAAGCCGCAGCGCGCCGGTCACGCAGGCGGCGGCCCGGGCCGCGAGCCCGTCGCCGTGCACCGCGACCGGGGTGAGGCCCCAGTCGAGCCACAGCTTGCCGAGCGCGTACTGCAAGGCGAACGCCCGGCCCCGCTCACCCAGTCGGTCGGCACCCGCGGCGAGTGCGGCCTCGTGGTGCCCGGCGAAGGCGGGCTCGGCGGCGGCCCAGCGGTCGGCCAGGCCCGCCGCGTCCGGGACGTCCTCGGCGAAGACGAAGGAGACCTCGCCGGTACCGGGCTGCTCGGGGACGGCGGTCTCCCGCAGGGCCCGGGCGAGGGCGGCGGGGTCGGAGCCGGTGACGGCGAGCCGGTACTCGTGGGCGCGGCGGCCCACGGCCAGCGTGTAGGCGACGTCGGCGAGTGCGGCCGGGTCGTCGCCGTCGAGGTGGGCGGCCAGGTTCTGGGCGGCCGTGGCCAGCGCGGTCGCGGTACGGGCGGACACCACCAGCAACTGCTGCGCGCGGTGTGCGTCGCCGGTGACGGGGGCGGGTGGGGCCTCCTGGAGGATCGCGTGGGCGTTGGTGCCGCCGATGCCGAAGGAGCTGATGCCCGCGCGCAGCGGGCCCTCACCTGTCCAGGGGGCGGTGTCGGTGCCCACCTTGAAGGGGCCGGCGGCGAAGTCGATCGCCGGGTTGGGGGTGGTGTGGTTGACGGTCGGCACCAGCGTCCGGTGCTGCATCATCAGCACCGTCTTGATCACGCCCGCGACACCGGCCGCCGCGTCCAGGTGGCCGATGTTGGACTTCACCGAGCCGATGGCGCAGAACCCGGTGTCGACGGTGGACTCCCTGAACGCCCGGGTGAGCGCCGAGACCTCGACCGGGTCGCCGAGGCGGGTGGCGGTGCCGTGTGCCTCGAGGTAGCCGATGGAGCGGGGGTCGACGCCGGAGACCGTGTGGGCCTCGCGGATGACGGCCGTCTGGCCGGCGGCGCCGGGCGCGGCGAAGCTCACCTTGCCGGAGCCGTCGTTGTTGGTGGCCGTGCCCTTGATGACGGCGTGGATGGTGTCCCGGTCCGCGATGGCGTCCCGCAGCAGCTTGAGGACCAGGACACCGACACCGTTGCCGAGGACGGTGCCGCTGGCGTCCGCGTCGAAAGTGCGCACATGCCCGTCCCGGGACAGGATCGCGCCCTCTTCGTACAAGTACCCCTTGGCCTGCGGCAGTTTCACGGTGACACCGCCGGCCAGCGCCATGTCGCACTCGCCGTTGATCAGCCCCTGGCAGGCCAGGTGGAGGGCGACGAGGGAGGTGGAGCAGGCGGTCTGGACGGCGTAACTGGGGCCTTTGAGGTCGAGCTTGTACGACAGCCGGGTGGCCAGGAAGTCCTTGTCGTTGCCGACCATGACCGCGAAGTGGTTCGAGGTGGTGGTCTGGTCGATGTGTGGCAGGACCTGCTGCTGGAGGTAGGTGTTGATGGCCGCGCCGGCGTAGACGCTGATCAGCCCGTCGTAGCGGGCGGCGTCGTAGCCGGCGTGCTCCAGGGCGGCGTGGCCGGCCGTCAGCAGGATGCGGTGCTGCGGGTCGGTGATCGCGGCCTCGGCCGGGGTGAACTCGAAGTACCCGGTGTCGAACAGGTCGACGTCCGGGATGGTCCCGTGGGCGGGGACGTACTCCGGGTCGTCCAGCAGCCGAGCGGGCACCCCCGCCGCCGCCAGTTCCTCGCGGCTGAAGCGGGTGATGCCCTCGCGGCCCTCGCTCAGCAGGCGCCAGAAGGAGTCCAGGTCGTCGGCGCCGGGAAAGCGCCCGGCCATGCCGATGATGGCGACGTCCGTCTCGGCAACCGCCGGAACCGGGTTGTTCACGACCCAACACTCCTTACTTTCCTGCGCTCACTTGGGAAGAGACCGGTACTCCGGTTCGTGACGAACTAGCGGACAGCCGCTTCCGCGAGGATGGTGTCGCCGTGGTACCAGGGGTTTCCGGCGGCCTCGGAGATGAGGTTGCGCGACTTCGTCTCGTGGGCGCGGCCGAGAGCCAGCGTGAGGTGCTGGACGAACTCCAGGGCGGTGAAGTACTTCCGCATGAAGGTGGGTTCGGCCATGGGGATCTCGATCACCTCGATGTTCCGGTTCTCCGGACGATCGCTCGTGAGCAGGCCCATCAGGTTCTTCCGCTTCCCCTGCGTGTACTCGTCGTCGTTCGCGTCGGCGAAGACCAGCACGCTGTGCTTGCGTGTCGGATCCGACAGGGTCGCCACCTCGCTGTGGCAGAACTCGTGGAAATAGTTGCGGGTGGCGGGCACCATGGCGATCTCGTTGAGGTGCATCTTGGCCAGCTTGAGCAGGCTCTCGTGCCACACCGGCGAGGCGATCATGATGATGTTGGCGTCCTGGCTGCGCAGGGCCGCGGTGCGCGCCAACTCCCTGTGGGTGTCGGTGAAGTCATGGGCCAGGTGGTCCGGGAGCGCCCGCACCTCGTCGCCGAAGTCCTGCTGGACCAGGCCCAGCCGGAAGAAGACGTCCAGCAGGATGGCGAAGTACTGCCCCACGTGGAACAGGGGGTACTCACGGTCGGGCTCGCTCAGCTCCCAGCGGAGGATGGACACACCTGCCTCCCGGCCCAGTTCGGCCAGGCGCCCGCCGGAGGTGAGCAGGACCATCCGGTCATGGGCGTGCGCGAGTGCGTGGAAGGCTCGCGCGGGCTCCAGGGAGTGGCCGCTGTAGGAGCTCAGGATGATCAGCGTCCGGTCGTCGTCGATGACGGAGGACGGCAAGAGGTACGCGTGGTCGTAGTCGTTGAAGACGTGGAACTCCACCTCGGTGCCCGTGGAGATGAAGAAGGCGCGGACGACGTCGGAGACGATCGCCGAGCACCCCATACCGGTGAAGACCACACGCTTGAAGTGACCTGCGGCGATACGGGCGCGCAGGCTGTCGGACAGCTCGTCCAGCGAGTACTCATCGCACTTCGTGAAGCCCCTCCGGTAATTCTCGGAGAGAAATTCCTCGTACCGGTCCATTCGCGTACGCACGTACAAAGCCTCTTTCGGAAAATGGGAGTGGATACCTTCTCGCCCGCACCACAGGAATCACCACATGAATTGCCCGCCGTCTACGATCAACTTCTGACCGGTAACGTACGAAGATTTCTCCCCGATCAGGAACTCCAACGCGTCGGCCATCATGTCGACGTCCCCGATGCGTCGCTGCGGGATCTCCTCGAGCAACTTGTCGCGGTAGTACGGTTCGTCCGTCCGGAATCGCGTGCGCATCTCCTCGGTGTCAATCATTCCGGGAATGAGCGAGTTAACGCGAATGGTCGGAGCGAGCTCCATCGCAAGGCATTTCGTGAAGTGCAGGAGCCCCGCCTTGCTGGCGCAGTAGTTCAGCCCGTCGAGCCGCGGGCGGATCCCGGTCGTGGCCGCGACGTTCACCACCGATCCACCGCCCGCCTCGAGCATCCTCGGCGCGAGCGTCCGCGTGAGATAGAACGGCGCGGACAGGTTGGCAGCGATCACCTGATCCCAGTCGTCGAACGACATGTCGAGGAAGGGGCGGTCGATGTTCCGCCCGGCGTTGTTGACCAGCACCCTCGGCGCCCCGTACGCCGCGACCAGCTCGTCCGCCACGGCGACCACGGCGTCGGGGTCCGCCAGGTCGGCCTGCACGGCCCGGAAGGAGTCGCCGAACTCGCGCTCGGCCATGCCGGCGGATTCCTTGTCGCCCCGGTAGAGCGCCACGACCCGGTACCCCAAGGACAGCAGGCGTCCGCTCAGTCCGAGCCCGATACCTTTGGTGCCGCCGGTCACCACCGCGAATTCCTTGTGCACCCTCATGTCTCCTGTACGCATCGACGGACTCGCCGGAAGAAAAATCTCATCTGATCCTGCAACGAGCACAGGAGGAACCAGTCGTGGAATATCGCTGGATATTGCCAGGGGTAGGAATACAGGCCGGCCATCGACGGACCGACGGAGGCTGCCCGCAGAAAATGCGGCACCCATTTCAGAGGTCTCGTTCAGCCTAGCTCGATTGCATTCACTCCAGCAAGAGTGTTTTCGCAGGGCGGCACCTCATCCGGAAAATGACGGCTGCCCGTGCGGTCAGGTTCGCGGCGTCAGCTTGCATCGGACCCGACCTGTGGGTCGCAGGGTGATTCCGGTGTTCAGCGGAATGTCGGTGTCGACCGCGGTGAACGAGTAGTTCTGGAGCAGCACGCTCAGCGTGAGGGTGGCGTTCAGCATCGCCAGGTGCTGGCCGATGCACGCCCTCGGCCCACCGCCGAACGGAAACCACGCGTAGCGCGGGCGCGCGGCCTCGTGCTCCGGCAGGAACCTGTCCGGGTCGAACGCGTCGGGGTCCGCCCAGATGTCGGGACGGCGCTGGACGACGCCGGAGCTGACCACGACATCGGCGCCGGCCGGAATGGTGTACGCGCCGACCTGCACGTCCTCGGTGGTGATACGGCCCTGGGCCGGCGCGGCGGGGTAGAGGCGGAGCGCCTCCTTGAGCACCTGCGTCAGATAGGGAAGCTTCTCCAGGTCCTCGGCGACAGGCTCACGACCGTTCAGGACGCTGTCGACCTCCTGGTGGGCGCGGGCCTGCACCTCGGGGTGACAGGCAAGGAGGTGCAGGGTGAGGCCCAGTGTGGTGGCGGTGGACTCGTGACCGGTGACGAGGAAGACGAGGACCTGGTTCCGGGTCTCCTCCGCACTGATCGGGTTGCCGTCGTCGTCATGCGCCCGCGCCAGCAGACTGAGCATGTCGTTCCGGCCGGTCGGGGCGGTCGACTCCTCGGCCCGGCGGGCCGAGATGATCTCGTCACACACCTCGTACAGCTCGCGGTGTGCCTTGGCGGCGCGCAGATTGCCCGGCGTGGGCACCTTGCGGGACAGATTCACCGGGGCGAAGGCCCGCTTGACCGCATAGGCGTTGATCAGCGGGAAGTTGCGCTGAACCGTCGGGACCATCGCGTCCACGTCGTTCTTCCGGCCGAACAGGATGCGGGAGATCGTCCGCAGCGTGTGCCCCGTCATCTCCTCCGCCACGTCGACGGTCCCGCCGCCCGGTGCGGTCCGCCACCGCTCCACGAGGTTGCCGGTCTCCTGGGTGATCTCCGAGCCGTACTTGTTCACCTGACGAGGCGTGAACAACGACTGGAGCATGCGGCGCTGGCGCAGGTACTCGTCCCCCATGCTGGTGAGCAGCCCGTTGCCGAACGACTGCCGCAGCTCGCCGAGGAACCGGTTCTCCTTGCTGAACGTCTGCGCCGAGGACGCCAGCACCTGCTGAGCGCCGTCCGCCGAGAACACACCGTAGAACTCCGCCCGCATTCCGGGCGGACCCACCGTGAACCGGACCACGTCACCGTGGTCGCGCAGGGCCTTGCGGTAGGTGCCCAGCGTGTCCCGCTGGAGGTCCATCAGCGACCCGAACAGCGGGTGCCCCGCCACGGTGGGAGGCGCCGAAACCGTGGAAGTGGTCGCGGTCATGATGCTGTCTCTCCTTCTGCTGCTTCCGTGCCGGGCCGCGTTCTGCGGGCCTGACGCGTCAGGTGATGCGGGTGTCGGGGGTGCCGGCCGGGGCCCGACCGGGCATGCGTTCGCCGGACCGGGATCCGTCCAGGACGCTGCGGTGAACTCCAGGCAGTCCGGCCGCCGGGCGGGTCCGAAGGCCACGGTCCAGCCGGCCGGGACCTCGACGGCCGACGGCCACAGCGAGTGCTGCCGCCGGTCGTCGACGAGGACGAGGTAGTCGGTGTCCGGTCTGTCGAAGGGATTGGTCATCAGGACGTCCTCGGTGAGTCCGGCGTCGCCGCCGCGCGCAGGTGGGTCACGTCCGATCGCGGGGAGGCCACGATCTCCGCCAGCAACCGCTCGTAGGTGCGTGCCATGCGCTCGACGGTCCGTCGGGAGAAGAGGTCGGTGCTGAACTCCAGGTAGCCGTGCAGCCCCGACGCCGTTTCCTCCGCGACGAGGTTCAGGTCGTACTTCGTGGTCGTCGTCGCAGAACGGATGGGCAGCACCTGAAGGTCCGTTCCGTCACCGCCGGCCCCGGTGGGAGCGGCGGCGGGGAGCAGGTTGAACATCACCTGGAACAGCGGGGAGCAGCCCGGCTCGGGAGTGGGCTCCAGGGCCCGGACGAGGTCGGTAAACGGCAGGTCCTTGTGTTCGTGTGCCTCGGTGGTGACGCGCCTGGTTTCCGCCAGGACGTCAGGGAAGGAACGGTCCCCGGGCACGTCGAGACGGAGCGCCACCAGATTCACGAAGTAGCCGACCACCCGCTCCAGTTCGCTCCGCGGCCGGTTCGACACCGCGGTGCCGATGGCCAGTTCGCTGCCGTCCGTGTGACCGCCGAGCAGAACGGCGAAGGCCGACAAGAGGGTCATGTAGAGCGTGGCCCCCTGCTCCTGGCTCAACCGGCGCAGACGGTCCAGCAGTTCGGCCGAGATCCCAAGATCCACCGACGAGCCCTGGTAGGTCTTGACCGGGCAGCGCTCGTAGTCGGTGCGCAGCGGCAGACAGGACGGCAGCCCTGCCAGTTGCCGCCGCCAGTAGCCCTCCTGACGGGAGAGCTCTGCGGCGTCGGTCGTGTGCGCCTGCCAGCGGGCGAACCCGGCGTACGAAAGCGGCAGTTCGGGCAGCTCGGGTGCCTTCCCCAGGCTGAACGCTCGGTACAGCTCGAGCAGCTCCGCCAGCACGACGTTGACGGACCAACCGTCGAAGACGCCCCAGGGCCGGGTCAGGACCCCGATGTGCTGATCGTCGGAAACGGTGAGCAGGTGTGCGCGGACGGAGTACGGGTCCTCCGGAGCAAAGGGACGCAGCCGTTCGGCGCGCAGCCACTGCGTGACCGCCTCCTCCTCGACGGCCGCCGGCCGCACCGCGAAGCCATCGGCGGGATGGACGCTCTGGGTCCAGGTGCCGTCGTGCCGAGCGTAGCCGGTGCGCAGGACCGCGTGCCGCTCCACCAGCGCCCCCACGGCGCGCGTGTAGGCATCGCGATCCAGGGAGCCGTTGATCCGGAACGCCAGTTGCACGTTGTCGTGCGCCGTTGCCAGGTGTGCGGGCCGGTTGAGGAACCACAGGTCGCGCTGCTGGAGCGTGAGGGGCGCCGGCCCCCGCTCCTCGGCCTCGTCGGCTTCTGCCCGGTCGGCCGGGACCGACGGTCCGCTCTCCTGTGCCGTCGGCTGCTCCAGTACGGCGGACATCTCTTCGATGGTGGCTCCGCTGAAGATCAGCTGGAGGGGCAGCTCGGCGCCGGTCTCCTTCTTGATCCGCAGGGTGAGGCGGGTCGCGAGCAGGGAATGACCGCCGAGGTCGAAGAAGTTGTCCTGGAGTCCGACCTGGGTGAGACCGAGGACGTCGGCTACGACGCGGCACAGCGTGCGCTGTGCCTCGGTCCGCGGGGCGACGTACCGCTCCTTGGTCACATCGGCCTCGTCCGGGGTGGGCAGGGCCCGCTTGTCGACTTTGCCGTTCGGCGTGACCGGTAGTTCGTCGAGGACCACGAACACGCCGGGCACCATGTAGTGCGGCAGCTGCGCGGAGAGGTGCTCCTTGAGGGCGCGGGCCAGAGACGGCCCCCTGCGGCCCAGTTGCGGATGGTTGGTCGCGGCGGGTGCCCGATAGGGCTCACGTGCCCGTACTCGGGGCAGTTCACCGCGGCCGAGCACCAGGTCGAGGCCGTCGAGCCGGTCCTGCGACCAGGTGGCCGCCACCTCGAAGCCGAGCTCCTCGGCGTGCCGGAGAACGGCTTCCAGCTCCCGTCCCTCCTCCGCGGTCCGTGATCGGGGCGCCGGCGGCTCAGCCGCCCGGGAGTGCGACTCGCGCCCGAACTCCGCTGCGAGGCGCACGGCGTCGGTGACGCGGGGGTTGGTCAAACCGCTCACCCCGAACCGGTCGGGCACCTCCCCGTCCAGGAGGGCGCGCAGATCCGCCGGAGAGGCGGCCTCCAGCCACGGCAGGGAGGCGGCCGGCGCGACGTCCTTGCGCAGGATCACGTCGTAGCGGTAGGCGAGTGCCGCACTGTCTCCGTCGCCTCGCCGGACGATGAGGTCGACCGCCCCCAGCTCGGGGAGACGCTCCGGCAGCCGTGCGAAGTACGTCGGGCTGACGAGCAGTTCCCGCTCCTGGCGCCGGCTGCGCCGCACCCGTGTGGCCGGCGCCTCGACGCTGCCGCCGGGCTCCGTACGATCCCGTTCGACCGCGCAGAGCTGGGCGGTGAACAGGTCCAGGTTCCGGACGTCGCCGACGAGGATGCTGCCCCCATCCGCGAGGAGCGGGATCAGGAGGCCGAGTACCTCTTCCAGGTACTCCTCGTTCGGGAAGTGCCGCACCACCGAGTTGAGCACGATCGTGTCGAACTTCTCGCCGGTCAGCTCCGCCGCGGAGTGTGCGTCTCCCTGGGTCAGGGTGACGTGCGACCATCCGCGCCGTGCCACACCGCGGCGTGCGACGTCGAGGGCCGTGGCCGACGGGTCGAGCGCGTGCACCGAGGCGCAGTCCGCGGCGTAGCGCAGGAGCAGCTCTCCCCCACCGCAGCCGATCTCCAGCACCCGCTTGGGGCGCAGGCGCTCCAGCTGCCGGGCCACGGTCTCGAGGGGCTCCTGGTCGGCGGATCCGGTGCCGAGCGCATACCGGTCGTCGGAGTGCTGCCTCCACTGTTCGACGTGGGCGGCGTTCTCCTCCGGACCGGCGGTGTGCAACCACTGGGGAGTCGGGCTCACGTAGGCGGCGAGCGCCCGGGTGGCGCCGTTCCCCCGCGGGATGACCACGGCTCGGTGCACCGAGGGGTGCTTGAGCAGCGTGTTCGCGACTTCACCGGGCTCCACGCGGAAGCCGCGCACCTTGACCTGGTCGTCGACACGGCCGAGGTAGTCGAGCGTGCCCTCCGCACGCCATCTCACCAGGTCGCCGGTGCGGTACATGCGTGTTCCGGGTTCGAACGGATCGGCCACGAACCGCTCGGCGGTCAGCTCCGGCCGGTTCAGATAGCCACATGCCACGCCGTCGCCGGAGGCGTACAGCTCACCCGGCACGCCGAGCGGTACCTGTCGCAGCGCCTGGTCCAGCACGTACACCCGGGTGTTCCACACCGGAGGGCCGATGGGCACGGCTGTCGCCGCCGGCTCGGGCCGGTAGAGACAGGCGGTGGTGGCACCGCCCTCGGTGGGCCCGTACAGGTTGTGCAGTTCGGCGCCGGGCAGGACGCGGGCGAACCGTTCGGCGAGCTCGACCGGGAGTGCCTCGCCCGCGGTCTCGACGCGGCGCAGCCCGGTGCACAGTTCCGCGGTCGGTTCCGACAGGAACTCGGCCAGCATGGACGGCACGAAGTGGAGGTCGGTGACGCGCTCATCGCGGATCAGCCGTGCGAGGTACTCCGGATCCTTCTGTCCGTCCGGACGGGCGATCACCACGGCCGCGCCGATCTGGAGCGGCCAGAACAGCTCGGGCACCGAGACGTCGAAGCCCACCGACGTCTTCAGCAGCATCCGGTCCTCGCCGCTCATGCCGTAGTGGTGCTGCTTCCACGCGGTCCAGTTCAGGCCCGCACGGTGAGGGATCACCACGCCCTTCGGCCTGCCCGTGGATCCCGAGGTGTAGAGCACGTACGCGGCGTCCTCCCTGGTCACCTGGACCCGGGGGTCGTCGTCCCGGCCACCGGTGGTGTCCGGCAGCTCCTCGAGGACGATCAGCGGCGCGCTGTCGGCGAGCACCTGTTCCACACGCTCGTCCGGGAGGTCGGTCTCCATGGGGAGGTAGGCCGCTCCGGTCTTCACCACGGCGTGGACCGCGACCACCAGGTCGAACGAGCGCGGCATCCGGATCGCCACCCGCTGCCCCGGCCCGGCGCCCCGCTCGATCAGCCAGTGCGCGAGCCGGTTGGCCCGGGCGTTCAGTTCCGCGTACGACAGCGTGCGGCCCTCGAAGACCAGCGCGGTGCGGTCCGGAGTACGTGCGACCTGTGCCTCGAACGCGGCGGGCAGGCTCTCGTGCGGCAGGGGTGTCGCGGTGTCGTTCCACTCGGCCAGGCGCTGCCGGTCGGCCGCCGGCAGGACATTGACGTCCAGCGCGGCGGTACCGGTCCCGTCGTCCGTGGCGAGGGCGTCGAGCAGGCCCGCCAAGGCGGTTTCGAGACAGTCGGCCACCGCTTCGCAGGTGACCGTCTCCTCGACCTGGACGTCCAGCGACAGCTCGGTGCCGAAGTCGTCCAGCGACACCGTCACGGGGTAGTTGATGGCGTCCACGGCAGCGAGGAAGCGCACTCCGTGGTCGTCGATGCGCGGCAGTGCCTCGTCGTGCTCCGCCTCGAAGTGACGGAAGTTGACCACAGCGCTGAACAGCGGGGCGTCGCCGTCCATGCCGCTGCACCGCTGGACCAGGCTCAGGGGGCTCTGCTCGCGTGCGATCAACTCCCGCAGCCCGGCGTCGACGTCCGCGATCAGCTCACGCACGGTCCGGTCGGCGAGCCGGGTGCGCAGGGGCAGCGTGTTGATGAAGTTGCCGAGCATGCGCTCCACTCCGGGCACGCCCTGCAGGCGCCCGGACATCACCGCGCCGAACACCACGTCGTCGCGTCCGCTGGTGGCTGCGACAAAGCAGGCCCACGCCGCGTGGAAGAGGCCGGCCGGGGTCAGTTGCAGACGCTGAGCCTGGGCGCGAAGGTCGCGTGCGAGGGGCTCGGGCAGCGCTCGGCGCAGCCGGCCGACCCGCCGGCCATTGCCGTGCACGTCGGTGAGGCCGAACGGTGCCGTGGGTTCCGAGACGTCCTCGAGAGCTGCCCGGAAGTAGGCCACTGTGTCGTCCGCGGTGTGCCTGGCCAGGGTGTGGGAGACGAAGTCGCGGTAGGGCGCCGGGGTGGACAGCAGGTCGGCGCGGCCCGCCATGTGCACGGCCAGCTCCTGGAGGATCAGTCGCAGGGAGGTGGCGTCCTCGATGAGGTGGTGAGCGGTCAGGAGCAGGTAGCGCCGCTGCGTGTGCGGCTCCTCGGCGACGGTGAGGCGCAGCAACGGGGCGCTGTCGAGGCGCATGCGTCCCTGGCGCGCGAGTAGTTCCTTCGCCTGTTCCTCGGCGTCCCGGCCGGCCGCGAGCATGATGCGCTCCACGGGGAGCCGCGCGGCCCGGTGCACGACCTGGACCGGTTCGGGCAGGCCGGCGGTGGATATGGCGGTGCGCATCACGTCGTGGCGGTCGACGATGCGCTGCAGCGCGTCGACGAACCGGGCACACGCCTGCTCGTCGTCGGCCCGGTAGAGGGTGGAGACGAGATAAGGGTCGTTGTCCGGGTCCATCAAGTGGTGGAAGAGGATGCCCTCCTGCGTGGGCAGCAGGGGGTAGATGTCCTGGATGCCGGCCGCCCCGCCGGGCACTGCGGCCACGATGGTGTCGATCTGCTCCTGGGTCAGGTCGATCAGCGGAAGCAGGTCGGGGGTGAGACGCTCGCAGCCCTCCGGGATCCGGTTGGCCGGGACGGTGTGCGCGGGCGTCGCCCCGGTCGCGTCGATGCGTGCCGCGAGGTCGGCGAGCGTGGGCGCGGTGAAAACGTCCTGGACGGTGATGTGCAGGCCGCTGTCCTTCAGTCGCGCCACCAGCACCGTGATCATCAGGGAATGGCCGCCGAGGGCGAAGAAGTTGTCCTCGGCGCTGACCCGGTCGGCGTCGAAGCCGAGGAGTTCGGCGCAGACGGCGGCCAGTTGCCGTTCGGTGCCGGTGACGGGTGCGACGTAGGCGCGCTGGGCGAAGGCGTCGATGCCCGGGGCCGGCAGGGCACGGCGGTCGAGCTTGCCGTGCGCGGTCACCGGCAGCGTGGCGAGTTCGACGTACGCGCTCGGCACCATGTACTCGGGCAGGGCGCCTTCGAGGTGCCGGATCAGATCGGCGCGGTGGTCGGCGAGGGCGTGTCCCGGCTCGGGCACCACGTAGGCGACCAGGCGAGGGCTGCCCGGCTGGTCCTCACGGACCAGCACGGCCGAGGAGCGGACGGAAGGGTGCTCCGTGAGCCGATGCTCGATCTCGCCCGGCTCGATGCGGAAGCCGCGCACCTTGACCTGGTCGTCGGCGCGGCCGAGGAACTCCAGGTCGCCGTCGGGCAGTCGGCGCACCAGGTCGCCGGTGCGGTACATGCGGGCGTCGGAGGAAGCGTCGAACGGGTTGGGCACGAACCGCTCGCGGGTCAGCTCGGGCTGGTGCAGGTAGCCGCGGGCGAGCCCCGTGCCGGCGATGTACAGCTCGCCGACGCACCCGACGCCCTGCGGCGCGAGAGCCCCGTCGAGCACGTGCAGTTGGATGTTCTGGATCGGCCGGCCGATGGGGACCACGCGGAGCGTGTCATCGGCGGGGACGGTCCAGTGGCTGACATCGACGGCTGCCTCGGTGGGCCCGTACAGGTTGTGCAGCGGCGCGGTGTGCTGCTGGTAGTGACGTGCGCACAGGTCCGGGGCCAGCGCCTCGCCGCTGCAGAACACCTGGCGTACCGTCGTGCACCGCGCCCAGCCCGGCTCCTCGACGATGCTGCGCAGCATCGACGGCACGAAGTGCAGGGTGGTCACGCCGAACGCGCGTATGGCGGAGAGCAGGTATGCGGGGTCACGGTGACCGCCGGGCGCGGCGATCGCGAGACGGGCGCCGAAGAGCAGCGGCCAGAAGAACTCCCAGACGGACACGTCGAAGCTGTAGGGGGTCTTCTGCAGGACGACGTCGTCACCGGTGAGTCGGTACTCGTTCTGCATCCACTCGATGCGGTTCACCGCGGCCCGGTGCTCGATCATGACGCCCTTGGGGCGGCCCGTGGATCCGGAGGTGTGGATCACGTATGCCAAGTGACCTGCGTGCGCACCGGGTTCGGCCGTGGTGGCGGCCGCGTCCGGGGCGTCGAGGACGTCCGTGCCCTCCCGGTCGCGCAGGGTGCCGTCCGGGTGCAGGACGAGCAGGTGCTCGACGCCGTGCAGTGGTTCGGAGTCCAGATGCGGCTGGGTGAGGACCACGGCGACCCCGGAGTGGTCCACGAGGTCGGTGCGGCGGGCCGCCGGGTAGGACGGCTCGATCGGCATGTAGGCGCCCCCGGCCTTCAGGGCGCCCAGAATGCCCGCGACCATCTCGGCGGACCGCTCGGCGTGCAGACCGACCAGCGTGTCCGGCCCGACGCCGTGTCGGCGCAGTCCGCGGGCGATCCGGTCGGCCCAGGTGTCGAGTTCGGCGTACGTCCAGGAGCGGTCCGTGGTGACCAGAGCGGTGCGCTCGGGGTGCCGGGCCACCCGCTCCTCGAACAGCTCGTGCAGGCACCGGTCGTCGCTGAAGGGTCGCTCGGTGTCGTTGAACACCTCGACCACCTGGCGACGCTCCTCGGCGTCGATCATGGCGAGGCGGGACACGGGCAGCGCCGGATCGTCGGCGACGGCGGCGAGCAGCCGGGTGTAGTGACCGATGAAGCGCCGGATGGTCTCGCGGTCGTACAGGTCGGGGTTGTACTCGACGGTGCCGACCAGGCCGTCGGGGGATTCCCTGAGGTCGACCGTCAGGTCGAACTTGGTGAAGCTGAGATCGAAGTCGACCGGGGAGACCTCGAGCCCGCCGAGGCTGACGTCCCGTCGGGTCTGTGCCTCCTGGAGGACGAACATCGTCTGGAAGACGGGCGAATGGGCGAGGCTGCGCTCGGTGTCCAGGGCCTCCACGACGGCCTCGAAGGGGACTTCCTGATGGTCGTAGGCCTCCAGGGCGGTCTTCTTGACCTGGGCCAGCAGATCGGGGAAGGCCGGGTCGTCCGCGAGGTCCGCGCGCATCACCAGGGTGTTGGCGAAGAAGCCGATGAGATCCTCGACCTCGCGTCGCCCGCGGTTGGCGACGACCGTGCCGACGGCGATGTCCGTCTGGTGAGTGTAGCGGTTGAGGACGACGGTGTAGGCCGCCAGCAGGGTCATGTAGAGCGTGGCTTCGTGGAGCTTGGCGACGTCGCGCAGGGCGCTGAGCAGTTCCGCCGGGCAGGTGAAGCTCTCGCCGGCCCCCGTGTAGGTCTTCACGCGCGGGCGTTCCCGGTCGGCGGGCAGCGTGAGCCGCGGGTCGACGCCGGCCAGCTGACGCTTCCAGTAGTCCGTCTGACGGCCGTGCAGGTCACCGGCGAGGCGTTCATGCTGCCAGTGCGCGTAGTCCGCGTACTGCACGGGCAGCGGCTCCAGCGGGTCAGGGCGGCCCGCGCAGAACGCCTCGTACAGGGCGACCAGGTCGCGGAAGAACACGCCGACCGACCAGCCGTCGGACACGCTGTGGTGCGTGGTGACGAGCAGGTGGTGCTCCTGCTCCGACTGCCGCAGCAGCCGTGCCCGGATCAGTGGCCCGCGCTCCAGGTCGAACGGGGCGGCGGCCTCGTCGCGACAGATCGCGGCGAGCCGCGCCGGGTCGGTCAGCTCCTCCTCGGCGACCGTGAAGTCGCTGCCGTCGCCGATGACCTGGCGCGGGACGCCGCCGCCGTCGGCGAACCGGGTGCGCAGCACCTCGTGCCGCTGGACGACAGTCTCCAGAGCGCGCAGCAGCGCGGGGCGGTCGAGGCTGCCGCGCAGCCGCATCGCCATCGGGATGTTGTAGGCGGCGCTGGTGCCGTCCAGCTGGGCGAGGAACCACAGCCGCTGCTGGGTGAAGGACAGCGGCACGGGTGTGCCGTCGGTCCGGGACAGCCGGGGGATGGTCTCGAGCGCGGAGAGGTCGACGCCCTGTTTGCGCAGCAACGCGATCAGGGCGCGCTGCCGCTTCTCCGGCAGGGAGCGGATCCTCCGGATGAGATCCAGGCCGGTGTCCTGACTGGTGGTGCCCATCGTCGTGCCCCTGCCTCAGCTCTCGATGTCCAGTGCGTCGAGCTCCTCGTCGCTCATGTGCTCGACAAGGGCGATGCCTTCGAGGATCAGATCCAGTTCGGGTGTGCTCGTGTCCCCGGCCACGAGGAGCCGTTCGCGCAATTCCCGGGCCATGTCGGAAAGGCGCGGCGCGGCGAAGACCGCTTCGACCGGCAGTTCGACGCCCGCGCGCTCCTTGAGCAGGTTGATCAGGCGGGTGGCCAGCAGCGAGTTGCCGCCTAGCGAGAAGAAGTCGGTCCGTGCGGTCAGCGTGGCCGGGTCGACCAGGAGGACGTCGGCCCAGGCCTGTCCCATGACCTGCTCGGCGTCGGTGGCCGCGCCGACGGGCGGCACGGGCTTCTGTCCCCTCGTCTCGGGTACGGCCGCCTGCGGGTCGCGTCCGACCCAGTAGCTGCCCGCCTCGAACGCGGTGGCCGGCAGGGGCACGATCCGGCGCCGCCCGGCGTGCAGCGCGCTCCAGGGCACCCGGACCCCGCGTACCCACAGAGCGGCGAGTTCCTCCAGGGCCCGGTCCTCGGCGAGTCCGGCGAGGAAGGCCTCGCTCCTGGCACCGGACAGGACGGAGGTCCAGGGTCCGGAGTCGTCGTCGGCACTGCCCCGGTACACGGGTACGGTCGCGGGGACGCCCGCCATGTGTTCGGCGAGCGCCTGGGCCAGTTCGGCACGGTCGGCGGCAACCACGGCGAGCCGCTCGGTCAGCGGCTCGCGGCTCATCTGGGTGGTGTACGCGATGTCCGCGAGGCTCACTGTGGAGCCGGTGCCGTTCTCGCCGGGCAGGCCCGAAAGGTGGTCGAGCAGGCGCTGTGCCGCCTCGTGCAGGCGTTCCTCGGTCCGGGCGGTGACCAGGACGACCTGGGGTGTGGTGTCCGGGGTGAGGGGCCGGACCTCGGCGGCGGCCGGCGGTGCCTCCACGACCAAGCTGACGTGAGAGCCGCCCGCCGCGACGCAGTTGATGAGGGAGCGGCGGGGCTGGGACGGCCCGCCGGTGTCCGTGCCGCCGCGTGGCTCCCAGTCCGTCAGCCGGTCGCGGAGCTCGAGCGGGGAGCCCTCCAGGTCCAGGCGGGGATTGGGGGTGCCGGCGTCGACGAGCGGTGCTATCTGGCCGTGCTGAAGCTGCAGGACGACCTTGGTCAGCTGAGCGATGCCGGAGGCCGCCTCGGGGTGGCCGAGGTTGGACTTCACGGCGCCGACCGGCACCGAGGTGGTGACACCGGAGAACACCTCGCGCAGAGCGCGCAGTTCGACCTCGTCGGAGAACGTGGTGCCGTTGGCGGCGGACTCGACGTAGCCGATGGAGCCGGGTTCGGCACCGGCCCGCTCCAGTGCCCGGCGCATGGTCGCGACCTGGGTGCGGTGGCTGGGTGTCATGAAGCCGTTGGAGCGGCCGCTGTGCAGGGAGGCGGTGCTCTTGATGACCGCGAGGACGGTGTCGCCGTCGCGCAGGGCGGCGTCCAGGGGCTTGAGCAGGACGGCGCCGACCGCTTCGGCGGGCAGGTATCCGTCGCCGTCGCGGAAGCTGCGCGCGCCCGGGTGGGTGCCGAGCAGCTGCATCTCCGAGAGCGCGACGTACTTGTCCTCGTGCACGGTCAGATTGACCCCGCCCGCGACGGCCAGCTCGCACTCGCCCCGCAGCAGGTCGGCGCAGGCCAGGTGCACAGCCATGGCGGACGAGGTGCACATGCTGTCCACGGCGAGGCTCGGGCCTTCGAGGCCGAAGAAGTGCGAGACACGGTTGGCGATGAGGTTGTACGAGGCCGAGGAGGTGAGCGCCGAGAGGACCGGGTCGGAGGTGTCGGCCTGGTACATCTGATAGGCGGCGCCGACGTAGACGCCTACGCGTCGGCTGTAGCGGCGTTCGATCGTCTCCTGGGTGATGCCGCCCTGTTCCAGCAGGTGCCACACGGTCTCCAGGAACAGCCGCTGCTGCGGGTCCATCGCGGCGGCTTCGCGGGGGGAGATGCCGAAGTGCAGCGGGTCGAACCGGTCGATGCCGTCGAGGAAGGCGCCGTATCGGGTGTCGCCGTCGGTCTTCCAGCGGTCGGCGGGGACCTCGGTGACGCAGTCCCGGCCCTCGCGCAGCACGGCCCAGAAGGCGTCCAGGTCGTCGGCGTGCGGGTAGCGTCCGCTGATACCGATGACGGCGATGTCCTGGCCCGTCGGGGGCGGGACCGACGCGGGGGCGGTGGTGTCCGCCCGGACCGTCTCGGGTGCGGCGGTCCGCTGCCGGACGGCCTGGGGTGTCGCGGGGGCCGCGGGAGACGGGGGTTCGCCGACGAGGGTGCGCAGTTCCTGCGGGTGGTCGGCGGCGAGGTGGCGGGCGAGGCCGCGCACGGTCTGCACTTCGAACAGCAGGGTGCGTGAGAGTGGTCCGAAGGTGTCCTCGAGGGGCTGGACCATGGTCACGGCGAGCACCGAGTCCATGCCGTAGCGCTCCAGCGGGGTGTCCGGGTCGAGGCGCTCGGGACCGAGCTTGAGAGCGGAGGCCAGCACGCGCCTGAGGTGCGCCACGGCCCGGTCCTCGACGGACCGTACGGATCCGGTACCGGCCGCCGTGCCGGGTGTGGACGCCGGCGTTGCCGTATCCGTCTTCTGCGCGGCCAGGCTCTGCGGTACGGCGGTCTGCGGTGCGGCATCCCCGGCACGCTCCGTCAGCCGGGTCAGCAGCGCCTCGCGGTCGCCCGCCACCACGAGCAGCCTGCCATTCGTGACACCGCCGGCGGCACCGGCCAGTGCCTGGTGCAGGGCCGCGATGCCCCGCTGCGTGTCGAGGGGCGCGAGGCCGGCAGCGCGCAGCTGCTCGCGGACGGGGCCCTCGGCTCCCATGCCGCCTTCGTCCCACAGCGGCCAGTTGACGGACACGGTACGGCCGCTGCGCAGGCCGACTTCGACGAGCTGGTTGCGGCGTCCGGTGTAGGCGTCCATGAAGGCGTTGGCGGCGGCGTAGTCGCTCTGGCCGGGGTTGCCGAAGGCGCCGGCGATCGAGGAGAAGCAGACGAACAGCTCCAGCGGCTGCTTCTGGGTCAGCTCGTCCAGGGCGACCAGGCCGGCGACCTTGGGGGCGAGGACGCGCTCGAGTTCCCCGTGGCCCTTGCGCACGATGAAGTTGTCGTGGATGACGCCGGCGGCGTGCAGCACGCCGGTCAGCGGACCGTGCTCGTCGGTGATGTGGGCCAGCAGGGCGCCGAGCGCGTCCCGATCGGCGACGTCGACGCTCTGGTACTGGACGGTCAGGCCGGTGGCGCGCAGGGCGTCCAGCGCGGCGCGCCGTTCGTCGGTCAGTGGGGTGCGCCCGGTGAGGATCACGGTGGCGTGGCCGACCGAAGCGGCGATGTCCCGGGCCGTGATCAGGCCGAGTCCGCCCATGCCGCCGGTGATGAGGTAAATGCCGTCTTCGCGCCAGGGCGTCGGTGCGGGTCGGGTGTTGGTGACTTCGGTGAGGCGGCGCACGATGCGGCGGCCGTCTGGGTGGCGTACCTCGGGTTCGGGGTTGGTGGTGGCTTCGGCCGTGAGGCGGGCGGCGAGGGTGGCGGGTGAGGGGCCGTCCTGGTATTCCAGGTACTGGGTGTGCAGTTGGGGGTTTTCGAGGCGGGCCGTGCGCAGCAACGCGCCCAGGCCGCTGTAACAGGTTGGCCGGCCGCTGGTGTCGACTACCGCGACTTGGAGCAGTGTGGGCCGGCGCACGCCCTGTTCGAGCAGTTGCCGGGTCAGTGTGAAGACCTGCCGCACGGCGTCGGTGTACTGCTGGTCCAGCGGGCCGTCGGTGTGGTCGAGGAAGGTGCACTCGGTCGTGACGGGCAGGGCGGCCCGCAGGGCCTGGCGCCCGTCGGCGGGAAAGCCGAGCACCATGACGTGCCGTTTTGAGAAGGCTCCCGCCGCCCTGGTCATGGCCTGCTGCTCGGTCCATTCGGGTCGCAGCAGGAGAACGTCGGCGTTGTCGCCGGCCGGGGAGCTGTCAGTCGGCGCGGGCCGGTGTGGTGCGCCTTCGGTGTCGAGGTCGTACCAGCAGCGTTCGCGGGCGAAGGGGTAGCCGGGCAGGCCGATGCGGCGCACGGGGGTACCTGGCTGCCGGGCGTCCTCCCACGTCACGTGGGCGCCGTCGGCCCACAGCGCGAGGAGGGTGTCATGGGTGCCGTGCCGGGTCCAGGCGTCCAGGGCGGTGTGGACGGCCGGGGTGTCGGTGGGCCGGTTCGGGCGGACGGTGCCCCGGTGCCAGGGGCCGTGCGCGCCCGGGTCGGCGGCGAACGCGGCAAGCCGCTCACGGGCCTCGGCGAGCGAGGTCGCGGTGAAGGCGAGACGTTCCTCCAGTGCCATGCGTCCGGTCTGCAGGGTCCAGGCAACGGCAGTGAGGTCGGCGTCGGTGAGCTGGTCGAGCCGGGCGTGCAGGCGGCGGGCCTGCTCGGCGAGCTGGCCCTCGCTCTTGGCGGAGAGCACCAGCAGCGCGGGACGGTTGTCGGCCGGAGGCTCGGCCACGCGGGCGGGCGGCTGGTGTTCGGAGATGACGATGTGGGCGTTGGATCCGCCGCCGCCGAAACTGGAGATTCCGGCGATGCGTGGCAGCGTGCGGCCCTCGAGCACGGGGCGGTGCCAGGGCTGCAGGGTCTGCTGGACGTGCAGCGGAGTCTGCTGGAAATCGATGTGCGGGTTGAGGGTCGTGGAGTGCAGGCTCGGCACCAGTTCGCCGTGGCGTATCTGCAGCAGCACCTTGGTCAGGGCGGCGATGCCGGCGGCGGATTCCAGGTGCCCGATGTTGGACTTCACCGACCCGATCGAGAGCTGCTCGGGCGCGCCACCGGCGCGGGTGAAGGCCTGTTCCAGGCCGGAGATCTCAATCGGGTCGCCCAGGGAGGTGCCGGTGCCGTGGGCTTCGAGGTAGCTCACCGCGCGCGGGTCGACCCCGGCGGCGGCGAGCGCGTCGGCAATGACCTCGCCCTGCGCGACGGGGGTCGGCACCGAGTAACCCGAGGTGCGGCCGCCGTGGTTGACCGCCGTGCCCTTGATCACTGCGAGGATCCGGTCGCCGTCGGCGACGGCCCGTTCCAGCGGCTTGAGCAGGACCGCGCCGACGCCCTCGCCGGGCACGTAACCGTCACCGCCCTCACCGAAACTGCGGCACCGGCCGTCACTGGAGAGGAACTTGCGCTGCCCCAGCACCAGATGCTTGTTCGGGTGCGGGGTCAGGTTGACACCACCCGCGAGCGCCGTGTCGCACTGACCACTGCGGATCGCCTCACACGCCAGATGGATCGCGGTGAGAGAGGAGGAGCACATCGTGTCCACGGCCAGACTCGGACCGTGGAAGTCGTAGAAGTACGACACCCGGTTGGCAACCGTGGACGCACTGCCCCACAACGCGTCCGGCCTGCCACGCTCCTGCGCCTGAGCACCCAGGAGCTGGTACTCCTGATACATCACACCGACGAACACACCGACCTTCGCGTCGCGCGAGAGCCGGTCAGCTGTGTATCCGGCGTCCTCCAGAGTGTGGTGGGCACACTGCAGGAACAACCGTTCCTGCGGATCGAGGTAATCGGCCTCCAGCAACGAGATCTGGAAGAACAGCGGATCGAACCGGTCGATGTCGTCCAGGAAGCCACCCCACCCACCAGCACCCGCCTCCGCATAGCGCTGCCGGTTCCAGCGGCCGGCGGGAACCTCGCGGACACTGTCACGGCCCGCCCGCAGATTCCGCCAGAACTCATCCAGATCAGCGGCCTCCGGATAACGACCACTCACGCCGATGATCGCGACATCCCCCGGACGTACGACTTCGGGCTCGGCCGGCGTCTCGACGGTGGGCAGCGGACGGCTGGACAGACCTGTCAACTCCGCACACACACGGCCCTGTTCGTCCACGACGGTGACGTCCAGCCGGGCCGCGGCCCGGTCGGTGCCGCTGCCGGGCTGGTGGCGGATCCAGGCGTACGCCCGGGCGGGCGAGGCGGCGAGGGCCTCGGCGCGGGTGAGGGCGAAGGGCAGGGCGAGCGCCGCCGAGCCGCTGTCGCCCAGCCACAGGCCGATGGTTCCCTGGAGTGCGCCGTCGAGGATGCTCGGGTGCAGCAGGCCGCCGTGCAGCGCTTCGGCCGCCTCCGGCAGGCGCAGCTCGGCGAGGACCTGGCGTCGGCCCTCCGTGTCCCTGCCGGTGCGCAGCTCGGTCAGGGACCGCTGCGAGGGGCCGTACGCCAGGCCGAGGCCGTCGTAGAGCCCGTAGATGTGCTCGCCGGAGTACGTCGCCTCGGTGCATACGGCGCGCAGCTCGGCGAGGGGCAGGGTGCGCCCGCTTGCGTCCTCGGCCAGGCTCGCCCGGCCCTGGCCGCACAGGGTGGTGGCACCGTCGGCTTCGACGACGAAGACCTCGTACGTGCAGCCCTGCCCGCCGGTGCGCACACGCACGCGCAGCGTCAGCCCGTCGGGGCCGTACACGGCGGCCCGGAGCCACACCACGTCGGTCAGCCGGACGGCCGCGGTGTCCTCCCGCCCCAGCGCACGGGCAACCGCCACACGCGCCATCTCCAGGTGAGCGACCCCCGGCAGCACCCGGCCTCCGCGAACCTGATGGTCACGCAGATACGGTTCCGAGCCGTCGAAGCAGGTCTCGTACGTCACCTCGTCCGCCGGGCCGCCGGGCACGGTCCGCTGGAGCATCGCGTGGGTACCCGGGGCGGAGGTGCTCGGCGAGTCGCCCTGGGCAACTGGCGCGTTCTGTACACCGTGGGTGCCGACGAGGTGGGACGCCATGGTCCGCAGCGTGCGGTGCTCGCCGAACACGCCCGGAGTCAGCGCCAGGCCGTACCGCTCGTTCACCCGCTCGGCGAGTCGCGCGCACCCGCTCAGGTCCAGCCCGAACTCGCTGAGCTCGGCGTCGGGGTGCACATCGGCGGGGCGCACACCGAGAAGGGCCGCCACCTCTTCGGTGAGGGCGGTGCGTACGACGGACAGGGCGTCGGGAGTTCCCAGTGCGGGCTGAGCCGGGGCCTTCTCGGCCGGAGCCTGGGGGGCGGGAGCCTGCACGGGGACGGCCGGGGCGGCGGGAGCAGGCACGGCGGGTGCGGTCGGGACGGCACCGGCAGGCAGCAGAGGCTCCAGCCACGCCGCGAGCTCCGCGATCGTCCGATGCTCGAACATCACCGTCGGCGACAACTCCACCGACAGCCGCTCCTCCAACGCCGACACCAACGACAACAGGTCGGCCGACCCCAACCCCAACTCGTAATAACCCAGACCCACATCCACCGCATCCGCGGACACACCCAGCCGAGAACCCACCAACTCCCGCACCACAGCGGACACGGAATCCACCACCGGCACAGCAGCCGGAGCGAGCACCGCCACCGGCGCGGCAGGAGGCGGCACAGCCGGCGCGGTCGCGACGGCACCGGCAGGCAGCAGAGGCTCCAGCCACGCCGCGAGCTCCGCGATCGTCCGATGCTCGAACATCACCGTCGGCGACAACTCCACCGACAGCCGCTCCTCCAACGCCGACACCAACGACAACAGGTCGGCCGACCCCAACCCCAACTCGTAATAACCCAGACCCACATCCACCGCATCCGCGGACACACCCAGCCGAGAACCCACCAACTCCCGCACCACAGCGGACACGGAATCCACCACCGGCACAGCAGCTGGAGCGAGCACCGCCACCGGCGCGGCAGGGGCGTCGCCACGGACGTCGAGCGCGCCGGCCGCCCGGATGCGCTTGGCGACGAACTGCCCGACCTCGGCGACCTTCCGGCCGGTCTCGTCGTAGAACTCCACGACCAGGCGGATGAGTTCGTCGTCGCGGCGGACGGAGTCGGCGGGCACCCGAACGTAGCAACGTCCACCGAGTGGCCCGGCCGCTCGGAAGCGGTCGAACATCAGGGGGAGGTAGAGGCCGGGACCGTCGTTGTCCCCGTGCAGCATGCCCAGGGCGACACCGCCGCCGAGGAGCCCGGCTTCGAAGAGGGCGGGGTGGAAGAGGAACGCGCCGGTGGAGGCCTGGTGTTCGGGGGCGAGTTCCAGCTCGGCGATCCAGTCACCGGGACGGTGGTGGACCGCGCCGCCGAGCTTCATCAGGCCCGAGTGGAGGAGGTCGTACTCCCGGCACCAGGTGTAGATCTCGTCCATGGTGGTGCGTCGGGCAGCGCCCTTGATGGGCAGCGGGAGTCGCTCGGTGAAGGCGATGGGGCCGCGGTGGTGCGCGGTGACGACGGCGTGCAGGACGTCGGTGGTGTCCTTGGCGCGCCGGCTGCGCACCTCGATGCGCCATCCGCCGCCGACCGCGGGGCGCCCCTCGACGGTGGTCAGGACGGCCTCACCGGGCCCGGCGACGAGCGGCGCGAGGATGGTGAGGTTGCGCAGCTCCAGCTCGGGCATGGGGTGCCCCTGCCGGGCGAGCACCTGAAGCACCAGGTCCACGTAGCCGACACCGGGCAGCAGGCTGCGGCCGTACACAACGTGCCCGCGCAGCAGCGGGTTGTCGGCGGTGACGGTAAAAGTCTCGGTAAACGTGGGCGATGTGGTCATCGGATTTCCGTCCCAGAAAAGGCGCGCGGTGCCCGAGTGTGCGTGGAGTGAAACGTGGAGTGAAACGGGGATTCGTTTACGGACACGGGGATTCGTTTACGGACACGGGGAGAGCGATAGCTGTCAGAATGAACCCGTCGCGGTGTATCCAGCGCCCTTTGAGCCGGGGTACCGGATTCCCGGCCGCCTGGGGTGGGGGCACCAGGAACCGCGCGGAGAAGAACCCACAGGAATCGATGTCGATCCGGGCCCCGTCGAACCCGAGCATCCGCTGGGCGAGGGGGAACCAAACCTTATAAACCGCCTCCTTGCAACTGAACAGTAATCGGTCCCATGGCACCGCGTCGTTTTGTGCACCAAGCCGTTCCACGAGGTCTCGTTCGGCCGGCAGGGCGACCAGATCGAGCAGATCTCCGGGAAGCGGAGCGCTTTCCTCGGCGTCGATGCCGAGGGAATGCACCCGGCTGGCCCGCGCCACCGCGGCCGCACGGTATCCGGAGCAGTGCGTCATACTGCCGACCACTCCCACCGGCCATTGCGGGGCCCGGTATCTCCCGGGCGGCAGCGGAACCGGGGGAATCCCCAGTTCGCCGAGCGCGGCACGAGCGCACCGGCGCACGGTCGAGAATTCCTGTCGGCGCCGGGGTACGGCATCGGCGACGGCCGCGCGTTCCTCGGCGAAGAGATGGATGTCTGCGTCGTCGTCGAATGCCTCCGCTGACATCACGTCGACGGGAAGTATCTCCTCGATCACTGTTCCCCCGTGGCCTCGTTCTCCGGCCGCTTACCCGGCGGCCGGCGAGTAGCGCTCACCGGGTTCCCGTGCGCCGATGGCGAAGTCCCTGATCCCCCTGAGCAGCATACGAAGCACGCCTCGGAAGTTCTCGCGCCCGACGATGCCGGACAGTGCGGCGACGGATGCCCGTCTCCCGATCCTTGGTGAAGGGTGTGCGTTCGTGCATGTCAGGGCCGAGATTGCGGGTGCGGCGGGGGGCGTTCGCGAGGGCTTTCTTCTCGTCGAACGCGTCCTCGACGGCGAGGTCCCGGCAGAGCGACCGCCGGCTGAACTCGGCGGAGTCGACGGCCGATTGGACGGCAGTCGGGTCGAGGAGCCCGATCTCGTCGGCCCGGATCTGGGTGACAGTGTCGTCGTCCGAGTGGAGGGCCGACGTGCTGTCCTCGACCAATAAATAGGTGCGGGAAATCCGATCGAGTTCGCGGGGTCGAGTTCCGCGAAGTCGCAGTGCGGGATGACGACGGCGTTCTTCAGGTTCCCGGTGCGGACCATCTGGCGCCGCTCAACGTTGAAGACCGTGGTGATGATCTTGTTGAGGTACGGAGCGCGCTCTTTGTCCTCGGTGTGGTCACTGCCGCCGCTCGCGTGGTACAGCGGCATGTTCTGCCAGAAGCCGTTACCTAACTCGCCATACCCCTCTGCCGCGGTCGGCGTCGCGGCAGGATGTTCCAGGTCTTCCCTTAAATACTCCTGGTCGAGTTCGACACAGCCCCGTATGTGCGAGCGCACGCGCCTTCCCCCCGGTTTCGATTACTTTGTGCGGTTGCGAAGTGAGCTCAGACAGATAGCGCCGTGGTCAGGCGGCGCCCGCGCGGCCGCATATCGGCCCGAGTTTCGTCGATGAAGGCGAGGCAGACGCAACTTCGCACAGCGCCCGGTACAACCTGCCGTGCCCGGGGAACGTCAACCGCAGCGGACCCACCCGGGAAGGAATGATTCATCGTGGTATTGCCGGTAAGACGTGCCCGGGATCGCCACCTTGGATTGCCGATGCCGAGAGCCAGTAACCCGAAAAGGACAATCACGGCTATGCCGCCCCCCAGTCCATGCGGTGTGAGGTTTCCTCACCCCGCTCCCCCATTCGAATCGAGAGCTTAGGTTGGCTGATCACGACCGTCAACCGCCTCCCGAGGATCGCGCAGCTCGATTCTTCGGCCCGAACCCACCGCGCAACGGCCAATCCATACGCGGGGAAAGAGGAAACGGAACTTGTCCACACTGCCGTCAGGCCTGACCGACCAGGGCCCTTGACCGAAACCGGACTCTCACCGTCAGCGCTTCCCGCGCTCACCCCGAGAGCACCCATGGACACCGAGAGCACCCATGGACTGGGTGGCGCACAACCCGGCGCGCAGACGGACGAGTTGGCGGAACCTGTACTGAGCTCCGCGATCACCACGGAAGACGGAACCGGCCACGTGGTCCCACATGTGCGCGGCCGTGGCCGGCGCGTCGGCAACCAGGTCGGTACGTATGCGGCCGGCGATCGACCGACCCATCACTCGGAGAGAGGCGCAGTCGATGATGACGACGCCTGACGACGGTCAGCCACCGGAAGTCGCCGTCCCCGACGGGGCGATGGGTCACATCGCCCATGCCCCGTCAGGGCATAAGTCGACGAGATCGGGTCGGAGTGATTCACGACCATCGGCACACTGCCCGACCTAGCCCTATGAACTATTTGGCAGCCGCAATGTTCTGCATGGCGGATCATGGTTGACGCCCTGCAGCGGATGACCTAAGCTCCCTTTCCATTCGATCAAGGTTGCGAAACTCTCGGGGGGTGAATCCAACCATGATGGTCGAGGGCAAACGGGGTTTGCATGAGTGGCGAACTTCCACTCTGGTTCGTATCGTCCACTCATCATTCGACTTCTGAATCCTGATGCTGGCCACCCTGGGTGAGATCTCTCGAAGAGAGATCTTTATTGGCGTGCCGCCGGGATGGGTCATTGGGCAGCGGAAGTCGTCGGCGGATCGCGGAGAACCACTCCCGGGAGCCGCCTGGACTTGACCGAGCGCACGACGAACGTGCAGGTCAGGCAACCCAGCACGCGACGGTCAAGCCTTTCCGGACCACGTTGTTCAACACCACAGAGTCCGCGTGAAAATTCTTCGGTCGCACCTTCTGGCATTCGACGCGGAGCGGATCCGCGTTGGATCTGACGGGGATCGTGCGTGATTTCCGGCACCCGCTGCGGTGGCCGTCGGCGCCCCGGTCCTTCGCATCACCGAACGGCGACGGGTCCGCGACGGCCTTTCCTGACCGCCGTCGTCCTGAACAGAACGAACTGCACTCCGGCCGGCGGAGCGGTTCCTATCCGGACCGCAACCCGCGTGCCGGTATTTGAATTCCCTTTGCGTAACTCCGGCTGTTTTCCACCGGCTGTGCCCACACGGGCCTACCCGCATGCCTGATGCTCCTTCTGGGACGGACACCGATGACCGAATCGACCACGTTCAGCGAGACCTTCACTGTCACCGCCGACAACCCGCTGCTGCACGGGCACGTCGTCCATGGACGCAACCTCCTGCCCGGAGTCGGTTACGTGGACCTGGTCTTACAGGTCCTTGCTCGGCATGGCCACTCCGTGCAGGACGTGGAGTTACGCAACCTCACGATCCTTGCCCCGCTCGTCGTCGGGCCCGCGAAGCGCGCCCTCACCACCGTCGAGGGACACCCGAGACCGGACGGCGGCTGGCGTGTCGAGATCCGCAGCCGACGCCCCGAGGACACCCTCGACGTGGTTCACGCCGTCGCGACCGTGCACCGCAGTGCCCCAGCCGCTTTCACCGAACGGCTTCGGCTACCCGTCGACGGGGCTGCCCGACTCACCACGCTCGATGAGATCTACACCTGGTGCCGCCAGTACGACCTGGCCCACTCCGGCCTGATGAAGATCGGCGGAGCGGTCCACCACCGGGCCGGCGACTGGATCGCCGAAGTGGAACTCGCCCCCGAACACCAGGGGACCGACCCCGCGTTCCTCTTCCACCCGGCCCTGTTCGAGGCGGGCCTCCTCGGCGGTGGCGTCGCCATCGGCATGCTGTACGGCGACAACGACGGGCCCGGCCTCTACCTGCCGCTCATGTTCGAGAGGTTCCGCGCCACCGGACCGCTGGGGAGCCGCTGCTACGTCCGCGTACCCGCCGACTCGGTACGCCGGGACGAAGAACTCATACGACTCAGCGTGGAGTTCTACGACACCACCGGCGCGAAGGTCGCCGAGGTGGGCCAGTTCGTGGCCAAGCGGGTCCGCGCTGCTGCCTCCCTCGACGTCCGCGGCGACGCCTCCACCCTGCCGGAACCGGCTCCTGCGGCGCCTGTAATGGCTGCTTCGGTTGGGGGTGGCCTGGTGGAGGTGGTGCGGGGGTTGGTGGCTGCTCGGTTGGAGGTGGCTGCGGATCAGGTGGATGCAGGGCTTGGTTACTACGAGTTGGGGTTGGCGTCGGCCGACCTGTTGTCGTTGGTGTCGGCCTTGGAGGAGCGGCTGTCGGTGGAGTTGTCGCCGACGGTGATGTTCGAGCATCGGACGATCGCGGAGCTCGCGGCGTGGCTGGAGTCGCAGGCGCCCCCGTATGTCCCGGTGACCACGCCCACGGCTCCCGTCCCATCCGATCTGCGTCCGAACCCGGTCGCCCCGGCTCCGGACGCCGCTGCCCTTCCATCGCCCAGCGCCCGGAGCGACGATCCTCACTCCGCCCTGCGCGCTGCCCTCACCGAAGAGGTGGCCGCGCTCCTTCGTGTCCCCGTCGCCGATCTCAACTCCGACGCCGAGTTGGCCGAGTTCGGGATGGACGTGGGGGGCCTGGCACGCCTGGCCGACCGGGTGAACGCGCGTTTTGGCCTGACCGTCCCGCTCGCCGCCTTCCGAGAGCACCACACCCTGCGGGCCCTCGCGGAACACCTCGGCGAGCACCGCACCACGCCCGGCGCCGACCGGCAGATACTGACAGCACAGCCCCATCCACTGCTCCACCGGACGGTCACCGGCGAAGGCGATGGCAGTGGCGCCATGGATACCACTGCGGCACGGTCAGACGTCACCGTCCCCGACGAGCACGGCCGTGTGTGCGTGGAGCTGACCGGTCTGTCCACACGCCGTCTGCGGGGCTCCTCTGCCGTCGCGGGCCGCCGTGAGGCCCTGCCGCCAGAGCTGACGGACGGCTACGCGCCGGCCCCACCGACCGAGCGCGCATCCGCGGCGCCGGCTCCGGCCAAGGGGACCACTCCCGCCGCACCCGCCCCTGCCGACCTCACCCCCGTGTTCTCCGCAGCCGACACCGCCGTACCAGTGCTCGAAGAGCGCGCCGTCGCCCACTTGCGGCGGATGCTGGCGGCGGCCATCAAGCTCGGTCCCGAGCGCCTCGACCCGGACACCCCGCTGGAGCGCTACGGCATGGACTCGGTGCTCGCCGTGACCATGGTCCAGCCCCTCGAGGACACCTTCGGACCACTCTCACGCACCCTGCTGTTCGAAGTGCAGACCGTGCGCGGCCTCGCCCGCCACCTCGCCGCCGACCACCCGCAGGAACTGCGCACCCTCGTCGGCGAACCCCCGTCTCCCGCGGCCCCCGCGACACCCCAGGCCGCCGCGGGCCTGCGCGCCGCGAAGGCCCCCTCGCCGGTCCGACACGGGCAGGACCACCGCAGCCAGGACATCGCCATCATCGGTATCAGCGGCCGCTACCCGCACGCCGACGACCTGGAGGAGTTCTGGTCGGCGCTGCGCGAGGGCCGGGACTGCGTGACCGAAGTGCCGGCCGACCGCTGGGACACCGGCGGCCGGGCCCAGTGGGGCGCGTTCCTCGACGGCATCGACCGGTTCGACCCACTGCACTTCGGCATCTCCCCCCGCCAGGCCGCCGCGATGGACCCGCAGCAGCGGCTGTTCCTGGAGACCGTGTGGCACCTGCTGGAACAGGGCGGCATCACCCAAGAGGTCGTGGAGCGGCGTTACCGGCGGCGCGTCGGGGTCTACGTCGGAGCCGCTTATCAGATGTACCGGGCGGACACCGCGCAGGACCCGGTCCTCTCGGCGCTCACCTCCTCGGCCTCGTACAACCTCATCGCCAACCGTGTCTCGCACTTCTTCGGCCTCGAAGGCCCGAGCCTCGCCGTGGACAGCATGTGCACCTCGTCCGCCATGGCTGTGCACCTGGCCTGCGCCGACCTGCTGCGGGGCGAGTGCGAGCTGGCCGTCGCGGGCGGGGTCAATCTGACCGTGCACGAGGACAAGTACGTCGCGCTCTCGGAGATGCAGCTGCTCGGCACCCACCCGGGCGCGCGCAGCTTCCGCGACGGCGACGGATACCTGCCCGCCGAAGCGGTCGGCGCCGTCCTGCTCAAGCCCCTGGACGCCGCCCTGCGCGACGGCGACACCGTCCTCGCGGTCATCAAGAGCACCGCCTCCCTGCACAGCGGCCGCTCCAACGGCTTCATGACACCCAGCCACCGCACCCAGGTCGCGACCATGCGCCGGGCACTGGAGCGGGCCGGTGCCGAACCCGGCTCCATCGGCTACGTCGAGTCCGCCGCCAACGGCACCACGTTCTCCGACGAGGTCGAACTGCGGGCCCTGCGCGAGGTGTTCGCCGACGTCCGCGACACCGTCCACGTCGGCACCGTGAAGTCCAACCTCGGCCACCCCGAGGCGGCCTCCGGCATCGCTCAGCTGACCAAGGTCGTGCTCCAGCTGCGCCACGGCCGGGTCGCGCCACTCGTCGACGCCGGCACCCCCAATCCGCGTCTGGACCTGGAGGGTTCGTCGCTACGGCTCGCCGACCGGCTGACGGACTGGGCACCCCGCGGCGCCGCGCCTCGCCGCGCCCTTGTCAACTCCGTCGCGGCCGGCGGCAGTCACGTCAGCCTCGTCGTCGAGGCACCTCCGGTGACCGCCCACGCCGAGCGGAGCGCCCCCGACTCCTCGCCCCAGGTCGTCCTGGTGTCCGCCAGAACTCCCGAGCGCCTGCGCGTGGCGGTATGCCGCCTGCACGCCTTCCTCGAGGGCGACGACTCGGCGAGCCTGGCCGACATCGCCTACACGTCCCAGCTCTGCCGGGAGCACCTGCCCGAGCGGCTCGCCCTGGTAGCCGCCGACCGGGAGCAGCTCGGGCACGCCCTCGAACAGCACCTGGCCGACGGCACGGCCGCCTCGGCGGGCAGCGCGACCACGCATCGCGGCAACGCCGACGAGGACACCGGACCGCTGACCGCCGTCCTGACCGGCACCCGGGGGCATTCCTTCGTCGCCGGACTCATCGAGGACCATGGCCTGGAGCAACTGGCCGAGCTGTGGGTGCGCGGTGTACGGGTACCGTGGCATCGCCTCCACACCGGGCCGCGCCGCATCGCAGCGCTCCCGCCGACCGCGTTCGAACCGGGGAGCTACTGGCTCGATCGCGCACCCCGGCTGCCCGCCGTCGAGACCCGGCCGCCCACCCCGCCTCGCGGCTTCACGGCGCCGGCCGTCCCCCTGACCGGGGATGCCGGCACCCGGACGCGGGTGAGGGACCGGATACGGCACCATGTGGCGGAACTGCTGGGCTTCGACGCCGACCAGCTGAACGTCTCGACCCCGCTCACCAACCTCGGTATCGACTCGGCGACGGCCATGCGCGCCCAAGTCCTGGTGGAGGCTGACTTCGGACGGGTGCTGCCGGTGGCGGCGCTGCTCGACGGGTCGAGCGTCATGGACATCGTGGACCGGATCCTCGACAGCCCCGTCGGCGCGAAGGCCGGGGAACCGCTCGTGCCCGGGAGCGGCACGCGCCGGGAAGGCTTCAAGCCGCTCATGGTGCCGGGCGCCGACGGAACCGTGCGATGCCCGGCGACCCGTGACGTCATACGACTGTTGCGCTCGGAGCAGCTGGGCACCCCGGGAGTCACCCACAACATCGGCTCCGCCGTGCAGCTCACCATTGGGGTCGGCCGGGAACGGCTGACCGCCGTACTGGGCAACCTCGCCGCCCGGCACGCGGCGTTGCGGACCGCGATCGTCGCGGACCCTGAGCACGGCCACCAGCTGGAGGTCGGGCAGAGCCTTCCCGGCGCACTGCTGCGATGGTCGCCCGTCGACGAGGACACGGACCCGGACCAGCGACTGCGCGAGCTGCTGGAACCACCGTTCGAGCTTGCCGTTGCGCCGCTGTGGCGGTTCGAGCTGCTGGAGTACCCGTCGGGGAGGCAGGTACTGCTCTACGGTGCGCACCACGCCGTGTCCGATCTGTCCTCACTCGCGCTGGTGGCAGCTGAGATCGGCGCGGAACTGACGGGTGAGCATCTGTCGTCCGCTCCCTCTTTGGACGATATCGACGGTCTGATGCGGGCTCAGCCGGCACGACAGGAGACAGACGGCCGGGAGGCCTCGGCGGCACAACCGCGCGAGTGGTTCTCCGGGATCCGCAGACTGGATCTGACCCTCGCGAAGCCCCGCCCCGCGGCACGGTCGTACCGTGCGGCCACCGAGCTCGTGGAGGTTCCCGATGGGCTCTCGGAGCGAGTCGCAACCGAGGCAAGACGGCTTGGGATCACCCCTGCCGCCTTCTGGCTGGGCACGCTGACCATGTTCCTCGCTCGTCTGCGGGAGCGCAGCCGGTTCGTGCTGGCGGTTCCGGTGGACACCCGGATGCACGCGGAAGCGCTGGACGCGGTCGGGTTCTTCGGCGTTCCGATACCGTTCCCCGCCGAGGCGAACTCGGGCGAGTCGGTGGTCGAGGTGCTGCGCCGGACGGACAACCGTCTGGGCGTGCACCTCGAGAAGGGCATTTCCTTCTCGGACACCATGTCCACACTGGTGGCCGAGGGGCTGTATCGCAAGAACGCGCCCTTGGTGGAGATCTACTTCAACTACCTTCCACCGCGCGGCCTGAAACTGCCCGGACTGGAGATGCTCCCCGCGGGTACCGGCCACTCCGACCTCGATCTGATGATCAGCGTGTCGCCGGATCTGGGTCATATGCGACTCGACTACAACCTGGACATCCTCGACAGCTCCAGCTGCGCCCGGTTCGGCCGGGAGTTCCTCGACCTGATCGCCGAGGTGCTCGGCCAAGCGGGCACGGGCACCGTGGGCGCTCTTCCGGGACTTCACACGGCACTCACGCCGGAACCGTTGCCTGAACGTCCGTCACGCTCATCGGCAGCCCGATCCGTCGCTCTGACAGCCACATTCGCTCTGGGCAACCTCTCCACGCTGCTCGGCCTCGCGCTCGAGGACACCGGACTCACCGTCACCGAAGGTCCGTATCACCAGGTTCTGGCAGCCCTGCACGACCCGTCCGGCGTTCTCTCCGATCCGTCGACCGCCGCAGCGCTTGTGCTGTTGCGTGCCGCCGACTTGGGGCGTTACGGCGAGATCAGCGACGAGTTGCTGGCCGAACTGGGCGAGGAGTACCCGGCAGCCGTGAGCTCGTTGGCCGAACGCACGGGGCGGCCGGTGATCGTCGGATTCCTTCCCGCGCACGCGGCCGAGGAGAGGCTCCGGGACTGGGAGGACGCGGTGAGGTCCCGGCTCCAGAATCAGGCCGGCATCGCGGTGCTGGGGCCGAAGAGCTTCAGCGGCGATGATTTCGCCAACCCGTTCGACGCCGAGACGGACGCGCTGGCGCACCTGCCGTTTCGGGCGGAGTTCCAGGCCGCAGTGGCACTTGCCCTCGCCGACCTGGTGCGGGCCTCCCGCCGCACTCCGCCGAAGGTGATTGCGGTCGACGGAGACGAGACTCTCTGGGACGGCATCGCAGGGGAGGACGGGCCTGAGCACGTCGGCCTCATGGGAGGCCGTGCCCAGCTGGCCCGCAGACTGCTGCAGTGGCGCGCCGCGGGTGCTCTGCTGGTGCTGGTCTCCAACAATGACGAGGCCACCCTACGTGCCGTACTCGACCGGCCGGACAGTCTGCTCCGCGCTGAGCACTTCAGTGTGATCTCCGCCGGTTGGACACCGAAGCCCCTGCGCCTCAAGGCGGTTGCGGAGGAACTCGGGCTCGGCCTGGACACGTTCATGTTCCTCGACGACACCCCGGCCGAGATCGCCAGGATGAGGGCGGCTCTGCCCGAGGTGCTCTGCGTGACCTGCCCGCCGCGGGAAGGCCTGCCGGACTTCCTGACCAGGCTCTGGCCGATCGCCCCGCGCGCGGCGACACAGGAGGACGCCGCGCGGGCGGACTTCTACCGGCAGGACAAGGTGCGCGAGGAAGCACGTTCCCGGACCACCTTCGCCGACTTCCTGGAGCGGCTGAACCTGGAAATGGACTTTCAGCTTCTCTGCGACGACACGATGGAGCGTTCCGTCCAACTGGCCCGGCGCACCAGCCAGTTCAATCTCCGCCCGCAGACGGTGGACGAGGCGGAGCTGACGCGCCGGCAACAGGACGGCGAGGTGTGGACCGTGCGGGCGCGGGACAGGTTCGGCGACTACGGGCAGATCGCCGTACTCGTGATCCGTCCCGACGGCGAGACCCTCGAGGTCCTGGGCTGGATGATGAGCTGCCGGGTGCTCGGGCGCGGTGCCGAGGAACGCGTTCTCGGCTGGCTGGCGGACCGGGCCGAAGCGTTGGGCTGCCCGACCGTACGCATGATCGCCGAGCGTACCCCCCGCAACATTCCCGTACGACGGCTGGTGGCCGCCTTGTCCGGCGGAGACCCGGAGGCACCGGGCCTGGAGGTACTGGTCCCCGTGGGCCGGCTCCGAGACTTCCGCTCCTGGGACGCCACAACAGACGAAACCGTGGAGGCAACCGCATGAAACCCATCCCTGACACAGGTGACGGCGTACCGGCCCGCAACCACGAGGTGGACCGGCAGTACGAGGGAGAATCGATCGAAAGCGGTCCGCGAGGATCCGCCGCGATCGCCGGCTTGCTGGCGCGCTTACAGCCGTCGGCCCCGCAACCGCAGTCGGTGGACAGCGCGAACGATGCTGAGGGCGCGGCCGACGGCACACCGTCCTGGGGCCTCGAACAACTTGCCAAGGCCATCGTGTCGAAGGCAGCCGCGCTGCTGGACGTCAAGGAGATCGACACAGAGACCGACCTCTTCGACGCGGGTGCCACCTCGGTGGACGCCGTTCGACTCGTCGCAGTGCTCGACCGGGAGCTCGACGTCAGACTCAGCCTGGACGACGTCTTCGCAGACGCCAGGCCCCGGCGCCTCGCTCAACGCTGGCTGGGCAGTCCGACGACACGCCCACTGCCCGCGGCATCGGCGACCACCGGAGCCCTTGAGCTGCCGGTGGCCTCCGCGCCGAGCGCCACCACGACGGCATCTCCGGGCACCGACCTCATACCGGCCGATCCCGTCGCGCCGGACGAGACCCTCCCTGTGCTCGACGACCATGCCGAGGACCTCGCCCTCCTCATGGCCGACCTCGCACGTGCGGACCTGCTTCCCTGGTGCGGCGACCCGGAACCGGTCCCGCCCCGCCGTGTCCTGCTGAGCGGTGCCACCGGCTTCCTGGGCGGCCACATGCTGCTCGACCTGCTGCGGCACAGCAACGCACATGTCGTCTGCCTGGTGCGCGGGGACAGCGTGCCGGACGCGGAACGGCGCCTCGCCGAGAGCCTCGCCGGTTTCTCCCTCCCCTGGTCGACCGAGGTCCGACGACGGGTCACCGTCCTCCCCGGCGACCTGCGCCGGCCCCGACTCGGCCTGACGGACGAGCAGTGGGATCTGCTGGCAAACGAACTCGACTCGGTCGTCAGCGTGGCGGCGGCCGTGGACTTCCTGCGCGGCTACCCGTCGCTGCGCCGGACCAATGTCCTCGGCGTGCTGTCCCTCGCCGAACTTGCGATGACCGGACGGCCCAAACCGCTGCACCACATTTCGTCGATCGCTGTGTTCAATGAGATCGGCATCGCCTCGATGGGCGAGGACGATCCGGTGGCACATGTGGACCGGCTGACGGCGGGCTACGACAAGTCGAAGTGGGCGGCGGAGGCAGCGCTCAGGCGAGCCCGCGACCGTGGCCTGAAGGCGACATTTCTGCGCCCCGGCGGCATCGTCGGCCACACCCGCACCGGCGCCTACAACCCGCACGACATCAATACGGGCCTCTTTTCCGCCATCTCCCGTTACCGCGTCGCACCCAAGATCAACTATTCGAACTCCGCCCCGGTGGACTGGGTAAGCCGCATCGCCACCGCCGTGATCTGCGAGCCGAGCGGCTGGGGCCAGAACTACCACCTCACCGGACGACCGGACACTCTCAGCGAGATGGTCCGCGATCAGGAACTCGGTGGGCTGAATGTCCGCGTGATGCCGTGGGATGTCTGGCTCAAGGATTTCCTGGCCCGCTGTGAGACCGATGCGGTCCCCGAACTGGAATTCATGGCACGGGTGTTGCGCAACCCCGCCGGCCAGAAGATCGTCGAGGCGAGCGTCACGGCCCCGATGGCGACAGGAGAGCGGACTGAGGCGTTCGTTGCCCGGCACAAACTGCCACCGCCTGCCCGCTACGACGCGCAGGCCCGGCTGAAGAGCTACGAGCGGATGGCCCGTGACGGCCTGGTGATCCTGCCCAGTCGTGACGACCCGCCGCACCTGTGGTTCCGGGAGACGATGCGCGGCAAGGTGGGCCCGGTCGACGCCAAGCCCGACACCCGGTGCACCTTCGCGCTGACCCTGTCGATCGCCAGCATGTACCAACTCGTGCAGCACCGCTCCATCGACGTACGCGGCAAGGTCTCCTGTACCTTGCTGCACGCGGATCCACTCACCGTGGAGGACGGCGAGATCTGGGTCCGTCCCGACGAGGGAGTGCCGCACCGCCACGGCCTGGACCACCCCCTGCTGCGGTACCGCCTGGCCCTGCGCGATTCCGACGGAAACGCCTGGTGGCTGGAGGGTTGGAAGACAGCCCGGGCCCGCTTCGACTACATGAAGCAGGCACGCACCCTCACCATCCGCGCGGGCCGCGAGGGCGAACCGGCGAGCCTGGCCGGAACGATGAAAGTGCCCAAAAAGTCCTACAAGCGAGAGCAGATTGACGGTATCCGGGTCAATCCGAATCTGTCGATGCGGGAGCAGCGGATCGCCAAGGTGACCTGGCTGGCCTGGTTCAGCGCGCAGCTGGGCCAGGGGCTGCTGGAGCCCACGCTGCGCGCCGGCGCCGAACTGCTCGACCTGCGCCCGGACGCCATCGACCTCGACAAGGACAGGTACCAGGCCAAGCTCAAGAAGTGGGAAAAGGACAGGAAGCAACTTCGATGACACCACGACCGCTGTATGCCCCGATGGACCGCGTCACCGTCGAGCAGATCCCGTTCCACGCATCCGACGGCACCGAACTCGGCCTGTGCCGACTCAGCGCCAACCCGCCCACCGATCAAGACGGCACCGATCGTCCCGCGGTCCTGCTCCTGCACGGTCTCACTGCTTCGGCTGACATGTTCGTACTCCCCGAGACCCGCAACCTCGTGGACGTCCTGCTCGGCGCTGGCTACGAACCGTGGCTGCTGGACTGGCGGGGCAGTTGCCGCTTGCCGCACAACGAGGGCCGCGTCCGTTACACCTTCGATGATGTGGCGCTCTACGACATCCCGGATGCGGTGTCGTACATCCGCGACCGTATCGGCCCGCGCCAACTGTTCGTGGTCGCCCACTGTCTCGGAGCCCTGTCACTGTCGCTGAGTATGACGGGCGGCTTGGTGCCAGGCCTCGCCGGAGTGGTGGCACAGGGGGTGTTCATGACGCCGAAGTACTCCGCGAGGTCCCGGTTGCTCGGCCACCTCGGCGGCGAGTGGGGTCGCTCCCGCTGGACACACCTCCCGGTCGACTTCACCAAGGTGGGCTTCCGCTCGCGCTACACGCCGATGTTCGCGCTGGCTTCCCTCTCGGCCGACGACTGCGACGACCCGACCTGCCATATCCTGCACAACTCCGCCTGGGGTACGGGCGCTTCGCTCTACGTCCATGAGAACCTGCACGAGACGACCCACAAGCGGCTTGCCGAACTGTTCGGTTCCGCGCCCACCTGGATAGGGCCGCACCTGCGGCGCATGGAACTGGCGCACACGGCGATGCCCTGGCACACGGCCGGACAAGGCTACGACCAACTGCCGGAGAACGCCCTGGACAGCGCCGACCGCATCGACTGCCCCGTCCTACTGCTCGCCGGCAGTGACAACAAGACCTTCCACGATTCGAACGAGCTTTGCTACGACATCCTGTCCAGCCGTCACCCGGGCCTCGACATCCGCTACATCGAGATTCCGGGCTACGGTCACGTCGACCCCTTCATCGGCCGCGGTGCCGCCCTTGACGTGTTCGGCCACATCGTCAATTTCCTCGACGAGAGATCTGCCGTATTGGTCCCAGGCCGGGGATGACCGGGTAGCGGTCGCGCGCAAGAGCGAACAAGGGTCACAGCAGATCCTGTTCCTGTGACCCCGGGACGGAGGCATGGAGTCGCCTCGCATGAGGCGGCGACGTGCACCTCTCGGGGCTCTGCGGCGCGAGTGCCCCCATGTCCGCCCGATTGCCGGGTCAGCGAACCCTCCCCCGCGGCTTCAGCGCCACCGGCGGCAACTCGGGAGCAGGCAGCGGACCCCCGTCGTACCCCTTGACCTCACCGAACCGGGTGCCGGTCATCCAGTCGGCGCGGGCCTGTTCGATCTCCTCCTGCGTCCGCCCGATCCAGTTCCAGAACATGATCAGCTCCTCCTCGAACGGCTCGCCGCCGAGGAGCATCAGGCCGGCGTCCGACTCGGCGCGCAGCGGGAGTTCGGTGCGGCCGCAGCCGAGGTAGAGCATGGAGCCGGGGAGTACCGGCACGCCGTCCACGTGGGCCTCGCCGGACATGGAAAGGACGGCGTACTCGAAGTCCGGCTCCAGGGGGAGGCGTACGTCCGCGCCGCGCGACAGCGTGAGGTCGGCGCCGACGATCGGGGTGTACGTCGTGCCGGGCGAGGTCGCTCCGTCGAGGCCGCCGAGGATCAGCGTGGCCCGCAGGCCCGGCGCCGTGACGACCGGCAGGTCGGCGTGGTGTTCGAAGTGCGGGTCGGTGTGCCGGTGGCCGTCCGGGAGGGCGACCCAGAGCTGGGCGCCGTGCAGGAGGCGGGCGTGCGACTTCGGGCTCTCCTCGGAGTGGCTGATCGCCCGGCCGGAGGTCATCAGGCCCAGCTCGCGCGGGTGGATCGTCTGGAGGCTGCCCGTCGAGTCCCGGTGCAGCACCTCGCCCTCGTGCAGCCAACTCACCGTCTGCAGACCCATGTGCGGGTGCGGCGGCACCTGCATGCCGGGCTCGTCGGCGATGTCGTCGGGACCGTAGTGATCGACGAAGCACCAGGCGCCGACCATGCGCCGGCCCAGGTTGGGCAGCAGGCGGCGGACTTCGGTGGATTCGCCGAGCTTGACGCGGCGAGGGCTGAGGAGTTCGCGTACGGGCTCTGCCACGACGAAACCGCGGCCGCCGCAGATGGCGGGCACCGCCTCGCGATCAAGATTGCTCATGGCGCCCAAACTAGCCCTGTCCGGGCCATCACGTCAGTCCGTCACTCTGCGCTGTCCGGATGCCGTTGAGAAAATAGTAGCCATGTACATAGTAGCCATGTATTGTATTGGTCATGAGCAAGGGTTCCGAGAAGGCCACGCCCGGTTTCCTGGTGTGGCGCCTGTCCACGAAGTGGCGGGTCGCGGTCGACCGAGCCGTGGCCCCGCTGGGTCTCACCCACGCGCAGTACGCGCTGGTGGCCTCGCTGTACGGCATGCAGCGCCACGGTGAGCGCCCGAGCCAGCGGCGTCTGGCCGACCACACCGGGCTGGAGCCGCTGTACGTCTCCAAGCTGGCGCGCTCCCTGGAGAGCGCCGGCCTCCTCGAACGCACCCGGGACCCCCGCGACCCGCGCGCGGTGCAGCTGGCGCTGACCGAGCAGGGCCGGGAGCGGACCCGGCAGGCGATCGAGGTCGTGCACGGGCTCCTGCAGCAGTTGCTGGCACCTCTCGGCGGCCTGGACAGCGCGCGGGCGCGGGAGTTCACCCGTGACCTCGCGGTCCTGCTCGACGCACCGCTCGACCCGCTTGCCCCAGACAGTGAGTCCGACAAGGAGTAGTCATGACCACCACCACTCCCCTGCTCGACCCCCGTGTCATAGCTCTGGCCCACTACGCGAGCCGCGCGCTTCTCGAGCGCGTGCTGGCCCGCCATGGCGCGACCTTCCAGCAGTCCGTCACCCTCCGGCTCGTCAACGTCGCCGACGGCCCGGTCGAGCGCGACCACCTCGTCGACGGCGTCGTCGGCGCGCTGAAGATCGACGCCGCGAAGGCCCACTCCGTGGTCGACGAGCTGATCGCCGCACAGCTGCTGGCCCCGCAGGAGCCGTCCCGGGTGCGGATCACGGACGCCGGACGGGAGTTGTACGAGCGGACCTCCGCCGAGACCGCTCCGATCTCCGCCCGGGTCTACGCCGACATCCCCACGGAGGACCTGGCGGCTGCCGGCCGAGTGCTGACCCTCATCACCGAGCGGGCCAACGCCGAGCTCGCCGCGATGAAGCGGTAGCCCCGAGCCCCGGCATGAAGTAGTGGAATTTTGAACCACCGCGCTCCGTTGACAGCCTCGAAGGAGGTCACGAGTGGACACGACGTACTACGACCACGGAACACCGGCCGAGCGCTGGGAGCGTGCGCGGATGTTCTTCGACGCCAAGGACTACGCCGCCGCGGCCCGCGTCCTGGGCAAGCTGGTCGAGGAGGTGCCGGAGCAGACCGGACCCCGGCTGCTGCTGGCGCGCTCCTACTACCACTCGGCCCAACTGCGGCGCGCGGAGAGCGAGTTGCGGGTCGTCATCGAGCGCGACCCGGTGGAGCACTACGCCCGGCTGATGCTGGGCCGCACCCTGCAACGGCAGGGGCGGGACGACGAGGCGGAGCCGCATCTGCGCCTCGCCTCGGCGCTCGCGGGTGACTTCGAGCAGCTCTGAGCAGTATCGAGCAGCTCCTGGCGCTGTCGACACGAGGGGCCCGGTTCCATCCCGGAACCGGGCCCCTCCTCCGTCGGCTCTTGCGGCCGGCTTCCGCCTGCCTAGTTCACTTCCGCGGGCTTGCGCTTCCCCCGCCGATGGGCCACCTCGCCCAGGACGACGTCCACGACGACGAACGCGGCCAGCGAGATGCCGAGCAGCGGCACGAAGTAGCCGACCACGGCGACGACCGCGACCAGCGGGACCAGGATCTGCGGGGGCACCTGCTGCCAGGCGCCGCGCGGGATCGGCCGGCCGAAGGCGGAGCCGCGGCCGCGCTGCCACCACATGCGGTAGCCCCACACGATCAGCAGGATCAACGAGAGCGCGAGCGCCATCAGGGCTATCTGGTTGACCAGACCGAAGAGGACCCCGGTGTGCAGGTCGATGCCCCAGCGGGTCAGCTTGGCGAGCACCGGGTATTCGGCGAACCTCAGCACGTCGACGACCTCGCCGCCGGCCGGGTCGATGGCGACCGAGTCCCCCTTCGTCGGCCAGCTGCGCTGCACCTGCCGTACCACGTACGCGGACGAGTCGTCGGCGGGCGGCACGATCTCCACGGGATCGCTCAGGCCCTCGGCGCGGGCGGACGCCAGGACCTTGTCGAGGCCGACGCCGTGCTCGCCGCTGCCGCCCGTGGCGGCGGCGCTGCCGTGGCCCCCGTGTTCGCCGCCGGCCGTCGCCGAGATGGACGGCGTGGCCTGGCCGAGGGAGGTGCGCAGTTCATCGATGTTGGCGCCGGCGTAGGCCGACCAGGTGAGGCCGGTCGCCGAGAGGAAGATGAACCCGATCGCGGCCCAGACGCCGACGGTGCCGTGCAGGCCGAGCGTGCGGCGGCGCCCGCTGGTGCCCCGCACCTTGCGCAGGGCGCGGCGGCGGGAGAACCACAGCACCAGGCCGCCGGCCGCGATGACCCAGAGCCAGCTGGCGGCGAGCTCGCTGTAGTAGCGGCCGGTCTCACCGAGGTGCAGGTCGCGGTGGAACTCGTCGATCCAGGTGCGCAGGGGCAGCGCGCCGGTCGAGCCGTACTGTTCGAGGGCGCCGCGCACCTCGGCGGTGTAGGGGTCGACGAACACGGCCATCGTGTGCTCGGCGTCGACGCCCTTGACGCCGGACAGCATGACCCTGGTCGACTCGTCGTCGGCCGGGGAGGGACGTATCGCGGAGACCGTGCCCTCGGGGTGGGCCTTGCGCGCGGCGGCGACCTGCTCGGATATCGGCAGTTTCGCGTCGCCGACCGGGACGTACATCTCGTGGGCGTACACGATCTTCTCGGCCTGGAACGCTCCGGCGTACAGGAAGCCGGTGGCCGCGGCGACGAGCAGGAACGGCGCGACGAGGACTCCGGCGTAGAAGTGCAGACGCAGGATCAGCGGGCGCAGCGGTGCCCATCTGCGGGGCGACGCCGGGGCGTCGGGCTGCGTCGCCTCCTCCGTGGTGGTGGCGGGAGCGGTGGACATCGGCGGCTTCTCCGGGGGTGGGACGGGGAGTGGGGACGTTTCCTTCTGTGCTGTTGTGGTCCAGTAGTCGGACGAAGGGGCCGTCGAGTTCCAGGCATATTAAGTGGCGTGCGTCACAAGGGAGTCGGTGAGCGGCGCGGGTGCCGTGGCATGCTGGCGCGATGGCACTTCCGAACGAGCGCGCCCCCTTGGCCGAGCGGGTCGAGCAACTCCTGGCCGCCGAGGGACCGTTGCCCATCGTGGCGGCCGGCGACCCGGTGCTACGGCGTCCCACCGAGCGCTTCGACGGCCAACTGGACCCGGCGCTGCTGTCCCGCTTCGTCGAGGCGCTCCGGGCCACCATGCACGCGGCGCCGGGCGTCGGCCTCGCGGCACCGCAGGTCGGCGTGGGGCTGCGGATCGCGGTGATCGAGGACCCGGCGCCGGTGCCGGAGGACGTGCGGCTGGTGCGCGGGCGGGTGCCGCAGCCGTTCCGGGTGCTGGTGAACCCCTCGTACGAACCCGTCAGGGGCGACCGTGCCGCGTTCTTCGAGGGCTGCCTGAGCGTGCCGGGCTATCAGGCGGTCGTGGCCCGGCCGGCCGAGGTGCGGCTGACCGGCGAGGACGAGCACGGGCACGCGGTCGACGAGGTGTTCACGGGGTGGCCCGCCCGTATCGTGCAGCACGAGACGGACCACCTCGACGGCGTGCTCTACCTGGACCGGGCCGAGTTGCGTTCACTCTCCTCGAACCAGGCGATGGCCGAGCGCTGGGCCCAGCCGGCCCCGGGCGAGGCGGCGCGGGCCCTCGGCTTCGAACTGCCCCACTGAGTAGGTCAGTTGTCCCGGTACGACTCCAACAGCCGTAGCCACACCTCACTGATCGTCGGATACGACGGAACCGCGTGCCACAGGCGGCTGATCGGCACCTGCCCGACGACCGCGATCGTCGCCGAGTGGATGAGCTCACCGACGCCCGGGCCGACGAACGTGACGCCGAGCAGGATCTCGCGCTCCAGGTCGACGACCATGCGGGCGCGGCCCTTGTAGCCCTCGGCGTACACCGACGCCCCCGCGACCGAGGCGAGGTCGTAGTCGACGGCGCGGACCCGGTGACCGGCCTGTTCCGCTTCGGCCAGGGAGAGGCCCACGGCCCCGGCCTCGGGGTCGGTGAAGACGACCTGGGGGACGGCGGCGTGGTCGGCGGTGGCGGCGTGGGCGCCCCACGGGTCCGATTCCAGGATCGGGACTCCGGAGGCGCGGGCGGCGATGGCGGCGCCCGCGATGCGGGCCTGGTACTTGCCCTGGTGGGTGAGAAGGGCACGGTGATTGATGTCGCCCACCGCGTACAGCCACTCGCTGCCGGTGATGCGCAGGCTGTCGTCGACCTCCAGCCAGGAACCCGGCGTCAGGCCGACGGTGTCCAGGCCGAGGTCGTCGGTGCGCGGGGCCCGTCCGGTCGCGAAGAGGATCTCGTCGGCCTCGATACGGCCGCCGCTGTCGGTGACGACCACGACCGTGCCGTTCTCACGGGTCACCGACTCGACCGACGTGCCGGTGCGGACGTCGACGCCGGCCTCGGAGAGCCCTTCGGCGACCATCTCGCCGGCGAAGGGCTCCATGCGGTTGAGCAGGCCCTTGCCGCGGACCAGGAGCGTGACATCGGAGCCGAGGGCCTGGTAGGCGGTGGCCATCTCGGTGGCGACCACTCCGCCGCCGACCACGACCAGCCGGCCGGGCACGGACTGGGCGCTGGTGGCCTCACGGCTGGTCCACGGCTTGACCTCGGCGAGTCCGGGCAGGTTCGGGAGCATGGCGCGGGTGCCGGTGCACAGGGCGACGGCGTGCCGGGCGGTCAGCACCTGGCGTGCGCCGTCGGGCCCGGTCACCTCCACCGTGCGGGGTCCGGTGAGGCGGCCGTGGCCGCGGTGGAAGTCGGCGCCGATGCCGTTCAGCCATTGGACCTGGCCGTCGTCGTTCCAGTTGCCGGTGAACTCGTTGCGCCGGGCCAGGACGGCAGCCGCGTCCAGGGGGCCCTGTACCGAGTGGCTGAGCCCGGGCAGACGGCGGGCGTCCGCCTGGGCGATGACCGGCCGCAGCAGCGTCTTGCTGGGCATGCACGCCCAGTACGAGCACTCCCCGCCGACCAGCTCGCTCTCCACCACCGCGGTACTCAGACCGGCCGCACGGGTGCGGTCGGCCACGTTCTCCCCCACCGGTCCGGCTCCGACCACCACGACGTCGTACACGTTGGAATCCGTTTCCGTCATGTGGTCAGTCTTACGGGTGGTGTGCGGAGTGGCCACACGGGTACGCGCGCGGAATACGCGGCCGTACGGTCCTGTTGACGCCGACGGCACCGCCCCGACACCAGGAAGAGGGAAAACGCCATGAGCAGCACCGTGGAGCTCACCAAGGAGAACTTCGATGAGACGGTCACGGACAACGAGTTCGTCCTGATCGACTTCTGGGCGTCCTGGTGCGGGCCGTGCCGTCAGTTCGCCCCCGTTTACGAGAAGGCCGCCGAGGAGAACCCGGACCTTGTGTTCGGCAAGGTCGACACCGAGGCGCAGCCGGAGCTTGCCGCCGCCTTCGGTATCCAGTCGATCCCGACGCTGATGATCGTCCGTGACCGTGTCGCCGTGTTCGCGCAGCCGGGTGCCCTGCCCGAGGACGCCCTCGCGGACGTCATCGGGCAGGCCCGCAAGCTCGACATGGACGAGGTCCACAAGGCCGTCGCCGCCCAGCAGGAGCAGGCCGACCAGAACGGCCAGTGACGCCCTGCTCTAGAAGGGGTACGCCGCCACGTCACCACGCACCGTCGTCCAGCGCACGTCGGTGAACGCGTCCAGGTTGGCCTCGCCGCCGAACCGGGCGCCGGTGCCGGAGGCGGCTATTCCACCGAAGGGGGCGACGGCCTCGTCGTTCACGGTCTGGTCGTTGATGTGCACGATGCCGGTCGGGATGCGCTCGGCGAGGTCGAGGCCCCGGGCGGTGTCCCTGGTGACGATGCCCAGGGAGAGGCCGTAGGAGCTCGCCGCGGCGAGGGCGGCGGCCTCGTCGGCGGTGGTGAAGGGGCGCACCGGCGCGACGGGTCCGAAGACCTCCTCGGTGTACGCGGGGGTCGCGTCGTCGACGCCCGCGAGCACCGTCGGCCGGTAGAACAGCTGCTCGTGGCTGCCGCCCGCGGCGAGCTTGGCCCCGCGGGACGTACTGGCCTCGACCAGACCGTGCACCTTCCCCAGCTGACCCGAGTCGATGAGCGGCCCGAGGTGGACCTCGGCGCGGTGCGGGTCACCCACGGCGAGGCCGTCGGCCTTGGCGGCGAGCCGCTCGACGTACTCCTCGTACAACGACTGGTGGACCAGGTGGCGGCCGGTCGTCATGCAGATCTGGCCCTGGTGGAAGAAGGACCCCCAGGCGGCGGTGGAGATCACCGCGTCGAGGTCGGCGTCCTCCAGCACGATCAGGGCGGAGTTACCGCCCAGCTCCAGATGGACGCGCTTGAGGTGGCGCCCGGCGGCCTCGCCGACGGCCCGGCCCGCGGCCGTGGATCCCGTGAAGGAGATGACGGGCACCCGCGGGTCGGCGACCAGCGCCTGGCCCGTCTCCGCGCCGCCCGGCAGGATGTGCAGCAGCCCCTCGGGCAGACCGGCCTCCGCGAAGACCGCGGCCAGTGCGAGCCCGCCGCAGACCGCCGTGCGCGGGTCCGGCTTCAGCACGACCGCGTTGCCGAGCGCGAGGGCCGGGGCGACGGAGCGGATGGACAGGATCAGCGGGGCGTTGAACGGCGCGATCACACCGACGACGCCCGCGGGAACCCGGCGCGTGTACGACAGGCGGGGAGCCTCGCTGGGCAGGACCTGCCCGGCCGGGCGGGAGGCTAGTGCGGCGGCCTCGTAGCACTCCTGGGCGGCCACGTGCAGTTCGAAGTCGGCCTTGCCGGGTATCGAACCGGACTCGCGGACCAGCCATTCGCGCAGCTCGTCGGCGTGCGCGGCGAACAGGTCACCGGCCTTGCGCAGCACCCCGGCGCGCACGAAGTGCGGGACGCGGGCCCACTGGGTCTGGGCGGCACGGGCGGCCTCGGCGGCCGTGGCGACGTCCTCGGCGGTGGCCAGGGTGACGGTGCCGAGCGTGTCGCCGGTGGCGGGCTCGGTGACGGTGTACTCGTCTCCCGACAGGGGGCGGGACTGCCAGGCCTTGGGCTCGAGCAACGGCATGGGCGACTCTCCGTTCGATCACCGGCGGGACTCACATGAGGAGCGGAAGTCCCGAGTAGTTGGCCGCCAGTTCGGCGGCGGCGTGACGGGATGCGGTGATCCGGCGCAGACGTGCGAGCTGCATCCGGTGGTCGAACGCGTCCCCATCTGGTTGAGCGTGCAACATCCTAGTCATGTCGTCGGAGAAGCGGGTCGCCTGCCACACCCGCCGGAGGCACAACTCGGAGTAGCTGTCCAGGAGTTGTGTGTCCCCTGTGCGGTGCAGCTCGATGAGGGCACGGGCCAGGACCCGTACGTCCGACACGGCGAGGTTGAGTCCCTTGGCGCCCGTCGGCGGGACGATGTGGGCGGCGTCACCGGCGAGCAGGAGCCGCCCGTGGCGCATCGGTTCGTGGACGTAACTGCGCATCGACGTCACGGACTTGGCGGTGATGGGCCCGCGGTTCAGGGTCCAGTCGGCGTCGATCGCGAAGCGGGCGGCGAGTTCGTCCCAGACGCGGTCGTCGGGCCAGTCGTCGGGATCGGCGCCGACCGGGACCTGGAGGTAGAGCCGGGAGACGGACGAGGAGCGCATGCTGTGCAGCGCGAAGCCGCGTTCACCCCGCGCGTAGATCAACTCGTCGCCGGACGGCGGCACTTCGGCCATGATGCCGAGCCAGGAGTACGGATAGTCGTGCGCGTACGAGCTGCTGATCCCGGCCGGGAAGGTGGCGCGGGAGATGCCGTGGAAGCCGTCGCAGCCGGCGACCCAGTCGCAGGTCAGCGTCTGTTCGCGGCCCTCGTGCCGGAACCGTACGACGGGCGTGGCGCTCTCCGGCTGCTCGACGGCGAGCGCCGCGGCCTCGAACAACAGCGGCGGGCCGTCGGCGAGTTGGAGCGCGACGAGGTCCTTCACGATCTCGGTCTGGGCGTAGATCGTGACCGTGTGGCCGCCGGTGAGAGCCGGGAAGTCTAGGTGGTGACGTTCCCGGTCGAAGCGCAGCTCGATGCCCTGGTGCACCAGGCCCTCCGCCTCCAGCCGCTCGGCGGCACCGGCCTCGTGCAGCGCGTCGACCGTGCCCTGCTCCAGCATTCCGGCCCGCTGGCGCTGCTCGACGTGACTGCGCGTCCTGCTCTCCAGGACCACGCAGTCGATGCCCGCGCGGTGCAGCAGGCGGGCGAGGAGAAGCCCGGCGGGGCCGCCGCCGATGATGCCGACCGTCGTGCGCATTCCACGCCTCCCTGGCTTCGACGGTACGTCGGCCGGACGCCGGCTGCCTCAGCTGGACTCGCGGTGCACCACCGTCGCTCCCAGCACCTTGTGCGTCTGCGGTGCGGCGCCGGGGTTGCGCACCGCGTGGTCGACCAGCTCCGCGAGGTCGCGGCCGGACGGCAGTTCGATGTGGACCGTGCTCAGCCTGGGCCGCAGCAGCCGTCCGAGCATCAGGTCGTCGGCGCCGATGACGGCCGTGTCGGCGGGGATGCGGACCCCCTCGTCCTGCAGGGCGCGCATCAGCAGCATCGCGTACTCGTCGTTGTAGGCGAACACGGCGTCGAGGCCCCGGTCGCGCCAGCTGCGGGCGAGCCGCGCGGCGGACTGCTCGTCGTAGGCGAGGGGCAGCTCGGTCACGGTGGCGTCCGTGCCGTGCAGGGCGCGGCGTACCCCTTCGAGACGCGGCGCGGAGAAGGACTCCAGGCCGTCCTCCTCGGGGACGACGACGCCCACCCGGCGCCTGCCTCGGTCGTGGAGGTGGCGGCCCGCGCGGTATCCCACGGCCTCGTAGTCCATCAGCAGGGCGTGGGCACCCTCGACGGACTCGGGGCCCAGCGAGACCACGGCCCGGGCGCCGGAGCGCTTGAGCACCGTCACGCCCTTCGGGCCGAGGCCGGAGCCGGAGAACAGGACGGCGACGGGGCGCAGCTCGGCCCAGGCGCGGGCGGCTTCGTCGCCGTGCAGGCCGACGCTGCCGTGCTGCACGACGGTGTAGTCGAGACGGCCGAGCGCCAGCTGGAGGTCGCTGAGGAACCGGCCGTACAGGGAGCCGACGGGGAAGCTCGGGGCGGGCATCAGGACCATGCGGCTGTGCCCGGCGCGCAGGCTGCGGGCGGCCGCGTGCGGGACGTACCCGAGTTCCTTCGCGGCCTCGTGGACGCGGCGGCGGGTGGGTTCGCTGATCCGGACGGCGCTGGTGTTGTTGAGGACGTAGGAGACGGTCGCGCGCGAGACGCCGGCCAGGCGGGCCACGTCGGCGCTCGTGGGTACCGAGCGCTGTGCGGGCAGTGCGGGCGCGGGCGTTTTCGGTATCTGCACCATGACGTACCGCATCTTTGCAGAACCTGTGCGTAGCGGTCGGGTCAGGGTCCCCGCCCGGTCACGACTCGGTGCGCGTCATGCGGGTGACCAGGTCGGACCAGCCGTTCTCCAGCCGCTCCATGGGCATACCGCACTGCTTGGTCAGATGGTGGATCAGGCCGGGGTCGAGATACGCCATGAGCGTCTGGGCGAGGAGATCGCAGTCGGCTTCCGGCGTGATCTGCCGCAGCAGCATGGCGGCGTGGGTGTGCAGCGCGCGGTACGAGGGGTGGGCGAAGCGGCGGGTCGGCTCCGGCTGCGCGGCCAGTTGCAGGTCCAGCTGCTCGGCCGCGCGGTACAGCACCGCGACACCGAACGCCCGCAGCCGCTCCACCGGCGGGGCACCCGGACCCAGCGGCGGCGGCCCGCCGATGAAGTCGGCCTGCAGCTTCCGTGCGGAGTGGTCGAGCAGGGCCGTCAGCAGGCCGGTGCGGTCGCCGAAGCGGCGGAAGACCGTCCCCTTGCCCACGCCGGCCGCCGCGGCCACCGCCTCCATGGTGACGCCGGCTGCCCCGTGCTCCGCGATCAGCTCGGTTGCGGCCTCCAGCAGCCGGGCGCGGTTGCGGGCCGCGTCGGCGCGCAGGCAGGGCTCGTCGGGGGCGGAGCCGACCTCCAGCAGCTGGGGCTTGCCCTCGGGCTCCTGAGACTGCGGGAACGGCGGCAGTACGGCGGACATGACGCCAGCGTAAAGCATCGGGAATGAAACTGGACCGCGGTCCGGTTATGGTGCTAGAAATTAAACGGACCCCGGTCCGGATCGTAACGGCAGTGTTTCAGCATCCTTGGAGTTCGCATGTCTGTTCGCATCCTCGCGCTCGTCGGCAGCCTTCGCGCCGGTTCGCACAACCGTCAGCTCGCCGAGGCGGCCGTCAAGCTCGCCCCCGAGGGCGCTGAGGTCGTGCTCTTCGAGGGCCTGGCCGACATCCCCTTCTACAACGAGGACATCGACGTCGAGGGCACCGTCCCCGCCACCGCGGCCAAGCTGCGTGAGGCCGCGCAGGCCGCGGACGCGTTCCTGCTCTTCTCTCCCGAGTACAACGGCACCATCCCGGCCGTCCTGAAGAACGCCATCGACTGGCTGTCCCGCCCGTACGGCTCCGGCGCCTTCGGCGGCAAGCCGGTCGCCGTGGTCGGCACCGCGTTCGGCCAGTACGGCGGCGTGTGGGCGCAGGACGAGACCCGCAAGGCCGTGGGCATCGCGGGCGGCAAGGTGCTGGAGGACGTCAAGCTGTCCATCCCCGGCTCCGTGACCCGCTTCGCCGAGACCCACCCGGTCGACGACGCCGAGGTCGCCGCGCAGCTGACCGAGGTCATCGCGCGCGTCCACGGGCACGCGGGCGAGGTCGTCGCGGCCTGACCCGGACCCGAGGTCCTCGTGGAGGGGCCGGAGCCCAGCGCTCCGGCCCCTTCTCGTATGCCCGGCCCCTCCTCAGCCCCTCCTCCTGCGTCAGGCCACCGCTGTGGACGCCAGCCCCCGCAGCTCCTCCAGCGCCGCCGCCACCGCCGGCCGCTCCCGGCGGCCCCGGCGAACACAGGTCAGCACCTTGCGGTGCGGGTCGCCGACACAGCGGACCCGGGTGATCGGGACTTGCGGGGTCAACTGGAACAGCCGTGGGATCAGCGCGACGCCGAGCCGGCTGGCGACCAGGTGGGCGGTGACGTTCCAGTCCAGCGCGTGATGGATCACGTCCGGGGTGAACCCGGCCGCCCCGCACGCCGACATCACATGCGGGCGGCAGGGGCTCTGCGGCACCGGCGCGATCCAGTCCTCGTGCGCCACCTCGGCGAGGTCGACGCGTTCGAGTCCGGCCAGCGGATGGTCGTCGGGGACGACGAGGTCGTACGGGTCGTCCAGCAGCGGCTGCTGGTCGAAGCGCGCGTCGCTCAGCGGCGGGTTGTGCGGGGTCACGTCCACCACCGCCAGGTCGACCTCCCCTTCGAAGAGCAGGTCGAAGCTCTCCGGCACCGCCGTCTCGCGGATCCGTACGGTCAGCTGCGGATGCCGCTCCCGCATCCGTACGGCCATCGGCGCCAGCAGCACCGACACGGCCGTCGTGAAGCCGCTGACGCGTAGTTGCCCGGTGGGGGCGCTGTACTCGGCGCGCAGGTCCAGCTCGGCCGCCTCCCAGCGCTCCGCGATCGCATCCGCGTGCGCGAGGAGACTTTCGGCCGCCGCGGTGAGGCGCACCCCGCGGCCCTGGGGTTCGAGGAGGTCGACCCCCAGGTCACCGGCCAACTGGCGGATCTGCTGGGAGGCGGCGGACGGGGTGAAGTGCAGGGCGCGGGCGGCCGCGGTGACCGTGCCGTAGTGCGCCACGGCCCTCAGTACGTGCAGTCGGCGCAAGTCAATCATGAAGCCCACGCTTCAAGGTGACGTCCAGAAAGTCAACCTGGACGTACATGAAAGGGCACCGCAGGCTTGATTGTGTCGCGACGGTCAACCAGCCACGAGATACGAGGAGTCGCCATGACCAGCACGACCGGCAGCGTCTGCCCGCACTGCGGATGGCCCGACGGAGCCGAGCCCTACCAGGTGGTGTCCCGGCACACCACGGCGGCGGGCAGCACGGTGTGGACGCGGTGCGCCTGCGGTTCGTTGCAGGTGCGCATGGTGGACGCCCGCGGCATGCGCGTCGCCTCCCGCAGCCGGCCCACGGGGACTCCCGCGCACTCCCCCGGCCGGTGACGTCGATTCAGTCGAGCCCGGCCAGCCGCTGTACGGCAGGAGCCGCGAAGTTCTCGATGAAGGCCGCCGGTTCCCCGGTGCGCGGGCCGAGGACAACCGCGTCGATGCCGAGCTCGGTGTAGGACGCGATGTCCCCGGTGAAGGCGTCGAGGTCGCCGCTGACGACGGGCTCCCCGGCGTAGAGGACGGTCCTGCGGATCTCGTCGTAGTCGCGCCCCTCGGCGTCGCAGTGGCCGCGCAGCACGTCGAGCTTGTGCCGGACCTCCTCCGGCGAGGAGGCGAACAGGTTGCACGCGTCGCCGTAGCGGGCGACCAGCCGGAGCGTCTTCTTCTCGCCGCCCCCGCCGATCATGATCTCGGGGCGCGGGGCGCTGACGGGCGCCGGGACGCAGAGGGTCTCGGCGAGGCGGTAGTGCTGGCCCTCGAACGGGCCGTTGGCCTGCGGGTCCCACATCTGCAGGCAGATCCGCAAGGTCTCCTCCAGCCGCTCGAAGCGCTCGGCGACCGGCGGGAACGGCACACCGAGTCCCTCGTGTTCGCGGCCGTACCAGGCGGCGCCGATCCCGAGGGTGGCCCGGCCGCCGGACAGCACGTCGAGCGAGGTGGCGATCTTGGCCAGCAGGCCGGGAGGACGGTAGGTCACGCCGGTCACCAGGGCACCGAGGCGGACGGTGGAGGTGTGGGCGGCGAGGTAGCCGAGGGTCGTGTAGGCCTCCAGCATGGGGTCCTCGGCGCGTCGTTGATCTCCATCTGGAAGTAGTGGTCCATCACCGACAGCCAGCTCAGGCCCGCCGCCTCGGCCGCGGCGCCCGCTGCGCCGAGTTCGGCTCCGAGCGCGGGGCCTCCGCCGGGATGGTCGAACCGGTTGATGTGCACGCCGACGCGCATGACCTGTCTCCGCTCACCCGGATTTTCAGCGACCTTGCCGACGCCAGGTCTTCGAGCGCTCTCGAGGTCAAGCCCCACCGCCGAGGCGGCCGTCAGACCACGCCGTCAGGCCACTCCGTCAAGTCGCGCCCGCGAGTTGGTCGCCGAGCGCGGTACGCCGGTACAGCACGCGCCGTCCGTCGCGGGCCCGGGTGACGAGTCCCGTCGCGTGCAGCACCTTCAGGTGCTGGGAGACCGCGCTGGGCGTCACGCCGAGGCGGCGGGCGAGTTCGACCGTGGGGAGCGGTTCGGCGAGCAGCCGCAGGACCGTGGTGCGGGGTGCGCCGAGCAGTGCGGTCAGGGCGGAGGCGTCGGGCTCGGGCCGCGGTTCCCACAGGGTCGCGGCGCCCCTGCTGGGATACGCCAGCATCGGCGCTTCGGCGGCGCTGACCGGCGGTGCGGGTTTGTGGGAGAACAGGGAAGGGACCAGGCGAAGGCCGCGCCCGGAGCCGTCCACCTCGTGCCGGGCGATCATCTGGTCGACGCGCAGGACGCCGTCGCGCCAGCGGACGTTGCGGTGCAGGTCGGAGAAGAGGAGGCGGGCCCCGCCGGTGGCCAGTTGCCGGGCGCGATGGGTGATGTCGGCCTCCAGCACGAGCCGCATCCGTGGCCAGTCGGGACGTACGGCCAACTCCCAGTACCGGTGCAGGAGTTCGCACAGCTCCTCCAACAGCTCCGCCACGGGCGCGTCGCCGGGCGCGGTGATCTGTCGCAGGGCGTCCGGGAGGGGGTGCGGGGCATGGGTCGCGAGCAGGTCGCGTCGTACGAGCTCCGGTGGCGTCGTCCCCACGACGGTGAGCTGGTCGTCCAGCGTGGGTGCGAAGGTAGTCGGGCGCGGGGTCAGGAAGTCGGGCAGGGTCAGGTTCCGGCCGACCAGGGCCCGCAGCAGCCGGGCGTCGGCGGGGTCGAGGCGTTCCAGGACCGACCGGCGCCATGGGGTGTGCAGGGGGTAGAGGCCCGGGGCGCGCAGGGCCCGCAGGCTGCCCATGACCTCGCGCAACGGCGAGATCGCGAACCGGGTGTCCGCGAGGTCGTCGACGTCGAGCAGGAAGCTGATCATTAAGCCTCCGGCTACATCCTTTGGCAACCGTCCGTCGCTGCCGTGGACTTCGGCGTATGGCGGATCACAACTCCCGGCAGGCTACCCCGGCGATCGCGCTGCTCGCCTTCGCCTGCGGGGTCGCGGTGGGCAATGTCTACTTCCCGCAGGCGATCGGCCCGTTGGTGGCCTCGGGCCTCGGCGTCTCCCCCGATTCGGCTGCCACGGTGGTGACCGCGACCCAGTTCGGCTACGCGGCCGGCATCTACCTGCTCGTGCCGCTCGGCGACCGCCTGCGCCCCCGCCGGCTGCTCGTCACCCTGCTCACGCTGACCGGCCTCGGACTGCTCGCCGCGAGTTCGGCGCGGGCGCTGCTGCCCCTGGTCCTCGCGAGCGCGCTCGTCGGGGCGGTGACGGTGATCGCGCCGCTCGCCGGTGTACTGGCGGCCGGCCTGGTGCCCGCCGAACGGCGCGGAGTCGTCAGCGGCACCCTGCTGAGCGGCTCCCTCGCCGGGATGCTGCTGTCCCGTGCCGTCGGCGGCGCCCTCGGCGACTGGCTGGGCTGGCGGGCGCCGTACGTCCTCGCCGCCGCGCTCTCCTTCACGGTCGCCGTCCTGCTGGCCCGCATGCTGCCGACGCTGCCCCCGTCGGCCCGGGCCCCCTACCCGGCGCTGCTCGCCGCACCCCTGCGGCTGCTGCGCACCGAACCCGAGCTGCGCCGCTCCTGCCTGTACCAGGCGACGGTGTTCGCCGGGTTCTCCGCGGTGTGGACGGGCGTGGCGCTGCTGCTCACGGGGCCGGTGTACGGCATGAGCGCGAAGGCGGCCGGGCTGCTCGCGCTCGTCAATGCGGCGACGATGCTGTGCACGCCGGTCGCGGGGCGGTTGGTGGACCGTCGGGGTCCGGACCGGGTCAACCTCGTGTGCTTCCTCTTGGTCGGTGCCTCGGCGGTGGTGCTGGCGTTCGGCGGCCTGGGCGGCGTACCCGGGCTGACCGCGCTGGTCGTCGGCACGCTGCTGCTCGACATCGGCATGCAGTCCGGGATGGTCGCCAACACGGTGCGGATCTACGGCCTCGGCGCGGACGTCCGCAGCCGCCTCAACACCGCGTACATGACCTGCGCCTACCTGGGTGGCACGGCCGGATCGTGGCTGGGGGCCCGGGCCTACGGCCGCTTCGGGTGGACCGGCGTGTGCGCACTGGTCGCGACGCTCACCGCGGTGGCGGTCGCCCGCCATCTGAGCCGCCGGAGAGCCGTCACTGGGCCATGTGCTCCGACTCGGCCTGCTCCTGCTCCTGCTTCTTCGAAGCCCGCAGGCTGGTCACCGTCGTGATGGCCAGGACGAGCACGATGAAGCCGAGCGAGAAGGGGATGCTGATCTCCGGGACGTGCACGCCGGACTCGTGCAGCGCGTGCAGGACGAGCTTGACGCCGATGAAGCCGAGGATGACCGACAGGCCGTAGCTGAGGTGGACCAGCTTCTTCAGCAGGCCGCCGATGAGGAAGTACAACTGCCTGAGGCCCATCAGGGCGAAGGCGTTGGCGGTGAAGACGATGTACGGGTCCTGGGTCAGCCCGTAGATCGCGGGGATGGAGTCGAGGGCGAACAGGACGTCGGTGGAGCCGATCGCCAGCATCACGACCAGCATCGGGGTCATGACCCGCTTGCCGTTCTCAGTGATGAACAACTTGGTGCCGTGGTACCGGTCGGCCACGCCGAAGCGTTTCTCCACTGCCTTCAGCAGCTTGCTTTCCTCGTACTCCTCCTCGTGCTCCTCCTTGCGCGCGTCCTGGATGAGCTTCCAGGCGGTCCAGATCAGAAAGGCGCCGAAGAGGTAGAACACCCAGGAGAAGGCGGAGATGATCGCCGCGCCGGCCGCGATGAACCCGGCGCGCAGTACCAGGGCCATGATCACGCCGGCCATCAGCACGCGCTGCTGGTACTGCGAGGGCACCGCGAACTTGCCCATGATCAGGACGAAGACGAAGAGGTTGTCGACGCTGAGCGACTTCTCCGTGATGTACCCGGCGAAGAACTCGCCGGTGGGCCCGCCACCGCCGTGGACGAACAGGCCCAGTCCGAACAGACAGGCCAGGACGACCCAGACGATCGTCCACGTCCCCGCTTCACGGATGGAAACGTCGTGGGGTTTGCGACCGATGAAGAAGTCCACGGCGACGAGCGCGCACAGGGCGACGATGGTCAGCAGCCAGACGGAGAGGGAGACGTTCACGGGTTGTACTCCTGGTGCAGGCGGGACCTTGACAGCGTTGTCGCCACCTGGCATCCCTTCCACCTACGACAGGTGAACAACGGGTCATGTCCTGGCAAGCTCCGGGCTCACGCAGGTGCCACCCGCCGGACGGCGGGGAGGTTCCGCCGAACGGCGGCCCTCCGGGCGTGGACCGGTGAGCAGATCATGGCCGCAGAGCCGTCCGGCACCCGCGTGCTGCCGTGTGAGGAGACCCCATGACCCAGGCCCCGCCCCCGCCACCGTTCGACCCCGAGCTCGCCGCCGCCCTGGAGCTCATCAAGGACATGATCTCGCCCGCCCTCACGATGGACGAGATAGCGGACGTCCGCCAGGGTCCGGGGATCGAGATGCTGGCCCGACTCGACCTCACCATGGACGGCTTCTTCGAGGTCGAGGACCGCGCGGTGCCGGGTCCCGAGGGCGCACCCGAGGTCTCCCTGCTGATCTGCCGGCCGGCTGCCGCGGCCGGCGCGGGTCCGCGGCCCGTGATCTATCACGTCCACGGCGGCGGGCTGATCATCGGCAACAACCGTGTCGGCGTCGACGTTCCCCTGACCTGGGCGAGGGAACTGGACGCGGTCGTGGTGTCCGTGGAGTACCGGCTCGCGCCCGAGGACCCCTATCCGGCGCAGATCGAGGATGTGTACGCCGGGCTGGAGTGGACGGCGAAGCACGCCGCCGAGCTGGGGGGCGATCCGCAGCGGATCGTCGTCGCCGGTGCCAGCGCGGGTGGCGGGCTGTCGGCGGCGCTCGCCCTGCTCACCCGGGATCGCCGGGGGCCCGAGCTGATCGGGCAGATGCTCATGTGCCCGATGCTGGACGACCGCAACGACAGCCCGTCCGCCCACCAGATGGCGGGGCGCGGTATCTGGGACCGCACGGCGAACGAGACCGGCTGGACGGCTCTGCTCGGTGAGCGGCGGGGCGGTCCCGATGTCTCCGCGTACGCCGCGCCGGCCCGTGCCGAGGAGTTGTCCGGGCTGCCGCCGGCGTTTCTGGACGTCGGTTCCGCGGAGACGTTCCGCGACGAGGTCGTCGCCTATGCCTCGCGGATCTGGCAGGCCGGTGGGGTGGCCGAGTTGCATGTGTGGCCCGGCGGTTTCCACGGATTCGATGGCTTCGCACCGCAGGCGGCGGTTTCGCAGGCCTGTCGGGGGGCGCAGCTGGCTTGGCTGAAGAGGCTGTTGAGCGGGTGAGATTGGGTGCCAGGGGCGAGGGTTGCGCCTACTCGTCTGCCGGGTTGTGGTGTTGCGCGGGTGCGGGTTGTTTGTAGCTTGTCGCGCCGTTCCCCGCGCCCCTGGGTGGGCCGCCGGCCCCGGGGTCTTTCCGTTGGGATGGGTTCGGCCTTGACCCCGTGCCGCACCATGGGCCTATGAAAGAGCTGGCCGGACGCCTGACCGCGTTGGATCCGGATGCCGGGGCGGCCGTGCGGGTCATCGCCTACTTCGATCGGCTCGCCGAGTCGCGGGCCGGGCTGGAGGCGTTGGTGCGTGGTGCCGCCGTGCTGGCCGGGGTGCCGGCCCGGCTTGTGGACGCGGACCGGCGGGTGCAGGTCCGGGTCGAGGTCGACGGGACGCGGCGGGACAGCGCTGTGCCCCCGGATCCCGTGTGGCCGTCCTCCGCACTGACGCCGGGCGGCGTTCCGGCGCTGTGGCTGGAGCGGGCCCAGGAGGCGGAGCCGAGCGTCGTGGACGCGGTGATCCTGGAGCGGGCCGCCGGGGCCGTACGGCTCGTGCTCGACCGGACCCGGGGGCGGGCGCCGGCCGATGACCCGGCACTGGTGGAGACCGTCCTCGATGCCACGGCTCCGGAGGCGGCGCGACTGCACGCGGCCCGCCGGCTGGGGCTCGACCCCGCCGCGGCGGCGCGCGTCCTGGCCCCGTTCGCCGGCCAACCCCGCATCATCCCGGCGCACTTGGACACCGAGCCGCCCGTCGGCCGCGTGGGCGTGGGGCCCGCGGTCCCGGTGCTCGACCTGCCGCACTCCTGGTCGCGGGCCCGCGTCGCGCTGCGGTTCACGGCCGAGGGCACCGCGCAGGACCCCGGCCCCGGCGTCGTCCACGCCGACGAGCTGGGCGGCATCGCCCTTCTCGCCGACGTCGTACCGTCGGGCTCCGAACCGCCGCCCGACGTACAGGCCCTGGAGGCGGCTGCGGCGACCACGCCCTGGCTGCTCGCCACGCTGCACGCGGTCGCCTCGACGGTGAGCCTGCGGGCGGCGGCGTCAGAGATCAACGTCCACCACTCCACCCTCCAGGAGCGACTGGCCCACGCCGAGCACCAGCTGGGCTGGTCCCTGCGCACTCCGCAGGGCAGATTCCGGCTGGGTCTGGCACTGGCCGTGCGGCATCTGGTGCGGAATTAGCGGGGCGTTGTGGATTGGCGGAGGCCTTCTGGATCATGCCCGCGAAGGCCCCCTGGCGACCGTGGCCACCGTCACCGGAATTCGTGAACCGCCTCGATCTCGCCGACGATGTGGGGGCGTTGAACTCGAACTCCGAATCAACCTCGAACCGAATTCAGCACGGAGTTTCAGCCGACGGCAGCCTCACTGCTTGCATGCGCGCTATACGCGCACTCGCCGGAAATTTCACGGATAGCCTATCCTGGAGGTCATTCATCTCGGGACGGAGGACTCCGGCGCCATGACCGCCACGGACCCCGCGCTCACCGCGCTCGCCCAGGGCTGGTGCGCGCTCTCCCTGCTGCACGGCAGGATCGAGGCGCACATCGAGCGTGCCCTGCAGAACGGGCACGACCTGAGCGTGCGTGAGTACTCCCTGCTCGACGTGCTCAGCCGCCAGCACAGCGGCGAAGGCGGCCATCTGCAGATGAAGCAGGTCGCCGACGCCGTCGTCCTCAGCCAGAGCGCCACCACCCGGCTCGTCACCCGGCTCGAGGACCGCGGCCTGCTCTCCCGCTACCTCTGCCCCACCGACCGCCGCGGCATCTACACCGACGTCACCGACGCAGGCCTGACACTCCTGAACGAGGCACGGCCCACCAACGACAAAGCGCTGCGCCAGGCCCTCGACGAGGCCGCGACGAACCCCGAGCTGGCCCCGCTGGTCCGGACCGTCGAGACGCTCCGCCTCCCCGCCTGAGGGCCCGGCTTCGCGCTACCCCTGCTCCCCGACCGACAGCACCAGCTTTCCGCGCACGCGCCCCGCACTGCTGATCCGCCAGGCCTCGGCGGCCTCGGCGAGTGGGAGCACCCGGTCGACGTGGACGGCGAGGCGGCCCGCGTCGGCCAGTTCGCCGATGGCCGTCAGATCGGCCGGGTCGGGGCGCACCCACAGGACGTGGCCGCCCTTCGCCAGGACGTCCGGGTCGGCGATGGACACCACCCGGTCACGCTGCTTGAGGACCTGCTGGGACACGTCCACGGCGTCGCCCCCGACGAAGTCGAGCGCCGCGTCGACGCCGTCCGGGGCCAGCTCGCGAAGCCGGTCGGCCAGGCCGTCGCCGTAGGTCACCGGCTCGGCGCCGAGTTCCCGGACGAAGTCGTGGTTGCGCTCGCTCGCGGTGCCGATGACCCGGGCGCCGAGCGCGACGGCGATCTGCACGCCGAACATGCCGACCCCGCCGGCCGCCGCGTGCACCAGGACCGTCTCGCCCTCACGCACACCCACGCGCCTGATCGACTGATAGGCGGTCAGTCCCGCCAGCGGCACACCCGCGGCCTGCTCCCAGCTGAGCGAGGCCGGCTTGCGCGCGATCAGCCGCACGTTCGCGGACACCAGCTCGGCATAGGTGCCGAGCTGCACGGAGTCCTTGCGGACATAGCCGTACACCTCGTCACCGGGCGCGAACTCGTCGACGTCCAGCCCGACCCGTTCGACGACTCCGGAGACGTCCCAGCCGGGAATCATGGGGAAGTGGATCTCCATGAGCGGGTCGAGGTACCCCGCCCCGAGCTTCCAGTCCACCGGGTTGACCCCGGCGGCCTTCACGCGGATGAGGACCTCGCCCGGAGCCACCTTGGGGTCGGGGTGCTCCACCAGCTTCAGATCCTCGGGCTGACCGTAGTGCTGCAGTGTGATGGCCTTCATGGAGCCTATGTAACCACACGACTGTTACCGGCATACGCAATATATGCATCCGCATTCACGTGCCGCCCCCGGCATTGACGCGATCTCCGATGTGGCCGTACACATGGCCCCATGAGCGCGCCACACCTTCCCCTGTCCGGCATCACCGTGGTCAGCCTGGAGCAGGCCGTGGCCGCCCCGTACGCCACCCGCCAGCTCGCCGATCTCGGCGCACGCGTGATCAAGGTCGAGCGGCCCGGGGAGGGGGACTTCGCGCGCCGGTACGACACGACGGTGCACGGTCACTCCAGCTATTTCGTGTGGCTCAACCGGTCCAAGGAGTCCCTGACGCTGGACCTCAAGGATCCGCGGGGCCGCGAGATCCTGCACCGGCTCCTCGACGACGCCGACGTGTTCGTGCAGAACCTGGCGCCGGGCGCCGCCGACCGCCTCGGCCTGGGTGTCGAGGCGCTCGGCGCGCGGTGGCCGCGGCTGATCCCGTGCACGATCTCCGGATACGGCACGTCCGGGCCGTGGGCCGACCGCAAGGCGTACGACCTGCTGGTGCAGTGCCAGACCGGGCTGGTGTCGCTGACCGGAACCCCCGACGAGACCGCGCGTGTCGGGATCTCCGTCGCCGACATCGCGGCCGGGATGTACGCGTACAGCGGCATCCTCACCGCCCTCTTCACGCGGGCCACCACGGGCACGGCCCACCCCGTGGAGGTGTCCCTGTTCGAAGCGCTGGCCGAGTGGATGGGCCAGCCCGCCAACTACACCCGCTACGGCGGCACCCAGCCCCCGCGGCTGGGCACCCAGCACCCCACCCTCGCTCCCTACGGTGCCTACCCGGCCGCCGACGGCAGGGAGGTGCTGTTCTCCATCCAGAACGAGCGCGAGTGGGCCGTCCTGTGCCACCGCTTCCTGGGCCGGCCCGAGCTGACCGACGACCCTCGCTTCGCCACCAGCTCCGCGCGGGTGGCGCACCGGGATGAGGTCAACGCCGTCGTCGCCGAGCGCTGCGCCCGCTCCGACGCCGAGGAGATCCTCAAGGAGCTGGAGTCCATCGGCATCGCCTGCGCCGGGGTCAACGACGTCACCGCGTTCCTGGATCACCCGGTCCTCGCCGCCCGCGAGCGCTGGCACGACGTGACCGTACCCGGCGGTGCGACGGTGCAGGCCCTGCTCCCGCCGGCCGACCTCGCGGGACTGCCCGCGCGCATGGACCCGGTCCCTGCGGTGGGCGAGCACACGGAGGCGATCCTCACCGAACTCGGCCGTACCGGCGAGGAGATCGAGGCCCTGCGCGCCGAAGCCGTGATCTGACCGCCGGTCCCCCGGTGTGACCGAACGCGACCCGCCCTCCGTGCGTCACAGTGCCGGGCGGCCGCGGCACCGCCCCTCCCGTGCCTGCCGCTGTCCGTTCAGGGGGATCCATGCGTACGACCGCTTCACGCACCGCCTCGCTGCTCACCGCCCTCGGCCTGCTCGCCGCCGGATGCGGCACCGTCACGGCCGGGTCCGACGACACGGACCCGGCCCCGGAGACCAGGACCCGCGCCCACGAGGTCGCCGAGGCCTGGGACGGTTCACCGGCCGCCGACGCCTGGCTCAAGGGCTACTTCCCGATGGCGGACGCGGTGCAGCCGCCCGAGGACGCCTTCCACAACGAGAACGACAAGAAGGCCTACCAACGCCAGAACTTCGAGCTGCGCGGCGACCTCCCCGGCTCCGAGCAGAAGGACGGGAAGGTGACCTGGCGGGACGGCGGTTCGCTCACGCTGCCGCTCATGGGGGCGCAAGAGGCGTACAAGACGGTGGACCGCACGGACGCGCCCGCGCCGCGCCTCGTCGTGACCGGGGCCAAGCTGGGCGAGACGACGCTGGTCACGAGCCGCGGCCCGGCGACCGTCCCGGCCTGGCTGTTCACCGTCGAGGGCTACGACACCCCGCTCAAGCGGGTCGCCGTGAAGCCCTCGAAGCTTCCCGAGCCGCCCATCGGGCCGGCCCGGGACACCCCCACCGAAACCCTGTGGGAGCTCAACCGGCTGGTCGAGGTGGCCGCGGACGGCCGCTCCGTCACCGTGCTGGCCCACCACGGGTCCTGCGACGACGGACCCGCCGTGGACGTGCTGGAAACGGACGGCAGTGTGGTCCTGTCCGGCTACGTCGTCGGCATGGAGGAAGGCCTGTGCACGTCCGACCTGCGCGCGAAGAAGGTGACCGTCGCGCTGGACCGTCCGCTCGCCGAGCGGCTCCTACTGGACGCGTTCACGGGCCGCCCCGTGCCGCAGGGGAACCCCAACGGGCCCTCCGGCAGCTGGAGCTGACTGGCCGTCACAGTCCTTTGTGGTCCATGCGCCTTGTGGTCCATGCGCCTTGTGGTCCATGCGCCGTCAACTGCGCAGGGCCGCCTCGGCCGCCGCCATGGCCTGCTCGGCGTAGCCGCGGCCGAAGAGCACGGTGTGCACCAGCAGCGGGAAGAGCTGGTGGAGGCCGATCCGGTCGGACCGGCCGGCGGCGAGGGGCGCCGCGTCCTGGTAGCCGACCAGGATCCGGTCCAGGTGGGGGCAGCCGAACAGGTGGAGCATGGCCAGGTCGGTCTCGCGGTGGCCGCCGTGCGCGGCCGGGTCGATCAGCCAGGCGTGCCCGTCGGCACCCCACAGGACGTTGCCGTTCCACAGGTCGCCGTGCAGCCGGGCGGGCGGCTCGGCGGGGCCCGCCAGCTCGGGGAGCCGCTCGCAGACCCGCTCGATCACGGACGCCTCCGCGCCACGGACCGTGCCGTCGTCGACAGCGCGGCGCAGATACGGCAGCACCCGGTACTTGGCGTACCAGCGCGGCCAGTCCGGTCCGGTGACGTTGCGCATCGGGGCGAGCCCGATGTACGCGTCCTCGGGGCCGCCGGGCGGTGCGGCGCCGAACGCCGGTGCGCCGGTGGCGTGCAGCGCGGCCAGATCGCGTCCGAACCGCTCGGCCGCGTCGGCGGTGGGAGGGCCGGTCGCCACCCGTTCTGTGACCAGCCACTGCCCGTCCTGGCCGTGCACGGCGGGAACACGGACCGTGCCGGCGTCGGCCAGCCAGCGCAACCCGGCCGCCTCGGCCAGTGCGGCTCCGTCGCCTTCGCCGCGTTTGACCATCGCGACCTGCCCACCGGCGAGGGTGACTTCGGCGAGCGTCGCGGAGAGCCGGCGTTCCCCGGCGACCGGTCGCCCCGTGAGACGCGCGGCCGTGGCGCCGGGGCCGTCGAAGGAGTCGTCCACGGCCCCAGGGTACGGCGGCCACCTGCCGGACCGGAGTCACCCATCCGGTCAGCTGTTGGCGGCGGCCTTCTTGATCGCCTCCCGGATCCTGGCGTACGTACCGCAGCGGCAGACGTTCTCGATCCGGTCGATGTCCGCGTCCGTCGGCCGGGGCGTCTTCTTCAGCAGGGCGGCCGTGGCCATGATCTGGCCCGGCTGGCAGAAGCCGCACTGCGCGACGTCGCAGTCGAGCCAGGCCTGTTGGACGGGGTGGAGGCGGTCGCCGTCGGCGAGGCCCTCGATGGTGGTGACCGCACGGCCGGCGCAGTCGGCGACCGGAACGACGCAGGGCTGGATCTCGTCGCCGTCGAGGTGGCTGGTGCAGGCACGGCAGGCGCCCACGCCACAACCGTACTTGGGGCCGGTGACGTTCAGCAGGTCGCGCAGCACCCACAGCAGGGGCATGTCGGCGGGGGCCTCGACGGTGACCCGCTTGCCGTTGAGAGTGAAGGAGTAGGACGGCATCGATACCTTCTCGGGTGGCTCAGAAGTTGAGGGGGAAACGGCGCGGCTTGGTGCCGGTCGCCCGTGCGTAGGCGTTGGCGACGGCGCCGGACGCGGCCGGGACGCCGAGTTCACCGGCGCCGCCGGGAGCGCGCCGGGAGGGCATGATGTGCGCCTCGAAGTGCTGCGGGGCGTGCCGCTGGCGGGCGTAGTGGAAGTCGGCGAAGCTGCTCTCCCGGACGGCGCCCCGGTCGATGTGCAGGCCGGCTCGCAGAACGGTGGAGATACCGTCGACGGCCGTGCCCATGAGCTGCGCCTCCAGTCCGCGCGGATTGACTGCCGTTCCGACGTCGGCCGCCATCACCACCTTGGTGACCCGGGGGTTCTTCGGGTCGACGGCGTCGATCTCGACCAGGCAGGCCACACAGGAGTCGTACTCCTCGTGGACCGCGACACCCTGGGCGTGCCCCCGCGGCATGGTCCGGCCCCACTTCCCGGCGGTCGCGACCTTGTCCAGTACGGCCCTGACGGTCCTGCTCCGCAGTGTCGTACGGCGGAAGGCGACGGGGTCCTTGCCGAGGCTGCGGGCGATCTCGTCGACGACGATCTCCTCGGCGGTGCGCACCGTGCCGGAGTCCACCGAGCGCCAGGCGCCGAGGGGGATCGCCAGGTCGACCGAGCCCGAGTTCCCGGAGAGGCGGCCGAAGTTGTAGAGGCCGCTGTCGCTGGGGAGCGGGGCAGCGGCGGGGGCGCGGACGGCCGAGCGTGCGGCGCCTTGACCGGAACCGACGCCTCCTTGAGCGGAACGCAGGCCTGCCTGAGTGGGATTCATGGCTCCCTGCGTGGACAGCCCCCGCTCCTCGAAGGATTCGCTGACCGAGGCCGTCGCGTGGGCGAAGGCGACCACCCTGCCCCGCGCATGACTGGCCCGGATCCGGTGATGGGAGGCCGGGCGCATCCTGCCATGCCGGATGTCGTCCTCCCGGCTCCACATGAGCTTGACCGGCCGGCGCGCCTTCTTGGAGATCAGAGCCGCCTCGATCGCGGCGTCATGGTTCAGGCGCCGCCCGAACGAGCCGCCGCCGCGCACCACATGGACCTGCACCTTCGACACCGGCAGGCCGAGCCACGACGCGATGTCCTCCCGCGCGGACGTCGGGGTCTGGGAGGAGAACCAGATCTCGGCCCGCCCGGCGCGTACGTCCGCCACGGCGGTGAGGACCTCCATCGGCGCGTGGCTGACGAAGGCGAACTCGAACTCGGCCTCGGTCTGCGCCGATCCGCGCGGCGGGTCCCCCAGCTTCGGGACCGCGGTGCGCAGCCGGGAGCGGATGCCGGAGTCGGAGAGGTTCGCCAGCGGGCCGGGCGCCCACTTGATCCGGAGGGCGTCCCTGGCCTGGAAGGCATGGTGGAAGGTCTCCGCGACCACGGCCACACCACCGTCGATCTGGACTACCGCGTGCACACCGGGCATGGCCCGGGCTGCCGTGGAGTCGACCGAGAGGACCTTCCCGCCGATCGTCGGCGGCCGGGCCACGACCGTCGGCCTGGCCCCGGCCGCCGTGAGGTCTCCGGTGTACTTCGCCTTGCCGGTGATGAGTTCGCGGGCGTCGATCCGGGTCGTCGGGCGCCCGATCACCCGGTGTTTCGACGCCGGCTTCGGATCGGTCGGCACGGTCGGCCGTGTGATCCGGGCGGCGCTCCTGGTCAGCGAGCCGAAGGTGGCCGAGCGCCCGTCCGGTGCGAAGACTCTCGTGCCGCGGGTGCGCAGGGTCCGCGCGGGGACGTGCCAGCGGCGGGCGGCAGCGGTCACCAGCTTGGCGCGGGCGGTGGCGGCCAGCTTCCGCGCCGGTCCGTACAGCGAACTGACCGAACTGGAGCCGCCGGTGAACTGGTTGCCCTCGTTGCGGGCATCCGCGAGCGGGATGTCCACGTCGGCGAGCCGGGCGTCCAGTTCCTCGGCGATCAGCATCGCGACCGCGGTGGTGACGCCCTGGCCGACCTCGACGCGAGGCAGCCGTACGACGACCCTGTTGGCCGGAGTGACCTCCAGGACCAGCATCTCCGCGTCGGTGCCGGTGACCAGGACGTCGGAGGACCGGCTGTCGCCGTCCACGGTTCGCTCGGCGCCCTCCGCACTCGCGGAGTCACAGCCGAGCGGTGCCGCGACGGTCAGAGTGGTCGCGGCGAGCGAATAGACCACGAACTGTCGACGGGACAACTGACGGGCCAACAGGCGCTCCTCTCAGCGAACCGGACTGGTTCGACCTGTATGAGGGGTCGGTGCACCGCGGGGTTGCGCCGGCCGGTCGTTCCTTCGGGCTACGGCTCGAGTTGTGAGAGGTCGGTGCTCCACTCCAGGTGCCGTATGAGCTCGTCGTCGCCCGCCCGGTCCGCACTCGCGCCCCGGGGACCGGGGCCCGACGGGGTGTGGGCACCGCGGGAGATGTTGCCGCTCACGGTGATGTTGTGTTCCACGCGAGGGCGGCGGAGGGTCTCGTAGAGGGACAGCGCGGCGTCGGTGTCCGGGGCGTCCCGCAGCGACTTGGCGAGGACTACGGCGTCCTCCAGCGCCATCGAGGCGCCCTGCCCGGTGGCGGGGGACGCCGCGTGGGCCGCGTCGCCGATGATCAGGGCCCGGCCCGAGCGCCAGGGTGTACCGGTGGGCAGTTCGGTGGCGTTGGTGACCATGAGGCGGTCGGGGGTGGCTGCCACCAGGTCGGCGGCGGGGGTCGAGTCCTTGCGCAGCAGCGGCAGGAGCAGGTCGCGCCATTGGGCGGGGGTGCCCTGCGCGATGGTGTCGGCGGCCAAGGGCTCGTCGGTGACGCGGGCGAACCAGTACGTCTCGCCGTCCGGCGACACCGCGTACCCGAAGGCGACGGAGCTGCCGCGCACCATCGTGATGGTCTCGGGCCGGGCCGGGCCGGATGCGGCGCCGGTGTAGCCGTAGCAGACGTACTGCCCGGCGTAGACCGGCCGGGCGTCGGGGGAGATGAGACGGCGGACGGTGGAGTTGAGGCCGTCGGCCCCGATGAGGAGATCGCCGGTCGCCGTGGTGCCGTCGGCGAAGTGGGCGGTGACGCCGCCCTGACCTTCGACGACCGACATCAGGCGCGCACCGTGCCGGATGTCGATGCCGCGGCGCGTGACCTCGGCCTGCAAGGCGGAGTTGAGGTCGCCGCGTCGCAGACAGCGGTACCGCAGGTGCGGGGTGGCGGCCTCGCCGAGCGGCACCTGGGCCAGCTCGGTGCCCGTGTCGTCCAGGACCCGCATCGAGGTCAGCGGGAAGCCGATCGCGGTCACAGCGGCCGAGGCGTCCAGCTGTTCCAGGGCCCGCATGCCGTTGCTCGCCAGCGTGAGGAACGCGCCGATGTCCTCGGCGGAATCGGGGTGCGCCTCGTGCACGACGACGTCGAATCCGGCCTTGTCCAGTGCCAGAGCCGCCGCCGCGCCCGCGATTCCGCCCCCGATGACCAGCACCTGTGCCACGTCGCTCCCCCACTCGTACACACACGACCCCCGTGAGTCGCCCAGGTACTTCATGGAACGCCCGGGCCCCGGCGTCGGTTCCCGACGAGATCGTCGACCTGGGGTTGCCCCCACCCCGTTCCGGGGGTCGTCCGGCGTGTCCTGGACCGGCGACACGTGATCGGCTTGTGCGGACGAACTACGGGGAAAGGCATGCAAGTTGAGGAATCGGAACAGTGACGTCACGAGACCGGGCCCGGCCACACGGCGCGGCTCCTCAGGCCGGCGCGGCTCCTTGAGCCGGGGTGGCTCCTTAGGCCGGCGCGGCTCCTCGGACCGGCGTAGCTCCCTGGACCGGACCGGCCCCTCGGACCGGCGCGGCTACATCGCTCGGCGCACATACTTGGCCTGGCTCGGATACCTCGCTTGGGTCACCGGGGTCGCCCAGTTCTTCGTACTGCACGTGGTCGTGGAGTCGGCGTGGCACACCCCGGCGTACAGCTGGGCCCGGAACAACATCAGCGACCTGGGCAACGTCCACTGTGCCCTGCAGTCGGACCCCGAACCGCGCTACATCTGCTCGCCCGAGCACGGACTGATGAACGGTTCGTTCATCGCGCTCGGCGCACTGCTCGTGGTCGGCGCCGCGCTCACCGGGCCGCTCTGGTGCAAGGGCGCAGCGGGAGTGTGGGCCAGGCTGCTGCTGGCGGGTGGAGGTGTCGGCTTCGTGCTGGCCGGGCTGGCTCCCTCCGACGTCGACGAGAACCAACACGCGCTGGGCGCCCTGCTGGTCATGGGGGCCGGCAATATCGGCCTGATGCCGGCCGGGGCCGGCCTGGCGGGCAGCGTGCCTCGGACGCTGAGGCGGCTGACCGGGCTGCTGGGAGTCATCGCGATCACTGCCCTCGGGCTCTTCCTCTCCGAGCAGTACCTGGGCCTCGGCATGGGCGGAATGGAACGAGTCGCGGCGTTCCCCATCCTGGTGTGGGCGCTGGTCATCGGCACTTTCGCCGTCTTCCGGTTGATTCCCGCCATCTCTCGCGAGGAATGCAACCATTGACGCTACCCGGGTGTCTCACCAGATATCAGACACTTAGCCTCCCCGGGGGACGCAATGGCACAAAAGCGAACTGCATGGGCGACAGCAGCGCTCATGGGCATCACCTTGGGAGTGGCGGCGGTCCCTGCCGGCGCTGCCCCCGCCCGCACCGCCCAGGCCACCACGGCCTGCCCCACCGGCTGGGGCAGCCAGGCCGAGACCCGCTCCGCCGCCACGACGGAGTCGGTGACGAACGTCCGGACCGGCCGGCACGCCTGCTTCGACCGTATGGTCGTCGACGTCCCCGGCGCGGGCAGCGGCGACCTGGGCTATTCCGTCCAGTACGTCAGCCGCGTCTACCAGGACGGTTCGGGCGACCCCATCGCCGTCGGCGGCGGAGCCGTCCTCGAGGTGCGAGTGACCGCACCCGCCTACGACCCCGACACCGGGAAGCCCACGTATCCCGTGCGAGCCGGTCAACGTCTCAAGGGCGTGGACCTCACGGGGTACCGCACCTTCAGGGACGGCCGGTTCGTCGGCAGCTTCGAAGGGGACACGCAGCTCGGGCTCGGCGTCCGGGCACGGCTGCCGTTCCGGGTGTCGGTGACCGACGGCCGGATCGTGGTCGACGTGGCGCACAACTGGACCGGCGCACGCTGAGGGCGGCGGTCGGGGGCCGGGGGCGGGGAGCGATCAGAGCACTCCGCCCCGCCCGGCCTCGCCCGGCACCGGCCCGGCCCTGTCCGGCACCGGCCGACTCCGACGCGGGCCCCTGCCTCCGATCAGGGCGACGCCGACGTGAGTCGCGCCGCCTCGCCTCCGAGCACAGCTTCCCGCCTCCCGATCGCAGCATCCCGCTCCCGATCACGGCGTCCCGCTCCCGATCACGACATCCCACCCCGGATCCCGGCATCCCGCCCCTGGTACTCCCGCAGCTTCCGGTAGAGGGTCGCCCGGGCGATGCCCAACGCCGCCGCGGCGCGTGCCTTGTTGCCGCCGTGGCGGCGCAGGGCCTCCAGGATCGCGGCGCGTTCGGCGAGCTCCATGGGGCTGAGGTTCCGTCCCGCGGGCCCTTCCCGCACGGGATCGGGCAGCTCGCTCCGCCGCACCGGTCCGCGGAGCCGCCGCTGACGCGCCAACGCCCGCACGAGGTGGGCGAGTTCGGTGACGTTGCCGGGCCAGGGATGCCGCTCCAGCGCCCGCAGCGCGTCCAGCGACCAGGTCAGCGGCGGGCTGCCGGGTGCGGGCGCGGGCACGAGGGCGGGCAGCAACTCCCTGATGTCCTCGGCGCGTTCCCGCAACGCCGGCAGGGTCACCGAGCGGGCCGCGAGGGTGTCGAGGAGGCGCTGGAGGCAGGGGCCGGGTGAGGTTCCGGGCGTGTAGGTGACCACCAGGCGGGCGTCGGGGCGCTCGTCCAGGAGCGAGTTGAGGGCGGCGACGTCGGACTGGGCGAGCCGTTCGGCGTGCCGCAGCAGCAGCGGCCGGTCACCGGCCCTCCCCCAGCCTTCGGCGGGGGCGCCCCCCGTCTCGCCACGCATGTCATCGTTGAGGCCGAGTTCGGGTGATTCGGCGGCGTCCACGACCAAGGGGGCCGTGCCGTCGAGCAGTTCGAGGGCCAGCATGGTCTTGCCGGTTCCCCGTTCGCCCACGACGAGCAAGGGCCCCGCAGTCCGGGCCAGGGCCGTCGCCCGCGCGACAGCGTGCCGCCACGGCACCGAGTTCCCGATCAACTCGCTGCCCGGACGCGGCAGAGACTCCGGCACCGGCTCCACGGAACGCGGCGCGAGCACGGCGACCAGGCCGACGGCGCACCCCTCATGCCGTACCGGAGTGATCTCGACACTGCACCCCGCGTCCTCGGGAAGCGAGACCTCGTACGACTCGCCGGTCCCCCTCCCCCACGCCCGCGCACCCCGCTCAAGCGCCTCCAGCACCTGCGGCGAGGCCAGGCATGCCGCGGCCTCGCTGATCAGGCGGCTCCGGCCGTCCAGCGCGACGACCGCTCGTTCGCGCCCCCGCGCGGCCCGCTCGTATGCGTCGAGCAGCGCCCGTTCCGCGGTACGCGCGCGTGCCCGCAGTTCGGCCTCCACCGCCGCGGCGGCCGCCTCGGCGAGGGCGGCGCCGGGGTGCGGTCGGCAGCCCGCGCACAGACCGGAGGCGACGGTCACCGTGCCGAGCACCTGTTCCGCATCCGGGGACAGCAGCGGCACGCTGACCGCGGAGACGTCCTGCCACACGTCGAGGAAGTGCTCGGGTCCGTGCACCTCGGCCCGGCGGCGGGTGCGCAGGGCGAGCGCGGCGCTGTTGTGGCCGACCTCGCGCTCGGACAGGTCGCTGCAGGTGTCGTCGCCGGGGGCGCTGCCGGTCGACCACAGCACCCTCAGCCGTTCGTCCGTGAGCACGAGCGCCGAGCGTCCGGCGTCCAGGGCCGGGGCGATCCGGGCGAGCACGGGATGCGCCGCCTCCAGCAGGGGCGAGTCGACGGGGTGGCCCGACTCCCGTACGGGGCCGTCGAGATCGGGCCGTACGCCGAAGAACCGGGCGCGCCGCCAAGCGGCGACGACGTCGTCCGGCACGCCGGCCGGGAGCGAGCGGCCCGTCAGGAACCGTTCCCGGGCATGGCGGAGAGGGGCGAGGGCAGGAGGATGTTCCGCGGTGGTCATGGCGCCCCTCACCGTATCCGGGGCGACGCGCACGCGGCGACGGCGGGCTGTGCGGCGGAGGCTGTCTCGTATTGAGACAGCCATGACCGACCGCAGCGCTCCATGATCTTGAAAGGCATGGGTCCGTTCCCGATTTCTCGGCTCCTGCCCGGATCCGAGCTCGTGCCCCGGCTCATCCGCTTGCTCACCCCTGACTCGCCTCCTGGAGCTTTCTGTCGTGCACACCGTTGTCGAGACCGACGTACTGATCGTGGGCAGCGGCCCGGCGGGCGCGTCGGCCGCGCTCGCGCTGAGCACCTACGGCGTGCGCAACATGGTCGTCACCCGGTACGCGAGCCTCGCCGACACGCCTCGCGCGCACATCACCAACCAGCGGACCATGGAGGTGCTGCGCGACCTGGGCGTGGAGCAGGAGGTCGTCGCCAAGGCGACGCCCCAGCACCTGATGGGCAACACGACGTTCTGCACGAGCCTCGCGGGCGACGAGCTCGGCAGGGTGCGCTCCTGGGGCAACGATCCGCTCGTGCAGGCGGCGCACGAGCTGGCCAGCCCGACGCGGATGTGCGACATGCCGCAGCACCTATTGGAGCCGGTGCTGGTGAACGCGGCGATCGCGCGCGGCACGGACCTCCGGTTCAGCACGGTCTACAAGTCCTTCGTCCAGGACGAGGGCGGCGTCACGGTCACCGTCGAGGACCGGCTGCGCGGCGACGAGTACGCGATTCGCGCCAAGTACCTGATCGGCGCCGACGGAGGCCGTTCCAAGGTCGCCGAGGACGCCGGGCTGCCGATGGGCGGACAGATGGGCGTCGCGGGCAGCATCAACATCGTCTTCGACGCGGACCTGAGCAAGTACACCGCGCACCGCCCCTCCACCCTGTACTGGGTCCTCGCGCCCGGCGCCACGGTCGGCGGCATCGGCGCGGGCCTGGTGCGCTGCGTACGGCCCTGGAACGAGTGGCTGATCGTGTGGGGGTACGACGTGAGCGCCGGCGCCCCGGACCTCACCGAGGAGTACGCCCTGTCCGTCGTACGCCAGTTGGTCGGCGACGACGAGATTCCGGTGACCATCAAGTCGTCGTCGGCATGGACGGTCAACGAGATGTACGCGCAGACATACGTCAACGACCGGGTGTTCTGCGCCGGCGACGCCGTGCACCGCCACCCGCCGTCCAACGGGCTCGGCTCCAACACCTCCATCCAGGATTCCCACAACCTGGCCTGGAAGCTGAAGCTCGTCCTCGACGGCGTCGCCTCGCCGCGACTCCTCGACACCTACGACGCCGAGCGCGCTCCGGTCGGCAGGCAGATCGTCACCCGCGCCAACAAGTCCATCGCCGAGACCGCCCCGATCTTCGAGGCGCTCGACGGGCTGTCGCCGCAGACGCCCGAGCAGTTGTGGGCCAACATCGCCGCCCGCAAGGACACCACCGAGGCGGCGGCCGAGCAGCGGGCCGCGCTGCGCGAGGCGATCGCTTTCAAGGCCTACGAGTTCAACGCGCACGGCGTCGACCTCAACCAGCGCTACGCCTCCGACGCTGTCGTCCCCGACGGCACGCCCGACCCCGGCTTCACCCGCGATCCCGAACTGCACCACCAGCCCACCTCCCGCCCCGGCGCCAAACTCCCGCACGCCTGGATCACCTCCGGGACCCGGACCCTGTCCACTCTCGACACGGTCGGCAAGGGCCGCTTCACCCTGCTCACCGGCATCGGCGGCGAGAGGTGGCTGCGGGCGGCCGAGGCGCAGCCCCTCGACATCGCCACGGTCGTCATCGGACCGGGCCGGGAGTTCGAGGACCCCTACGGCGACTGGGCCGGCCTGAGCGAGATCTCCGACGCGGGCGCGCTCCTCGTACGCCCCGACGGGTATGTGGCGTTCCGGCACGCCGACGCGGCCGTGGACGCCGAGCGGTTGGTCACCGACGCGGTGCGGCGGATTCTCGGGCACGGTTGAGATGGACGCCCAGGAAGCCGAAGAAGACTGGAAGCCGAAGAAGGACATGAAGCCGCGGGACGGGCAGCCGCACGACAAGATGCCCGGGAAGGAGCCGACATGACCGGTGACGCGCCGGACACGGTCACCGACGAGGTCGTCGCGAGTCTGCGGGGCACGGGCGACCCCCGTCTGCGGGAACTGCTGACCGGCCTGATCCGGCATCTGCACGCCTTCGCCCGGGAGTCGCGGCTGACGCAGGAGGAGTGGGAGCGGGCGGTCGGGTTCCTGACGGCGACCGGGCAGGCATGCACGCGGACCCGGCAGGAGTTCATCATGCTGTCGGATGTGCTCGGCCTGTCGATGCTCCTCGAGACGATCAACGAGCGGCACGGTCCCGGCGCCACCGAGTCGACGGTCCTCGGTCCGTTCCACATGACCGAGTCGCCGGTGCGTGCGCTCGGCGCGAACATCGACCTGGCCGGCGGTGGCGAGCCGTGCGTGGTCAGCGGGCGCGTGCTGTCCCGGGACGGCGGCCCGCTGCCCGGCGCGGTCGTCGACGTGTGGCAGGCCGACGGCAACGGCTTCTACGACGTGCAGCAGCCGGACGTTCAGCCTCCGGGCAACGGCCGCGGCCTGTTCACCGCGGACGGCGAGGGACGGTTCTGGTTCCGTACGTGCGTACCGAGCGCGTACCCGATCCCGACGGACGGACCGGTCGGCGCGCTGCTGCGGGCCACCGGACGGCACCCCTACCGGCCCGCGCACATCCACTTCATCGTCTCGGCCGACGGACACACCCCGGTGACGACGCACATCTTCGTGGCGGGCAGCGACTACCTGGACTCGGACGCGGTGTTCGCCGTCAAGCCGGGCCTCGTCACCGACTTCGCCCCGGTCGACGACCCGTCCGCGGCACGGGAGTTCGGCGTGCCGAACCCGTTCCGGCACGCCCGCTTCGACCTCGTACTGGAGCGGTCGTGAACGACGCCCTCGACTTCTCCTACGACGCCCTGCCCGTCCGGGTGGTCTTCCGGCCCGGCGCCGCGGTGTCCGCGACGCCGGGCGAGGTCGAGCGGCTGGGGCTGCGGCGGGTGCTGGTGGTGTGCGGGGCGCGGGGCGCGGACACCGCGCGGGCGGTCGCCGACGCGCTCGGCCCGGCCTGCGTCGGCGTGCACGACCGGGCGCGGATGCACGTGCCCGTCGAGGTCGCCGACGTGGCGGTCCGGGCGGCTCGCGCGGCGGGCGCCGACGGGTGCGTCGCGGTGGGCGGCGGCTCGTCGATCGGTCTGGGCAAGGCGATCGCCCTGCGCACCGGACTGCCGCTGATCGCGGTGCCCTCCACGTACTCGGGGTCGGAGATGACCCCGGTCTGGGGCCTGACCGAGCAGGGCGCCAAGCGGACCGGCCGCGACCCGAAGGTGCTGCCCCGCAGTGTGGTGTACGACCCCGAGCTCACCCTCTCCCTGCCCGTGCCTCTCTCCGTGACCAGCGGTATCAACGCGCTCGCACACGCCGTCGAGGCCCTGTACGCGCCCGACACCTCGCCCCTCGTCGCGCTGATGGCCGAGGAGGGCGTTCGGGCGATGGCGCGGGCGCTCCCGGCGGTGGCCGAGGAACCGGCGTCGCCGGGCGCCCGCGGTCGCGCGCTGTACGGGGCCTGGCTGTGCGGGTCCTGCCTGGGCGCCACCACCATGGGCCTGCACCACAAGCTGTGCCATGTCCTGGGCGGCAGTTTCGGCCTCCCGCACGCCGAGACGCACACGGTGGTCCTGCCGTATGCCCTGGCCCACAACGCGCCCGACGCCCCGGACGCGGCCGCCACCGTGGCCCGCGCGCTGGACGCGGCCGACGCTCCGAGGGCCCTGTGGGAACTGGCGGGACGCCTCGGCGCACCCCGCTCGCTCGCCGAACTGGGCCTCGCCGAGGCCGACTTGGCAGCAGCCGCAGCGCAGACCGCCGGCCAGGCGTACCCCAATCCCCGCCCGGTCACCGCCGACGGCGTACTCGCCCTGCTGCGGGCGGCGTACGAGGGCGTGGCGCCGGTCTCGGGCGCCCACTGACGTCCCTCGCCGGCCTCAGCGCCCACTGACACCCCCCTGCCCCCCCCACGCTCGAAGATCCCCCCACGAACGGAAGAAAGGTGATCAGCATGCCCCTCGGTCTACTCAGGAGCCGAAACTCCCGAGAGAGCCGACGCTCGCGAGGAGCGCCGGGCATCCCGTTGCCCGTGCCGGCCGGTGCAGGCGTCGTGGGCCGTGAGGTCGTGGACCCGGTCGGGCTGCCGATGCGCGGCGCCGACGTGACCGTGACCTGGATGGACTCGCACGAGGTCGTGGCGTCCGGTACGACGGACCCGTACGGCCTCTTCTTCGCCGCGCTCCCGCCGGGCCGCTACAGCCTCATGATCACGGCCGAGGGTCTGACACCGCACCGGGAGTCGCTGGACGTCGTCGCCGGTGCGCCGCAGCCCGCCGCGCGGGTCCAGCTGACGTCGGGCCGGCAGCTGGAACTGCCGACTGCGGGCACCTGGCTGTTCGACCCTCCGCACACGGCGATCCGGTTCATCGCCAAGCATGTCGGCATGGCCCATGTCCACGGCCGCTTCGAGCGGTTCACCGGCGGCATACGGGTGGCGCCCGACATGGCCGATTCCCAGGTGTCGGTGCGCATCGAGGCGGCCAGCATCACCACGGGCAACAACACCCGGGACAACCATCTGCGTTCGGCCGACTTCCTGAACGTCGAGCGCTACCCGTACATCGACTTCACCAGCACTCGTTTCGCCTTCCGCGGCGGCGCCAAGTGGACGCTGCAGGGGTCGCTCACCATGCACGGTGTGAGCCGCTCGGTGGAGCTGGACACCACCTACCTGGGGTCGGTCAACGGCGGCTACGGCGAGGAGCTGCGATGTGCGGCGCTGGCGAGGGCGGAGCTGCACCGCGAGGACTTCACCCTGAACTGGCGCAGCATGCTGGCCCGCGGGATCGCGGTGGTCGGGCCCACCGTGCAGCTGGAGCTGGACGTCCAGGCGATGTACCGCACGCACGACACGCCGACCCCTCCCGACTAGGCCAGGATGGCCGAGAGGTACCTCACGCCACGGTTACGAATTGCTCAACCTCTGGTTGCGACGCGGTGATCGGGTGACTATGGGGGCATGACACTGGCCCAGCGCGCCATGAAGCAACTGGAAGTCTGGCCCGATCTGAGCCCGGGCCCGGCCAGTTGCGGTGCAGGGCGGGCACTGCGCTCCGTCCACAGCGAGATCGTGCACTTCCACTCCGACCATGACGTGGACCTGCACCTGACGGTGTCGGCCATCCGACGTTTCCACGCCGACCTCCAGGAGTCCACCGCGATCAGGCTGGTCCCCGGCTCGGGCTGGGTGACGGTGCATCTCGACTGCGACACGGACGTCGATCTGCTGATGAGCCTGGTCAGCGCCGCGCTCAAGGCCGACCAGAGCGTGCCGTCCCCTGCCGGGAAGCGTCCGGCAGGGGACGAGTGCAACTTCCGCCGGGTCACGGTGCTGCCCCGCCGCTAGGGCCTGGGGCCCAGGAGTCGTCCTCCCCCGCCTCCAGCAGGCCCGGGGCCGCGCCGACGATCCGGGGGTCGGCGGTACCGACGACTTCCTCGTCCTTGTCGTTGTAGTCGAAGCGGGCCAGCACGCTGCGCATCGCCTCGACGCGCGCCCGCTTCTTGTCGTTGCTCTTCACCACGGTCCAGGGCGTGTGCTCGGTGTCCGTCTCGCGGAACATGGCGACCTTGGCGGCGGTGTAGTCGTCCCAGCGGTCCAGCGACGCCAGGTCCATCGGGCTGAGCTTCCACTGCCGTACGGGGTCGACCTGGCGGATGGTGAACCGGGTGCGCTGTTCGCCCTGGGACACCGAGAACCAGAACTTGATCAGGTCGACGCCGTCGTCGACGAGCATGCGCTCGAAGGCGGGCGCCTGCCGCATGAAGCGCCGGTACTCGTCATCCGTGCAGAAGCCCATCACCCGTTCCACGCCGGCCCGGTTGTACCAGGACCGGTCGAACAGCACGATCTCGCCCGCGGTGGGCAGATGCTCGACGTACCGCTGGAAGTACCACTGCCCGCGCTCCCGCTCGGTCGGCTTCTCCAGGGCCACGACCCGGGCGCCGCGCGGATTGAGGTGCTCGGTGAACCGCTTGATCGTGCCGCCCTTGCCGGCCGCGTCCCGCCCCTCGAAGACGACCACGAGCCGGCGGCCGGTCTCCTTGATCCAGCTCTGCAGCTTCAGCAGTTCTATCTGCTGCAGCCGCTTGTGCCACTCGTACTCCGGGCGCTCCATGCGCTTGTCGTACGGGTAGTTCTCGCGCCATGTGTCCACCGGGCTTCCGTCCGGCCGGATCAGCACGGGGTCGTCCTGGTCGGTGTAGTCGACGCGCAACCCTGACAGCAGTTCGGTGTCCATGCATACCCATGAAAGCGAGCGCTTTCATACGGGCGGCGAACCCCAGGCAAAGATCACGTAACTCCCGGACGGATCACCGTGATCCGGCCTCGACCAGCCGGGCGAGGTTCGCCAGCGCCATCCGCGTGCCGGTCTCGTTGTCCGCGGCCGGCACCACGTCGGGGATTCCCTCGTGCACGACGACGACGTCCGTGCCGCCGTCGGCGTCGGTGAGGGTGGTGGTCATCGTCATCAGGCCGCGCAGGGCGGGGTCGTCGGTCTCGAACTCGACCTCCTCGACGACCTGTTCGTCCGGCACGAGCCGCACGAAGCGGCCGTGGTAGGTGTCGGTGTGTGCGTCCGACTTCCCGGCGCCGGTCGGCAGGTCATAGGTGAGCGAGACCCGGAACGCCCCGCCTTCGCGCCCCTCGAACTCGTGCACATGCCCGCTCATGCCGTCCGGAACCCGCCACTTCTCGACGGCGTCCGCGTCCAGCAGCGCCCGGTAGACGGCCGCGCGTGAGGCGTTCACATGCCAGGAGACCCGCGTCGAGTACATGGCCTCACGATAGTGGCGGGCCTACGGGTCAGGGGACTCCCAAGAGGCCAGTGCGCGCATCGCCGCCGCCGTCCGCGTGAACCCGTCCTCGCCCAGCAGCGCCCGCGCCTCGGCGTTGAACCGGTCGACCTCCGGCTGCGCGGCGTCGAGTGCGGCGGCCCCGTCGCCGGTCAACCCCAGCACCACGGCGCGGTGTTCCCGCGGATGCGCCCTCTTGGCGACCAGACCGGCCGCGGTGAGGCGGCCGACCAGCCCGGTGACGGCGGACTCGCGCAGCCCGAGGGTGCGGGCCAGCGCCTGCTGGGTGATGCCCGGCTCGTCACGGATCGCGAACAGCGCGCCGAGCTGGGCCGTGGTGATCCCGGCGGTGGCCAGCAGGCGCCGGTCGGTGGCGGTGCGCAGCTGGTGCGCCGCCCGCTGGAGCAGGAAGAACAGTCGCTGATCGGGCTCGGGCATGGACCGATGTTGACAGACGGGACGGGACGCCGCCATCCTCACTTCACTAGTGAAGTGACCCTGTTGAAGTGACCTACGACGACGGTGGACGGTGGTCTCGTGGACAACACTCTCGATCTGCCCCTGGCCCGCAAGGTGCTGGCCGCCCAACCCTTCAGCGTGCTGCTGGGTGCCAGGCTCACGGCCTTCGGGGACGGCGAGGCAACACTCGAACTGGACCTCCGTGAGGATCTGCTGCAGCAGCACGGCTTCGCCCACGGCGGTCTGCTCGGCTACGCGGCGGACAACGCGCTGTCGTTCGCCGCGGGCGCCGCGGTCGGCTTCGGTGTGATGACCGCCGGATTCACCATCGACTTCCTGCGCCCCGCCAAGGGCGAGACCCTGCGCGCCCATGCCCGGGTGATCCGGGCCGGCCGTACGCGTGCGGTGTGCCGCTGCGATCTGACGACGGTCGCCGCCGACGGCACCACGACCCTGTGCGCCGTGGCCCAGGGCAGCATCGCGGTCACCGAACCGGCCCGGGACAGCGAGCGCGACGCTCCCTGACCATGATCTGAGAGCACCCGGCGAGGTTCAGCGCACGAGGCAGGGCCGCTTGGCGTCGAAGGTCCAGCCGTCGATCAGGTACCGCATGCCGACGGCGTCGTCCCGGCCCGACAGCGCCTTCTCCTCGTAGAGCTCGTGGGCGGCCAGGAGCCGGTCCATGTCCAGCCGGATGCCGAGTCCGGGCGTGTCCGGTACGGCGACCTCGCCGCCGGCGATCCTCGGCGGCTCCACGGTGAGCCGCTCCAGCCCCTCCTGCCAGATCCAGTGCGTGTCCAGGGCGTTGTAGTCGCCGGGTGCCGCCGCACCGCAGTGGGCCATCATCGCCAGGGAGATGTCGAAGTGGTTGTTGGAGTGGCAGCCCCAGGTCAGCCCCATCGCGTTGCACAGCTGGGCGACGCGCACCGAGCCCTGCATGGTCCAGAAGTGCGGGTCGGCGAGCGGGATGGACACCGACTGCAGGGCCAGGGCGTGGGTCAGCTGACGCCAGTCCGTGGCGATCATGTTGGTCGCCGTGGGCAGCCCGGTGGCCCTGCGGAACTCCGCGAGGATCTCGCGCCCCGAGTAGCCGCCTTCGGCCCCGCAGGGGTCCTCGGCATAGGCGAGGGTGCCCAGGAGCGGACGGCACAGCTCGACCGCCTCGCGCAGCGACCAGGCGCCGTTCGGGTCGAGGGTGATCCGTGCCTCGGGGAAGCGGTCCTTGAGCGCGGTGACGGCTTTGACCTCCTCCGCGCCGGGCAGGACTCCGCCCTTGAGCTTGAAGTCGCGGAAGCCGTAGTGGTCGTAGGTGGCCTCGGCCTGCCGGACGATCGCCTCGGGGGTGAGTGCCTCCTCGTGCCGGATGCGGTACCAGTCGACGTCCGCGTCCGGGGCGCGGACGTAGTCCAGGTCGGTCCGGTCCGGGTCGCCGACGTAGAAGAGGTAGCCGAGTACCCGTACGGAGTCGCGCTGTTGCCCGTCGCCGAGGAGGGCGGCGACCGGGACTTCGAGGTGTTGGCCGAGCAGGTCGAGGAGGGCCGACTCGACGGCGGTGACCGCGTGGACGGTGGTGCGCAGGTCGTAGGTCTGGGCGCCGCGACCGCCCGTGTCGCGGTCGGCGAAGGCGGACTCGATGGCACGCAGGACACGCTTGTGGTCACCCACGCGCGCGCCGACGACCAGGCGTTCGGCGTCGCGCAGGGTCCGGGTGATCTTCTCGCCGCCGGGCACCTCACCGAGGCCCGTACGCCCTTCTGAGTCCTCGATGACGACGACGTTGCGGGTGAAGTACGGGGCGTGCGCGCCGGAGAGGTTGAGGAGCATCGAGTCGTGGCCGGCGACCGGATGGACGGCGAAGCTGGTGACGACGGGCTGGGTCATGGCTGGCGGATGCCGTTCTCGTGAGGGGGTGGTCGGTCAGATGCCGAGGGCGTCGAGGACCGGTTCCAGGACCAGGACGCCACCCAGCCCGAGAAGTGCGAGCACCGTCGTGTATGTGGTGCGCGCCTTGATCGCGTCGAGGACGGACAGGTTGAAGTACTCCTTGAACATCCAGAATCCCGGGTCGTTGACGTGGGAGAAGGCGATCGAGCCGCAGGAGACGGCGAGCACCATCACCTCGGGGTGGACGCCACTGCCCGCGAGCAGGGGCAGCGCCACACCGGACGCGGTGACGACGGCGACGGTCGCGGAGCCGAGGGCGATGCGGAGGATGGCCGCGATCAGCCATGCCAGCAGGATCGGGGAGATCGACCAGCCGTCGGTTGCTTCCTTGATGTAGTCGGAGATGCCGCCCTCGACGAGGACGTTCTTGAAGGCACCGCCCGCGCCGATGACGAGCAGGATCATCGCCATCGCCTGGGCGGCCTCCTTGCACGAGGCGCTGACCTCGGCGAGGCTGCGGCCGATGCGCGGGCCGAACGCCCAGATCGCCACGAGCAGGGTGAGCAGCAGGGCGATCGGCGCGGATCCGATGAAGGCGATGAAGTGCAGCGGGCCGTTGTCGCCGGAGGCGGCGAGGTCGGTCACCGCGGCGCCGGCGATGAGGACCACGGGCAGCAGGGCGACGGACAGCGACCAGCCCATGCCGGGCATCTCGTCGTCCTCGAAGACACGGTCGCTGACCAGGCCCTTGGGGATGGACGGGTTCATCGCCCGGACGAACGGGAGGCGCGGCCACAGCAGGGCGATGAACGCGCCGACCGGGACGGCGATGAACAGGCCGTAGAACAGGGTGAGTCCGACGGACGCGTGGAAGGTGGCGGCCACCGCGGTGGGGCCCGGGTGGGGCGGCAGGAAGCTGTGCATGGTGGACAGGGCGATCGACATGGGCAACCCCACCCACAGCAGGTTGGCCCGGGTGACCCGGACGAGGGTGAAGGCGATCGGCACGATGATGACGAAGGCCACCTCGTAGAACATCGTGACGCCGATGAGCATGGCCGTCAGCACCATGGCCACCTGCACCCAGCGCGGCCCGCACACGTCGAGAAGCCGGCCGGCTATTCGCTGCGCGGCGCCGGAGTCCCCCATCACCCGGCCGACCATGGCACCGAGCCCGATGGTGAGCATGGTGTCGCCGATCTGGTCGCCGATGCCCTCGGCGAGGACGTCCGGGATCTTCTCCAGCCCGATCCCCTGGACCAGGCCGACGCCCACCGCCACCAGGAGCAGGGCGGCGAAGCCGTTCAGCCGGAGTTTGGTCATCAGGACGAGCAGGACCAGGACGCTGATCCCGACCACCACGAGCGGCATATGTCAGTTCTCCTTTGAACGCCGGCCGCCTATGTTCACCCCGCTGAACGGGGTCCTCAGATGAAGACGTCGTCTACATATGAAGACGGAGATTATGTTCATGGATGGTCAAGGTCAATGGGTCTGCGCCCGTTGATTCACTCGGCGTGACTCAGGCGGCGTGATTCGCCCGGGTGATTCACCCGGCGTCCCGTGCGGCCCGCCAGCCGTTCCAGCGCACGACGGTGATCACGATCACCGGCCCTGCGGGCGGCCGTGCCTCGTAGTGGCGGGGGTACTTCTGCCGCAGCGACTCGACGGCGGCGGCGTACTCGTCACGCGCCGCCCCGTCGGTCGCGTCCGGCGGCAGAATCCGGGCGTCGCCGTCCGCCCTGACCCACCACAGGCGGTCCCAGTCGTCGTCGTACACGTCCGCCAGCAGACAGACAGACGGGTGCCCGGCGATGTTGTGCAGCCGCCTGAGCCGCTGGGACCGCTTCGGCTTGTGGTCGACGGCGGTGACGATCTCGTCGCCGCGCAGCGCGAACACGACCGGGACCAGATGCGGGCGGCCCTCCGGATCGACCGTCGCCAGCCGAGCCACCGGCACCCCGGCGAACCGGCTGCGCGCCTCGTCCCGTTCCATGTCCGGCATGTCGGCTCCCTCCTCCCCGGCGGTACGCCGCGCCCTGAGACGGGTACCCCTATCCGTGTGGCCCTGAGCGGCCCGGACGGCATGAGCGGATCAGGTGGTGCCGATGGTCGGCGACACGGACGACGACATCCAGACCCGGCGGCGCGGTGGAAGCGGCCATCGGGCGGTGCCCCACCCGGACGACGTACGGATCGAGGCCTGGGGCGTCAGCCGCGAGCGCTGCCTGGTGGAGGCGGCGCTGGGCATGGTGGAGTGCTTCGCCGACGTGACGGCGGTGCGGCCCACCTCCATGGAACGGGTGCGGCTCGCCGAGGAGGACGACGAACGGCTGCTGAGCGCCCTGCTCGACGAGGTCGCCCTCCGGCTGGACGCGGACGGCCGGGTGCCCGTCGACCTGGAGGCCGCCACCTCGGACGGCGCCCTCGACGTACGGCTCGCACTCGCCGACCTGGCGGACGTACAGGCCACCGGCGCCTCCCCGAAGGGCGTCTCCTGGCACGGGCTGCACATCGGGCCGGATCCGTACGGGTGGTCGTGCGCGGTGACCGTGGACGTGTGAGGGCGCGCCGCCCGCAGGAAGGGCAGGCCCCTCGTCACCGCCGTACCCCCCGTACGGTGGAGACATGAGCGGCGGCACGGTGACGCTGTTCGTCTGCGGTGACGTGATGCTCGGACGCGGCGTCGACCAGATCCTGGCCCGGCCCGGCGACCCGGCGCTGCGGGAGGGGTACGTCACGGACGCCCGCTCCTACGTGAGCATGGCGGAGGCGGTGAACGGACCGATCCCGGCGCCCGTCGACCCGTCGTGGCCGTGGGGCGAGGCGCTGGGGCTGCTGGAGTCGGGCGGTCCGGACGTGCGGATCGTCAATCTGGAGACGTCGGTGACGTGCAGCGACACGTTCGAGCCCGGAAAGGCGGTCCACTACCGCATGCATCCCGCCAACCTGCCGGCCCTCACCGTCGCCCGGCCCGACGTGTGCGTCCTGTCCAACAACCACGTGCTCGACTTCGGCGGCGCGGGCCTGGAGGAGACTCTCGACGTGCTCCATGGAGCGGGTCTGCGCACGGCCGGCGCGGGGCGCAGCGCCGAGGAGGCGTACGCGCCCGTGGCACTCCCGCTCCCCCACGGCGGACGCGTGCTCGTCTTCGCCCTCGGCGCCGGCAGCAGCGGCGTCCCCGCGGCCTGGGCGGCGACTGCGGACCGGCCCGGCGTCGCCCACGTTCCCGCGTTGTCGCCGACCGCGGCCGCAGAAGCGGTACGGCACATACGGCAGGTGAAGCGGGCCGACGACCTCGTGGTCGTGTCCGTGCACTGGGGATCCAACTGGGGCTACGCCGTCCCGCGGGACCAGCGCCGTTTCGCGCACGCCCTGGTGGACGGCGGGGCCGATGTCGTCCACGGTCACTCCTCGCACCATCCCCGCCCCGTCGAGGTGCACCGCGGCCGGCTGATCCTGCACGGTTGCGGCGACTTCATCGACGACTGCGAGGGCATCCCGGGCTACGAGCAGTACCGCGACGACCTGCGCCTCGCCTGCTTCGTGACGGTGGCGGCGGACACGGGCGAACTCGTCGGGCTGCGCATGGTGCCGCTGCTCGCCCGCCGCATGCGCCTGGAGGCCGCCCCGCCCGAGGACCGCACGTGGCTGCACGCCACCCTCGACGGCATCAGTCACGGCGTCCACCTCGCCCTCGAGGCGGACGGCGCGCTCACCCTGACGAAGCCCGTCACCCGAGCCGCCCGCTGAACGGCCCGCTCCGTCCGACGCTCACTCGCCGCCCAGTGCTTCCAGCACATCGGCGTCGGTCAGCTGGCCGAAATCCTCGTACCACTCTCCGACCGAGCTGAACAGTCCTGGCTGGTGCAGGCAGACGAAGTCGTCGACCTCCCGGCGCAGTTCCTCGGCCGCCTCGGGTGCGCAGACCGGCACGGCAAGCACCAGATGCTCGGGGTGCCGGGCCCGTAGGGCGCGCAGGGCGACGCGTGCGGTTGAGCCGGTCGCGACTCCGTCGTCGACGACGACGGCCGTACGGCCACGCAGCTCGGGAGCCGGACGGCCCTGCCGATAGCGCTCCTCGCGCCGCCGCAGCTCGTGCCGTTCCCGCTCCACCACCGGCGCCAGGTCGGCCTCGTTCAACCCGAGCCGCAGCAGCGTCTGCTCGTCGAAGAGCGGAGGCCCGTCGCCCGCGAGCGCGCCGACCCCGAACTCCTCGTGGAACGGGGCGCCGATCTTGCGTACGACGAGCACGTCCAGCGGGGCCTGCAGCGCCCGGGAGATCTCCCGGGCGACCGCGACGCCGCCGCGTGGCAGCGCGAGGACCACGGGATGCGGAAGGAGGCCCTTGTCCTGCCGGACACGCAGCTGCTCGGCCAGCTCACGCCCGGCCTCCGCGCGGTCACGGAACTGCATGGGCTTCCCCTTCCGTCCGTCGCCGCGTACCCCGCCCATCCGTGTCGGACACCCCGTCGGCTTCGGGCCCTACTGGATGCTCCAGCCGACGCTGCCGACGCCGGAGCTGTAGATCGCGCAGACGCCCGACGACTCGCCGTACTGGCCCGGCGCCAGCGTCACCCACTGGCCGGAGACGTCCGGGGCCCAGCCGCAGACGACCTCGGCGCGGAAGGTGACGGTGCGGTCGGTGTTGTTCTTGCAGCCCGCGATGCCGTGGTCCGGGTTGTTGTTGTGCACCCAGCCGTCGCAGTCGACGGTGCCCGCCACGGCGGCGGCATCGCCGGCCGGGGCGGCCTGGGCCGGGGCGGCCGATGCGCCGACGGTGAGGGCCAGGGCGGAAACGGTGGTGGCGAGGCCGGCCGCGAAGATGCTCGTCCTGCGGTTCATGTGGTCCCCCGTGAGGTAGTGGTCCCGTTCGGACCTGCTGCCTTCAGTCAAGGTCAGCGGCGCTCCGACGGGAACCTCAGACCTCCGAGGGTGGGGCCGGTCCCGCGTTCACCCGTTTGCCGTGTCGGACGTGTCGGACGTGTCGGTGCCGTTCCAGTCGTACGGCCCGCCGCCGCGCCACTCGATCAGGTCGGGGTCGTCGACGGCCCGGTCCTCGCCGGGGAGGCCGGCGCGGTGCACCAGGTCCATGACGTCGAACAGGCTGTATGCGGTGCCGGTCGGCTCGCCGCGGATCGTCACCTGACGCCCGCCGTCCGACGCCGGCGGCTGCACCACCACGGGGGGACGCGTGCTCATGCCACCACCATGCGCTCTGCGCGCCGGAAACGCAGCCCGGCCGTCACCGTTTGTAGAGCCCGATGAGTGTTCCGCTGGCGAGCTGCTGCTCGTCGAACACCCGGTGGGCCTCCACGGCCGAGGCCGCCTCCGGGACGGAAACGGGGCCCGGGAGGGCGTACAGGCGGAAGAAGTACCGGTGCGCGTCATCGCCCACCGGGGGCAGGGGGCCGCCCCACCCCGATTCTCCGTAGCCGTTCGTGTGCGGGTGGCTGCCGGGGGTCGTTCCGCCGGCCGGCAGTCCGTCCGCGTGCGGATCGATACCGGTGACCAGCCAGTGCACGAAGGTCCCCGACGGGGCGTCCGGGTCCTCGCACAGCAGGGCCAGCTCCGCCGCCTCGTCGGGTACTCCGGACCAGGCCAGCGGCGGGGAGAGGTTCTCCCCTTCCAGGGCGTACCGCCGCGGGATCATCGCGTGGTGGTCGAACGCGGAGCTCTTGAGTTCGATGTCGGTCATGTGCGCCGCAGTACCCGTCGTCACGCGGACCACACGCGGCACCCGTTCGGGTGTGCTGGGCACAGGCCCGCCGGGTGCCGCGCCGGTCAGTTCGTCGGGACGGCGGGCCCGGAACTCCTCGTCACCTCTCGCCAGGGGCGGGCCGTTCGATGGCGCCACAATCCGCCGAGGCGGTGGCAGACGGCGGCGGGCGGGATGAGGACGCTGGTCACGAGCATCGTGTCGACCTCGTACCGGGTCCGGGGCCCGGGAGCGATCCGTTTCCAGGCGAAACGGGCGGTGCCGAGGGTCCAGGCACCTGCCGCGAGGCCTGCGGCCGCGGGCCTTCGGGCCGCGAGGAGGGCGCAGGCGGCGACGCCCGCCGAGGTGACCGCCGCATGGGCGCGGATACGGCCGCGCGGCGACGCCGTCTTGTACCACCAGTCGGGGCCGTGCAGCCGGACCATGAGCGCGTCGTCGGCGTTGCCGCGCTCGTCGTGCAGGGAGTCCCACCGGTCGGCGGGACGGACGGGGTGGCGGGTGGTGCGCCGGCCTCGCCGGATGCCCCAGCCGGCGTCCAGGACGCGCAGGGCGAGGTCGGTGTCCTCGTGCTGCGCGTGCCGGAAGCGTTCGTCGAAGCCGCCGACCTCCCTGAGGACGTCGGCGCGGTAGGCCATGTCGGAGGTGATCCACCGGGCCGTGGCCAGGCCCGCGGTGCGGCGCTCACAGTCGGTGGGGCGGCGCCCGCCGGGCAGCGGCACCGTGATCACGCCCTGGACGCCCGCCGTGGTCGACGGCGCCTCGGCCAGGTCCCGCACCACCTGCTCGCACCAGTGCGGTCCCACCTGCACGTCGTCGTCGAGGAAGACGACCCAGTCAGCGGTACGCACGCCCCGCAGACCGGCGTTGCGCGCGACCGCCGGGCCGTGTCCGCCGCTGCGCACCACCGTGGTGCGGGCCCGCAGGTCGCCGAGCACGTCGAGCGGATGGCCCAGGTCACCGTGGTCCGGCCCGCGACGGTCGTCGACGAGGACGATCTCGTCCGGCGGCGCTCCGGTCGCGGCGGCGAGCGCGCCCAGGCAGTCCGCGAGGGTGTCGCGCAACCGGGTCGGCACGACCACGGCGTAGGAGAGCGGTGGCGCCGTGGTGTCCGTACCGTCCCCCACCCGGCTCGGCCTGGTCATACGACGGTCCTCCTCTGTCGGCATCGGTCGCGTCCCCCGGCTACGGCAGCGGCGTTCCGCCCGTGGCGTTGAGGATCTCGGCGGTGACGAAGCTGGCTTCCTGGGAGGCGAGATAGACGTACGCCGGGGCCAGTTCGGCGGGTTGTGCCGGGCGGCCCAGCGGGCTCTGCTTTCCGAACTCGACCGTGTCGGGCATCGTCGCGGGGATCAGCGGCGTCCACACCGGCCCCGGTGCGACCGCGTTCACCCGGATGCCCCGGTCGACGACCATCTGGGCCAGCCCCTGGGTGAAGGTCACGATCGCGCCCTTCGTCATCGCGTAGTCCAGCAGATGCGGACTCGGCTTGTAGGCCTGCACCGAGGTCGAGTTGATGACGCTGCCGCCTTCGGGCATGTGCGGCAGCGCGAACTTCGTCAGCCAGAACATGCCGTAGAGGTTGGTGCGCATGACCCGGTCGAACTGCTCGGTGGTGATCGCCTCGATGCCGTCCGGCTGGGACATCTGGTAGGCGGCGTTGTTCACCAGGATGTCGATGCGCCCGAACTCCGCGACGGCGCGCTCGATCAGGGTCCGGCAGTTGTCCTCGTCCCGGATGTCGCAGGGGACGGCGACCGCCTTGCGGCCGGCGTCCTCGACGAGCCGGGACGTCTCGCGTGCCTCGTCCGCCTCCTCCTGGAGGTGGGTGATCAGCACGTCGGCGCCCTCCCGGGCGAAGGCCAGCGCCACCGCCCGTCCGATGCCGGAGTCGCCGCCGGTGACGACGGTCTTGCGGCCGTCCAGCCGGCCGCTGCCGCGATAGCTCTCCTCACCGTGATCGGGCGGCGGGTCCATCGGCCCCGTCCACCCGGGATGGGGCTGGTCCTGTGCGGGGAATTCGGGCTGCGGGTGCTGGGTGGCCGGGTTCTGCCGGCTGTACTGCGGATCGGTCACGACGGCCTCCTGACCGCTGGCGGGCACGGACGACTGGCCGGGTTCCCGCCTCGCAGCTGCCGAAAAGCGAGGTCAGCCGGTCAGCCGTCTTCCCGGTCCAGGAGCGCCTTGACGCCGTGGGCCGTCAGCGCGAGCTGCTCGGGGGTGCCCGCGTCGATCACGAGGGAGAGGTTGTCGGAGGGCCAGCCGTGGGCGAGGGCACCGAGTTGCACGCTGCGGTGCCGGTGCATCCGGGGCAGGGCCTGCTCCATGCGTTCCTGGGTGGTGAAGACCGGCACCAGTTCGGTCCCGTCCTCCTGTTCGAACACCGGAAGCGTCAGTGCCTTGGGGGCCGGCCCCTCCGCGTCCGCAGCCGCCGGTACCAGTACCTCGCTGTGGGCCAGCGTGCTCAGCGCCGCCTCGTCCACGCCATTCTCGACGACCGTGCGCAGAGCCTGCTGTGCCGCGAAGGCACCGCTCTCGAAGTGGGGGTCAGTCATGGTCCATCCCCTTGCCGTGTCGTGCCCGTCCGTCCGGTACGCGCCGCATGATCCGCGTACCCGCTCCGCCGTCCCTCATGTGTTCGCCCGCCTCATGTGCGCATCGTCGTCCCGGCCGTCCTCCGGACGCTCGCACTCCCTCCCGGACGCCGGCGCACTCCTCCCCGGCGCTCATGTCGCGGACCGTGCGTCGTTTCACGGACCGCCGCGCCGGGCACCCGGCGACCGCGCCGAGCGCGAGGGAGGTGCGCCGTGCCGTTCCGTGACCGTACCCACGCCGGACAGGAACTCGCCCTGCGGCTGGTCGAGTGGGCCGACTCCGGTGATCTGATCGATCCGCTCGTGCTGGCCCTGCCGGCCGGTGGCGTGCCGGTCGCGGTCGAGGTGGCCCGTGCTCTGCACGCCCCGCTGGACGTGCTCGTGGCCCGCGAGATCAGCACACCGATCCGGCCGGAGACGCCGATCGGGGCGATCGTCGCCGACGATCCGCCGCTGTACGACCGGCAGAGTCTGGCCATGATGCATCTGTCCGAGGACCGGCTCGGCGATGTCGTCGCCCGCGAGCGCAACGAGTTGCACCGCCTCGAGTACGTCTACCGCGGCCGCCACCCGCTCCCGTCCGTCGACGGCCGCACGATCGTCCTCGTCGACGACGGCCTGGCCACCGGCCTCACCGCCACGGCGGCTCTGCACTTCCTGCGCCACCACCGCCCTGCCCGCCTGGTCCTGGCCGTCCCCGTCGGCAGCCCGCGAACCCTGACCGCCCTGCGAACCCAGTACGACGACCTCGTGTGCCTGGAGCAGCCGGCGTCCCTGCACGCGGTCGGCGAGTGGTACGAGGACTTCGGCCGGCTCTCGGAGACAGAGGTCGCGGACATGCTGCACAGGTTCCGCGCCACGGTGTGACGCACCCTGGCGTGACGTCACTCCGGGTCGATCGGCGATTCCGGGTCGATCAGCGCAAGCCCCAGTTCAGGCCGGTGGATCTTCGCCAGGGCAGCCGGGCTGTCGCGGACGATCACCTCCAGGGTCGGCCACACCCGGCCCTCCAGCAGATGGCCGCCGCGCGTCGTGCCGTCCGACAGGCCCAGTACGGCGTGCAGGTGTGCGGTGGGTCCGTCCTCGCCGACGGCGATGTCCCCCAGAAGGGACAGGACCTCGCACTGCTCGTCGACCCCGATGCGGCGATAGTCCTTCGCAGCCCGGTCGAACCACCCCACGACGGCCCGTGAGAAGGCCCCCACGGCCGTCACCTGGGACGCCCCGAGCCCCTGCTCCCGGGCGAAGCCGGTGATCTCGGCGAGGGCGTCCTCGCCAGGAGCCAGCACCATGACGTACACCGACGCCGGAGAGGCATCCACCTGTTGCCACTTCATGCGCCTCGGGTACCCGCATCGCGCTGTGCCACCACGCGGCGCACGCGAGCGCGCCGTGACAGGGTGGTGCCATGACCATGGACGTCCGCCCGGCATCGGACTTCGAGGCCGTCCGCGCGGTGCTGGGCCCGAAGTCACCCGCGGCAAACGTGTGTTGGTGCCTGAGCTACCGGATCCCGTCCAAGCTCAACAACGAGCTGCGAGGGCCGGCCCGCGGTGAGTACGTCGCGGAGTTGTGCCGCGCCGATCCTCCTCCCGGAGTGATCGCCTACGACGGTGACGAGCCGGTCGGCTGGGCCGCGGTGGCACCGCGCTCGGCCACGTCCTTCGCGCGCAACCGCAAGATCCCGCACGTCGACGACCTGCCGGTCTGGTCGCTGTGGTGCATCCGTGTCCGCCCCGGCCACCGCAAGCAGGGGATCACGCACGCCCTGATCGCCGGCGCGGTCGAGTTCGCCCGAGACCGGGGCGCCCCGGTGATCGAGGCGTACCCCCTCGACAACGGTGACGCGAGGGTCGACCTGACGATGGCGTACGCCGGCATCCGGAAGAACTTCGAACGTGCCGGCTTCGTCCACGCCGCCGACACGACCTCCGTGCTGGCCGGTCACCCCCGCATCCTGATGCGGCTCGACCTGCGCTGACGCGACGGCCCCCGCGGGGCTCAGTGCACGGAGAACCCGCCGTCGACGAAGATCGCCTGCCCGGTGACGTAGGCGGAGGCGCCGCTCGCGAGGAACACCGCCGCGCCGGCGAAGTCCTCGGCCAGGCCGTTGCGTCCGACCATCGTGCGCGCCGCGAGCGCCGCCACCTTCTCGGGGTCGGACGACAGGCGAGTGTTGAGCGGCGTCATCACGAACCCCGGCACGAGCGTGTTGCAGGTGACGCCGTAGGGCGACCAGGCCTCGGCCTGGGATCGGGCCAGCGACTCCAGCGCCCCCTTGGACACGCCGTAGGCGCCGCTCTGGACGAACGCCCGGTGGGCCTGCTGGGAGGTGATGTGGATGATCCGCCCGAAGCCCCGCTCGGCCATGCCGGGCCCGAAGCGCTGCCCCAGCAGGTGGGGCGCGTTCAGGTTCACGGCCATCGTGGTGTCCCACACGTCCTCGCCCAGCTCGCCCATCGGCGGCCGCAGATTGATCCCGGCGCAGTTGACGAGGATGTCGGGCTCACCGAATGCCCCGACCGCCTCCTCGGCAGCCGCCCGCACACCGTCGCGCGTGCCCAGATCGGCGCTCACCCGGGCCGCCCGGCAGCCTTGGGCCTCCAACTCGCTGACCGTCGCGGCCAGTTCGGCCTCCCTGCGTGCCACGACCACGACACTCGCGCCCGCGCGGGCGAGGGCCTCGGCAATGGCCCGGCCGATGCCGGAACTGCCACCGGTCACCACGGCGACCCGGCCTTCCAGGGAGAACAGTTCGGAGAGGTATGCCTGCGACGTCATGCCCGCACCCTAGGCGGCCTGCTCGGCGGGACAGCTCTCGGGGGCGTCGTCGTCACGGCGTCTGCGGGATGCCGTGGCAGCGGCCGTCCTTTCCGTTGTGCCGCCCTTCGTGTGAGCCCGCCGGGTGCGGGCACTCGGAGTCCGCGGCGCGTCCGACCGGACCGCCGCCCGATTCTGGAGGTGGAGAGCAATGGGTCATGGTGGGAACGTCATCGACGAGCTGGTGACCGATCACCGCGAGGTCGAGGAGTTCTTCGGCCGGATCGAGGCGCTTCCGTCCGGTGACAAGGACCGCAAGGTGTACGCCGACCAGGCCACGATCGAGCTGGTGCGGCATTCGGTGGCCGAGGAGATCTATCTGTACCCGGCCGTGCGTGAGCATGTGGCGGGCGGGGATGCCATCGTCGACCGGGAGATCGACGACCACTCCCGGGCCGAGCGGCTCATGAAGGACCTGGAGGGATGCGACGCCGGTGACCCCGACTTCGACCGGCTCATCGGGATGCTGATGACCGAGGTCCGCTCGCATCTGGCCGACGAGGAGCAGAACCTCTTCCCGAGGCTGCGCGCGGCGTGCTCCCCGGAGACGCTGGACCAGCTGGGCGACAAGGTGCGTCAGGCGAAGAAGGTGGCGCCGACCCGCCCCCACCCGTCCGCCCCGGACACGCCGCCGGCGAACAAGCTGCTGGCTCCGGGGACCGGCCTGGTCGACCGGCTGCGCGACGCGCTGTCGGGACGCGGCAAGAAGGACTGACCCGTACTTCCCCCAGGCGGCAACCCGGCTCTGGACTCGGCGGCCGCCCGGGCGAGAACAGGGCATGCAGGGGCGCGCTCGGGCGAGCACGGCTCAGACACGACGCACGCTCGGGCGCTGCACCGCTCAGGCACGCACGCTCGGGCCAGAACACTGAGGCACGGGCGCGCTCCGGCAAGAGCAGCTCAGGCGGGGGCGCTCAGCCGAAGGCTCAGGCGATGAGCGCCCGGCCCGGGTCGAGGCGCGCGTGGAGGGCGGGGCGGTGGAGCGCGGCCACCGGGTCGAGGAGGTCCGGGTGGCGCAGCAGTGCCGCTGCCTGGCGGTCCTGCGTGTCCGGGGCCACCAGGCGGCGGAATTCGACCGGCACGCCGGTCGCGTGAGTGCCCTCGGCGATCTCGGTGACCGCCAGCCGGGCCAGGTCGGTGTCGGTGAGCAGGCAGGCCGCCCAGCTCGCCACCACCTCGTCCACCCAGGTGCGCCAGGCGAAGTCGTCCGCGTGGTCCGGCGTGGCGGTGTCTGCGCCGGTGATCCAGTCCAGGCCGGCCGACCCGCCGGGCCCGGCCATCGCGACGAGGGCGGCGTCCGTCGGCGTCGGGTAGCGCAGCCATGCCGCCGCAGTGACGGCCTGGCGGGCCTGCACCTCGCCGAGGGCGGCGGCGAGCGCGCCACCGCATGCGGGGTAGGAACACGTCAGCCATTGGGTGGTCGCCGCGATGAGCGGGGAGAGATCTGCGAGCACTGCAGGGCCGTCCGAGGTACTGGCGGGAACGGGGATCCCTCACACGGTAGCCCGGCGATCCGGGCGTCCGACATGTCCTTCGCCTCGTGCACGACGTGGCCTCGCCCACACCGGGGCGGTGCGCAGGAGCGGGGCGCAGGGGCGCCGAAACGGCGGGCTCAGCCCGCCCTGCCGCCCGACGCGCCGGCCGTCGACCGGTCGGGCCGCGCGAGGTGGTAGACGTGAAACGCCCGGCCGATGACCGGCTGGGCGACGTTGCGCACCTTCACGCCCCCGCTGGTCATGCCGTGCTCGGTGCCGAGGTGGGCGTGCCCGTGCACCGCGAGGTCGGCGCCCGCCGTGTCGATGGCCTCCGCCAGCAGATAGCTGCCAAGGAACGGATAGATCTCGGGAGGCTCCCCCGCCAGTGTGTCCGGCACCGGCGAGAAGTGGGTCAGGGCGATGCGTACGTCGCAGTCCTGCCCCTGCAGCTCCTCCAGGGAAGCCCGCAGGCTGTCCGCGCTGCGCCGCGAGTAGCGGACGAACTCCTTCATGATCGGCTCGCCGAACTCGCCCGCGCAGCGGCCTACGAACCCGCCGCCGAACCCCTTCGTACCGGCCACGCCGATCCGCGCGGAGCCGTTCTCCACCACGGCGGCCCGGCCCTCCAGGACCCGCGCGCCCGCGTCCTGGAGCACGGCGGTGACCTCCTCCGGGCAGTCGGCATGATGGTCGTGGTTGCCCAGGACCGCGACCACGGGAACGGCCAGGTCCTTGATCTCCCGTGCGACGACCTGGGCCTCCTCGGGGGTGCCGTGCCTGGTGAGGTCCCCGGCGAGCAGCAGGACGTCGGCGCTCTCCTGCAGGGTCTCGAACGAGGGCCGCAGCACGCCCTGGCTCTCGGGGCCCATGTGGATGTCCCCGACGGCCGCGATCCGGATCATTCGACCTCCTCGGCGTGGTCGGGCGCGGCGCTGTCCGCGACCACGATGTCGCAGTGCACCGGGTGTCCCACCAATTCCGCGCGGGCGGTGCGCAGGACGTCGTCGCGGTACCGGGCGGACGGCACGGTGCCGGTCAGCAGGATCGCCTCGCCGCGGATCTCGATACGCACCCCCAGCTCGCCGAGGGGCCCGGCGGCCAGGTGGTCCGTCAGATGGGCCACGAGGTAGTCCAGGTTCTGCGCGCCGCCCGGGCCCTGGGCCGGCTCGGTGCCGGGGCGGCTCATCGGGGCTGCTCCCTTGGGGCGATCACGTTGAGGCGCTCCAGGAGGAAGAAGAACGCGGCCGGCATCGGCTCGTCCCCGCAGGAGCCGCGTACGTCCTCCCAGTCGACCTTCTCGCGCAGGGCGCGGGCGGCGGCGAGCACCGGCCCGAAGTCGCAGTAGTGCTCCGAGAAGGCCTCGATCAGCCCGCGCATCAAGTCGGTCGGCGCGAGGACGGGCATGTGCACCGAGTCGACCGGGACGTCCTGCGCGCGGGCCAGCACGTCCGTGGTGACCGGGCGGTGTGCCATCTCGAAGAGGAAGTCGATCTCCTGTCCGAGGCACGTCGTCTTCATCAGCCAGTCCTCGGGCGGCGTACGGACCGCGAGGCCCGCCTCGGCGAGTGTGTCCGCGACCGCGTCGGCGTCCGCGCGCAGCACGCAGAAGTCGGCGTCGTGCTGCAGATGACCGCTCCCGCCGTGGGCGTACACCGCCACGCTGCCGGCCAGGGCGAATCTGTGCCCCTTGCGCTTCAGCAGCGCACCCACCTGTTTGGCCGCCTCCAGGATCGCCTGGCTGCGGTCGTGGGGCAGCTCCTGGCTGTTCAGCGAACGCGATCCGCCCGGCGCCGGCTCACCCGGGCTGTTCCCGACCGGGCGCAGCTCGGCAAGATCGGGTCGCGGGGCCGGTGTCACGCTCTGCTGGTTCTGCGTCATGCCCACTCCGTTCGCCGCACGGAGGTCCGGTACGAGCCCGGGGCGGGCTCGGTAAGGGAACCGAGTACCCGGCGCCGGGGTTTCGATACGGCAGGGTCACGCCGCGGTGTAGCCGAGCTGTCGCCTCATGTAGGGCGTCATGAGCGTCTTTGCCTTGGCCAGCGTGGTGGTGCGGCCGCCGAGGACCGCCGTCTCGCCGCCCGGCACGGGCAGCATCGTCACTCCGTCGGCCGGGCCGAACGGGACGATGAGCGGGGTGCGGTGGACCGCACGGTAGGAGCGGGGCTCCTTGCGGTGCTTGCCGGCGCTGTTCAGATAGGCGCGGATGTTGTGTGCGGCCAGGTCGGCCTGGGCGAGCGCGGCCGGGGTGATCTTGACCTCGGTGGCGTCGTTCACGTCGCCGACCGCGAACACGTCCAGCCACCCCTGCACCCGGAGCGCCTGGTCGACCTTCACGTGGCCCGTTCCGGTCAGCCAGCTCCCGAGCCCGGCCAGCCGCAGCCAGAGCGTGTTGGGCGTGGTACCGGTCGCCCAGAAGGAGCGGTCGGCCTCGAGGACGTTGCCGCGGGCGTCGCGGTAGGTGTCGAAGTCGGTGCCGGGGGACATGAAGGAGTCCAGCCACACGTCCACGCCGTGGGACTCCAGCCAGGCCCGCGCCTTGCGTCCGGCCCGCGCACTGCCTGTCGCGTGCAGCAGCTCCGGCCCGGAGTGGGCGAGCGTGACGCGGGCGTCCGGCCGGGCGAGGCGGATCTCGGCGCTGAGCTCGACCCCGGAGGGCCCGCCGCCGACGACCAGGACGTGCTCGGCCGCGGCGATGTGCTGCTGATGGGCGACGAGGGACTTCACCGCTTCCTCGGTGGTGGTGCCGGTGAAGCGGGCCGGTTCGGGGTAGTCGGCGCCGGTGGCGATCACCAGCACGTCGTACGGGAGCCGCTCCCCCGTCGCGAGCGTGACATGCCGCTCGGCGGTGTCGATGCGGACCGCCTTGCCCACGGCGACCCGGCCGTTGCGCAGCAGCCGGTCGTACGGGATGAAGGGGCTGTGCGACCACTCCGGACGCACCCCGGCCCGCAGGGCCGCGATGCGGTGAAAGAAGACCTCCTTGCGGTCCACGAGCGTGACCCGCGCCGTCGCGTCCAGTCGCTTCGCCAGACGGACGCCGGCATAGCCGCCGCCGATCACCACTACGTCGCCATCAAGCACGCCGCGTCTCCTTCTTCCTCTGCGGCGAGCCTAGCGATTGAAACTTAAATAATTGATGGAGACGGGTGCGCGTTCTGTGAAAGGTGCGGCTGGTGGTGCAGCAGTACACGAACACGGCGTCCAGCCCGACCCCTGCGGGCCGGCCTGGACGCCGTGTTTCGGTATGGATCAGACGGATCAGACGAGGTCGAACCGGTCCAGGTCCATGACCTTGGCCCACGCCGCGACGAAGTCGTTCACGAACTTCTCCTTCGCGTCGTCGCTCGCGTAGACCTCCGCGAGCGCGCGCAGCTCGGAGTTCGAGCCGAAGACGAGGTCGGCACGGGTGCCGGTCCACTTGACGGCGCCCGAGGCGTCACGGCCCTCGAAGGTCGTCTGGTCGCCGGAGGTCGACTTCCACGTCGTGCCCAGGTCGAGCAGGTTGACGAAGAAGTCGTTGGTCAGCACGCCCGGGGTGTCCGTGAACACGCCGTGCGAGGACTGCCCCTGGTTGGCGCCCAGGACACGCAGACCACCGACGAGGGCGGTCATCTGCGGCGCGCTCAGGGTGAGCAGGTTGGCGCGGTCCAGCAGCAGGTACTCGGCCGGCAGGCGGTTGCCCTTGCCGAGGTAGTTGCGGAAGCCGTCGGAGGACGGCTCCAGCGCGGCGAACGACTCGGGGTCGGTGTGCTCCTCGGTCGCGTCCACGCGGCCCGGCGTGAAGGGGACCTCCACGTCGAAGCCGGCGTCCTTGGCGGCCTTCTCGACCGCGGCGGCGCCGCCGAGGACGATCAGGTCGGCCAGGGAGACCTTCTTGGCACCGGAGTTGAACTCCGACTGGACGCCCTCCAGGACGCGCAGGACCTGCGCGAGCTGGTCGGGGTCGTTGACCTCCCAGCCGTTCTGCGGCTGCAGACGGATACGGGCGCCGTTGGCACCGCCGCGCTTGTCGCTGCCGCGGAACGTCGAGGCCGACGCCCACGCGGTGGAGACCAGCTGCGAGACGGTCAGGCCCGACTCCAGGAGCTTGGCCTTGAGCGCCGCGGCGTCCGCGGCGTCGATGGCCTCGCCCTCGGCCTGCGGCAGCGGGTCCTGCCACAGCATCGTCTCCGCCGGGACCTCCGGGCCGAGGTACAGGGACTTCGGGCCCAGGTCACGGTGGGTCAGCTTGTACCAGGCGCGGGCGAAGGCGTCCGCGAACTCGGCCGGGTTCTCGTGGAAGCGCTTCGAGATCGGGCCGTAGATCGGGTCGAAGCGCAGCGAGAGGTCGGTGGTGAGCATCGTCGGCAGCTTCTTGGAGTCGCTGTGGGCGTCGGGGATGATCGCCTCGGCGTCCTTGGCCACCCACTGGTTGGCGCCGGCCGGGGACTGGGTCAGCTCCCACTCGTAGCCGAAGAGGATGTCGAAGAAGTCGTTGGACCACTGGGTGGGCTTGGTGGTCCAGGTGACCTCCAGACCGGAGGTGATGGCGTCGCCGCCCTTGCCGGAGGCGTAGGTGGACTTCCAGCCCAGGCCCTGCTCCTCCATGGAGGCGGCCTCGGGGTCGTTGCCGACCGCGTCGGCCGGGCCGGCGCCGTGGGTCTTGCCGAAGGTGTGACCACCGGCGATGAGGGCGACGGTCTCCTCGTCGTTCATCGCCATGCGGCGGAACGTCTCGCGGATGTCGCGGGCAGCGGCGATCGGGTCCGGGTTGCCGTTCGGGCCCTCGGGGTTGACGTAGATGAGGCCCATCTGGACGGCGCCGAGCGGGTTCTCCAGCTCGCGGTCGCCGGTGTAGCGCTGGTCGTCGAGCCAGGTGGTCTCGGGACCCCAGTACACGTCCTCGTCGGCCTCCCAGACGTCGGCGCGACCGCCGGCGAAGCCGAACGTCTCGAAGCCCATCGTCTCCAGCGCGACGTTGCCCGTGAGGATCATGAGGTCGGCCCAGGAGATGGACTGGCCGTACTTCTTCTTGACCGGCCACAGCAGACGGCGGGCCTTGTCCAGGTTGCCGTTGTCCGGCCAGCTGTTCAGCGGGGCGAAGCGCTGCTGACCGCGGCCGCCACCGCCACGGCCGTCGCTGATGCGGTAGGTGCCGGCGCTGTGCCAGGCCATACGGATCATCAGCGGGCCGTAGTTGCCGAAGTCGGCGGGCCACCAGTCCTGCGAGGTGGTGAGCACCTCGGCGATGTCACGTTTCACGGCCGCCAGGTCGAGGGCCTGGAACGCCTCGGCGTAGTCGAACTCCGCACCGAGCGGGTTGGCGACGACCGGGTCCTTGGCAAGGATCTTCAGGTTGAGCCGCTCCGGCCACCACTGGCGGTTGCCGCCGCCCTGGGTGGGGTGCGCGGCGCGATCATGCGCGACGGGGCAGCCGCCTCCGGTGCCCTCCGTCTTCGCGTCGGTGACGATCGCATCGGGGTTCTCAGCCATGGGAAACCTTCCGAACTAGGTGGATCACAGTGCTCGGGGTGCACTGCGGGCGGTGGAGCAGTCGGGGCACAGGCCCCAGTAGATGACCTCGGCCTCGTCGATCGTGAAGCCGTGGTCGTTTGACGCGGTCAGACAGGGCGCCTCGCCGACCTCGCAGTCGACATCGGCGACGACACCGCATGATCGGCACACGATGTGGTGGTGGTTGTCGCCGACACGCCCCTCGAACCGGGCCGGGCTGCCGGCCGGTTCGATACGGCGAATGAGTCCCGCCGCCGTGAGGGCGTGGAGGCCCTCGTACACGGCTTGCAGGGAGACATGACCTACGCGATCACGAACCCCGGAGGCGATGGCCTCGACACCGAGGTGGTCACCGGCCCGGACGGCCTCCAGCAGCGCGACACGCGCCGCCGTCACACGCAGGCCGGCACCGCGGAGCTCCTCGGCAGGGGTCGGAGTCTGGGATGCGGTCATGACGCCAAGCTACCGCGCTAAACACGAATGATTCAAGAAAACGAATGATGAAACTTTGGCGCGCCGCCCCGGGGCACCCGCACACGACCCCATGCACCTCCCAAAGCGCGAAAAATCATCTTTTCTGACATTGAGTCATGCCTTTTTGTCAAGGCCTTCATTGGTCGTAACCCCACCTGTACTCGATGGAGGTACAACGCATGCTCGGCAGACATACCGCGGCGGGTCGCCGCGTGGCCCTCACCGCTCTCGGCGCCCTCGCCCTCACCGGAGCCACCTCGGCCGCGGCGGCCGAGCCACCCCCGGCAGTGCCCGCGTCCACCGCCGCGCAGACGCTCGGTGCCGACCGGCCGCCGGCCGCGCTGCTGCGGGCCCTGGAGCGGGACCTCAAGCTGAAGCCGGGGCAGGCGGCCGAGCGGCTGGTCAACGAGGCCGAGGCGGGCGTCCGCGCAGGTCGCCTCCGCAATTCCCTGGGCGATCGCTTCGCGGGGGCCTGGCTGCGGGGGGCGACCGCGGCCGAGCTCACCGTCGCCACCACCCACGCAGGCGACGTGTCCGCCATTCAGGCGCAGGGCGCGAAGGCCGCGGTCGTCAAGCGGCCGCTGAGCGAGCTGCGAGCCGTCAAGCAGAAGCTGGACGCCGCCTCCGCCCGGGTCAAGACGCGCGACACGCCGGTCTGGTACGTCGACGTGCCGACGAACCGGGTCGTCGTGCAGGCGACCAAGCGATCGGCCGCCACCGCCTTCATCAAGGCCGCCGGCGTCCGGGGCAAGGGCGTCGGCGTACGCGTGTCGGAGCACCGGCCGCGGCTCTTCGCGGACGTCGTCGGCGGCGAGGCCTACTACATCAACGGCTCCGCCCGCTGCTCCGTCGGGTTCTCCGTCACCAAGGGCACCCAGCAGGGCTTCGCCTCGGCGGGCCACTGCGGCAGCGCGGAGGACGAGACCACCGGCTCCAACATGGACGAACAGGGCACGTTCCAGGCCTCCACGTTCCCCGGCAAGGACATGTCCTGGGTCGCCGTGAACAGCGACTGGAAGGCCACGGCCGACGTGAAGGGCGAGGGCGGCCAGCGCACCCAGGTCACCGGCTCGGTCCAGGCGCTCGTCGGGGCGTCGATCTGCCGCTCCGGCTCCACCACCGGATGGCACTGCGGCACCATCGAGCAGCACGACACGAGTGTCAGCTACTCCGAGGGCACCGTCGACGGCGTGACCGAGACGACCGTGTGCGCCGAGCCGGGCGACTCCGGCGGCCCGTACATGTCGGGCTCCCAGGCACAGGGCGTGACCTCGGGCGGCTCGGGCAACTGCACGTCCGGCGGGACCACCTTCTACCAGCCGATCAACCCGATCCTCAACGACTTCGGCCTCGTCCTGAAGACCGCGTCCGCCCAGAAGGGCGTTCCCGCTCCGCAGGACAACGGGGCGGCCGACACCTGGGCCGCGGGCCGCGTCTACGAGGCCGGCACCACGGTGACCGTCGCGGGCGTGCGCTACCAGTGCCTGCAGACCCACCAGGCCCAGGGCAGGTGGTCACCGGTGGCCACTCCGGCCCTGTGGCAGAAGATGTAGGCGGTCCAAGGAGTCGTACGGCTTCCGGTGCGGGGCACCGTCCCCGCACCGTCCGCTCCCGGCCCCGCCCCCCCTCGCTACTCCCCCACTAGTCCTCTAGTCCTCTAGTCCTCGGCCAGGAACCCGTACGCGGTGGTGACGAAGGGGTCGTGGGCGCGGAAGCGGCGGGTGCACATCGCGGCGAGGGCCGTTCCCGTGTCGGGCCTGAAGCCCAGGAAGGCCTGCTGGCCGAGGGTGGCTCCGCTGTGGAAGTACATCGGTCCGCCGTCCGTGGGGTGCCGGAACCACGCCACCGTGTGCACGTGCCGGTCCCCCCAGCCGCGCCGCAGTACGGGCGTGCGCACCGCCCGCAGTGCGTCGGCCGGCGGGAAACCGTCCGGGGCGAGGTGCGCCTCGAGGAACGTGAGCAGGTCGTGCGGCGTCGCGCGGACGGCGCCGGCGGCCTCGAAGCCGCCCGCGTCGAAGGCGAGGGTCGGCGTGCGCCCGTCCTTGCCGTGCCCGACGGCGTCGGCCTTCGGGTCCTCCGCCCGCAGGGCCGTGCCGCTCAGGCCGAGAGGACGCAGTACGTGCGTGGCGAGCAGGTCCTCCCACGCCGTACCGGACACCGCCGAGAGGGCGTGGCCGAGGACGGCGACGCCGAAGTTGGAGTAGTGCCACCGGGTGCCGGGCCGGTGCCGCGGGCGGTACCGCAGGAAGGCGTCCGTGACCCGCTCGGCCGGATAGCGGCCGTAGGGGTTGGTACGCCAGGCGGGCAGCGCCCGGCGGTAGAAGTCGGCCGGCAGGGCGGGGAGCCCGGCGGTGTGCGTGATGAGGTGGGCCAGCGTCACCGGGTCCGCGCCGGTCCGCCGGCCGGGGTCCAGGCAGGCGGCGGCCGGTTCGCCCCCGGTCAGCAGGCCGCGCCGGACGAGCTGGGCCAGCAGCAGGCCGGTGAACGTCTTCGAGGCCGAACCGATCTCGTAGCGCAGGTCCTGCCGGGGGACCGGCGGGGGCGGGGCCGTCCCGGCGCAGTGCAGCGTGCGGCGGCCGTGCCGGGACACCGCGAAGACGACGTCGGGGGCGTCGACGGCATCGGCGGCGCTCTCCAGGCGCTCGCGCAGGGTGTCGTCGTCGCCGGGACCGCCGTCCGCTGGGGGCTCGTCCACGTCGTCGGCGATGCCCGGCCAGGGCGTGGACCGGCCGGTCATGAGGTGGCGTGCGTCAGCTCGGACAGGGCGCGGGAGGTGGCCAGCACGGAGGCGAAGGCGGCGACCAGCGTCGGGTGGTAGATCATGTCGAACAGATCGTCCGGCTCGCCCTCCGGCATGTCCCGTACGGCCGGCATGGCGCCGTCGGCCTGCTGTGCGGCGGCGAAGCCCTCCCAGCCCCGTTCGTCCAGGGTGGGGCGGGGCAGGCAGGCGTCGACGACGAGGAGTTCGCCGAGCAGGTCCCAGCGCTCGAGGTCCAGCCAGTCGTCGATCCAGACCGGCAGCCACATGGCGAGGTAGTCGGCGATGTCCGGCGGCAGACCGTCGGGGTGCTCTCCCCAGTCGGTGAGGTGGAACACCGTGTGGGTGAGGTCGTAGGCGATGTGCCCGCTGACCGTCCAGGGTTCGGGCCTGTTGCCCAGCCAGGTGGAGCCGACGATGTCCGCCTCGGGCATGCGGGGCGTGAGGCCGAAGCGGCGCTGGAACGCGGACAGTCCGAGGCGTCGGGTCGGGTCCAGTTCGAGGGCCGACCAGCTGTTGAGCCGCTGGTAGAGGACGGTCGCACGCTCCACCTCGGGTTCGCTGTACCCGAGTTCCTTGTACGGCAGGTACACCTCGAACGGGATCGGCGAGAGCGGCTCGATGCGCTGGCCGCGCACCAGCATGCGACCGCCGTCCAGGGTGTGCCGCCAGGTGTGGTCGAGGAGCTTGCGCGCCAGTTCGGCCTGGCGTGAGCCGGCCACGCCCTCGCGGAACAGCACCCGGCAGATCAGGGCCAGTTCGCCGACCGGTTTGAAGCGCTCCAGGAACCCCACTTCGGGGTCGACGTCGGGTTCCAGGCGGAAGCCGTCGCGATGGGCCCACAGCCACTCCAGGGCGCGTACGCCGACGGTGTGCATCAGACGGGTGTCGGTCATCCGGGCACTCCTTGTCCCCCGTACCGGTTCCGCACGCTTTCCGCGTGCGGTGCGGCGCCGTCGTCATCGGCCTCGCCGCTCAGGCACTTGACGGTCTGTGCAGCCGCGAAGGCGGCCATCAGCGTGGAGTGGTAGCAGTGCAGGAAGTCCGGCTCCGGATCCGCTCCCCCTTCACCTTCTGGGGCCTGTTGCGGCAGTGCGCCCGAGTCGTACTGCGCCCGCGCGATCCGGGTCCAGGCGTGTTCGAGCGTCGCCGGGTCGGGCGGGCACGGGAGGCTCGCGGCGACGACCAGCAACTCGCAGCTCAGGTCCCACATCCCGGCGTCCAGGCAGGTGTCGAGCCAGGCCGGCAGCCAGTGCGCCAGGTAGCCGGCCAGGTCGGCGGGGACGCCCGCGGGGAGGCGGCCCCAGTCGGTGAGGTGGAAGACGACGTGGGTGAGCGCGTACCCCGAGGAGCGCTCGAACGTCCATGGCTCCGCGAGCCCGCCCAGCCAGGTGCTCCGCAGCACCGGCTCGGCCTGTTCCTTCCGGTGGATGCCGCTGCGCCGTTCGGCCTTCAGGACGCCGAGCCGGCGGGTCGGCTCCTGCTCGGTGAGCCGCCAGCCACGGGTGCGGGCCGTCGTCGCGGCGGCTGCCTCGTACCCGGCATGCCGCAGTCCGGCCGCGGCGAAGACGGAGTAGACCTCCAGCGGGTAGGTCGCGAAGGGCTCCCACCGCTGGAGGCGCAGAAACAGTTCCCCCTGCCCGGTCTGCTGCCAGGCGAAGCGCAACAGGTCCGCGGCGTACGCGTGCAGCGGGTCCCACGCCGGGGTGTGCGCGCGCACGCTCGAACAGGTCTGGGCGAGTTCCCCGAGCGGCTTCCAGGTGGCGTCGACATGGCCGTCGGCGCTGAGCGCGTCCTCGCCCAGCGCGAAGTCCTCGCGGTGGGCGGACAGCCAGGCGAACGCGGCGGCTCCGACGTCCCGGATCTCATCGACGCCCATGGCTGTCACGGTCGTCGTATCGGTCATACGAGTGCTCCGGCGGCCCGCATGACCCGAGCCGCCTGGACCTGGAGGGCCACCCTGGGGTCCTTGCCGCCCATCAGTTCCACGAAGTCCAGGCCCGCTTCGAGGCCGAGCGTGTCCGGTACCCCCTCGATCAGGGTCAGCCAGCGTCCCGCTCCGGCGGCCTGCTGCCAGTCCCTGCGGCGCACCGCACGTACGAAGCCGCGGGCCACGTCGACCGGGCGCCCGCGGGCCACGCGGACCGCGGCGCTGTCCTCGCCGGGCACCGCGAGAGGGGCCAGGACCGCGAGTTGGTGCGTCAGCACCTGCCAGGTCGCCGCGTCGAGCCAGGCGGCGTCGGGTTCTGTGTCCCCGTCCCCGGCGGATGCGCCGGTCAGAGGTGCGTCGAGGCGCAGCAGGGTGCGGCGCATCGCCCAGTGGCTCCAATGGACGGTGGGTGCCGCGTCGGCGCGCGGCGGGAAGGCCTCCACCGTCTGCCGGAAAACCGTGAGTACGTCCGAGGCGGGCGGAGTCGGGAACAGTACGTGCGGCAGCAAGAGGTCTGCTCCCACCACGCGTACGGCCGCGAGGGCGAACTGTCCCTCGGGGTCGTCGACTGCCCTTGTGCCGGACATGCGCACGTGGTCTCCGCCCCGGAGGGCGGAGACCACGTCGGACGCAATGTCCTGCACAGCGCCCTGCAAGAGGGCCGAAGTGCCTGACTGGTCCATTCAGCTACTCCCGTTCGTCCGCTCAGCCCTTCTTGGGGCGAGGGGTCGGCGGGGACAGCAGCAGCTTGGTGTCCGCGGAGAGCAGCGCCAGGGCGGCGCACTCACGGCTGTCGCGGAAGACGCCGTCGGACTCGGCAGGGTCAAGTGCCGCTTCCAGGTCGGTCCGGACACCCGTGATCTCTTCGATCGCCTTGTCAATGGAAGGCATATCACCATCTCCTCTGGGGTCAGCCATAGCCTCCATGACCCAGAGCACCACACAGTCACATAGCGCGCATCTTTTCCCAGAAGGCAACATAAGTACCTTCTTCAACATTTCCACCATGCGCACCGACCGCACCTCGAACTCCCTTGCCGCGACACGCAGTTGAGTCTCAATGAAGGTGAGACGCAGCTCACATACCTCGTCCTGTCACATGTTCCGCGTTACTCCGGTCAGTAGGGCGTACCCCGCTGCAAGACAAGGAGATCCCGTGGAATCGCGTGTCAACTACTTCGGCAACGCCCTGGCAGGCAAGGTCCTGAAGCACATCAACTCGGCCGGCAAGGTGGTGGCGGACTCGACCCTGCCTGCCGCCATCCAGGAGCTGGTGAAGATCCGCGCAAGCCAGATCAACGGCTGCGGCTTCTGCACGGACATGCATATCAAGGATGCGGCCCACGCCGGCGAGACCGCGCAGCGCCTGCACCTGGTCGCGGTCTGGCGGGAGGCGACGGTGTTCACGGAGGCCGAGCGCGCCGCCCTGGAAGTGGCGGAGCAGGGCACCCGTATCGCCGATGCCGCGGGCGGTGTCTCCGACGAGGCATGGGCCAACGCCGCCAAGCACTTCGACGAGGACCAACTCGTGGCCCTGATCTCCCTCCTCGGGGTCATCAACGCCTACAACCGCATCAACGTCATCAACCAGCAGCCCGCCGGGGACTACCAGCCCGGCCAGTTCGGCTGACCGGTCATGACGCGGGCCGGGCTGCCGTCGCGGATCGAGCCGTTGCCGGTCCCGTGCACCGCGGTGGCCGCCCGCCCGGGCGGGACATCGACCTCTTCCCTGGTGGAGGCCAGGCTGTGAGCACCATCGCGTTCCTCAACATCGGCATGCACGGGCACGTCAATCCGACGCTGCCGGTCGTGGCCGAGCTGGTCCGGCGCGGCCACACCGTCACGTACCACACCTCGCCCGCGTTCCGAGCGGAGATCGAGGCCACCGGCGCGACCGTGCACCTCTACCCCGGAGGCGAACTGCCGCCGCCCGATCCGCCGACGCCGGTCACGCTGCTGGAGTCCCTCGCGGGCACCACCGTCCGGCTGCTGCCCGCCGTGCTCGACGACCTGCGCCGCGACCGGCCCGACCTGATCGTCCACGACAGTTCCTGTCCGTGGGGCGCGGTGGCCGCACGTGAACTCGACGTACCGGCGGCGTCGTCGTTCACCACGTTCGCCTTCAACCGGCAGGTCCCGAGTCCCACCCGCGGGTCGTGGCAGCTGTTGGCAGCGGCACGGAGGCAACCGGGCAGCGTGCAGGGCTACCTGCGCTCCCGCCGGGAGTTGCATCGCCGCTTCGACGCGCGCGGGCTGCCGCCGCTCGACCTGCTGAACATCCGTCAGCCGCTCAACCTGGTCTACACGTCACGGGCGTTCCAGCCCGCCGTCGAGCACTTCGACCAGTCGTACCGTTTCGTCGGCCCGAGCATCGGCGCCCGCCCGGTCGACCCGTCGTTCGAGGCCGACCGGCTCCAGGACCCGGTGCTGTACGCCTCCCTCGGCACGGTGTTCAACACCGACCCGAAGCTGCTGCGCACCTTCGCCACCGCACTCGCCCCGCTGGGCGGCACCGTGATCGTCTCCACCGGGCAGACCGATCCCGACGCACTGGGCCCGTTGCCGGCCAATGTCCTCCCCCGGCGTTTCGTCCCTCAGCCGAAGGTGCTGGCCCGGGCGGCACTGTTCGTCACCCATGGCGGCATGAACAGCGTCAACGAGGCCATGTACGCCGCGGTCCCGATGCTGGTGGTCCCGCAGGGCGCCGACCAGCCGATGATCGCCCGTCGCGTCGCAGAGCTCGGCGCGGGCCTGTCGCTGCGTACCCAGGACGTCGCCAAGGGCTCGGTGCGTGCCCTCGCCCGGCGCCTGCTGCACGAGCCCGCGTTCCGGGCGGCCGCGACGACCCTCAGGACCGCCCAGCGCGACGCCGGCGGACATCGACGGGCCGCCGACGAACTGGAGCGGTACGTGCATACGGCCGGCTCGGTGCGCCGGCCGGTCCCCGCCGACCCGTCACAGCGAGGTTGAGCGATGTCCGCTGTCGTCGTCCTGCTGCTGTTCGCCGGGCTGTCCGAGGCCGCCGGGCGCATCCTGCCGCTGCTGGCGGGCCGCCCTGGCATGCCTCGGCTGCTCGTGGCCGGGCTGCTGCCGGCCGCCGGCCTCGTCGAGGCCGCCGTGTTCGCGCTGTGGCCGCTGACCGCGTGGACCCTCGCCGAGCTGGTGGTGTCCTCGCCACCGCCGGGCGACGGGATGGGCTGGACACCGGGCCTGGTCGCGCCGCTGCTGCTCTCGGCCGTGCTCGCGTTCCCCCTGCTCGGGCCGCTGCTGCACCTGCTGCTCTTCGTGGGGGTCGGCGCCGGGCTGGCCGGCCCGCTGGCGACGGCGACCGGGCTCGGCTGGTGGGGCGCCGCCGGCTGCGTGGCCGTCGCCGGGGCCGGACTCGGTGTCGCCGTCGAGACCGTTCGGCGTCTGGTCGTACGGATCAGTGCGTCCCCTACACCGGAGCCGGTCGCATGAACGACTTCCTGTTCTGGGCCTGCGTACTCGGGCCCGTCCTGCTCGCCGAAGGCCTGCTGGCCCGCTACGAGGTGCTGGTCTACAGCGCCGGCTTCCGGGCCCCCACCAGCGAGCTTCCCGAGGGGATGCCCTACGCCCGGGGTGCTGCCGCCGACCGGCCCCCGGAGGCCTACCTGGTCTACCTGGACGGCATCGGCAAGCGCCGCGTCCGCGACACCCGGGACGGCGGCCAGCTGGTCAAGGCGCTGCTCGCCGCAGCCCCCGAGCTGCGCGTGCTGGGGCAGGTGCAGCCCTACTCGCCGTTGGCCGACCCGCTCGCCGACCGGCCGGTGTGGGCGTGGCTGCGCCGCCGCGTCGGGCTGCTGCTGTTCCTGCACAACGTCATGCAGATCTTCGTCGCCGCCGACCACCGGTACCGGCCCCTCTACAACCGGGCCGTCGGCTCCCAGATCGCCACGCAGCTGCGGCTGGCCGGCTACGAGCCCGACAGCGGCATCCCCGTGGTGCTGCTCAGCTACAGCGGCGGCGCCCAGGTCGCCACCGGCGCGGTCGACGAACTGCACACCCGGCTGCGCTGCCCGCTCCTGCTGATCACGCTCGGCGGGTTCCACAACGGCGCCAACGACCTCACCAAGGCCGAGCACCTGCATCAACTCACCAGCGCCCACGACCGGATCGAGCGGGTCGGCACCTGGATGTTCCCGCAGCGCCGGCGGCTGCTGCGCGGCAGCGGATGGAACCGCGCCCGCCGCGCCGGGAAGATCACCGTGCACCGACTCGATCCGGCCACCCACCTCGGTCCGCGCAGCTACATCAGCCCCGTGGCCCAGCTGCCCGGGGGCCGCAGCCACCTCGACCGTACGACCGACACCGTGATCGCCCTCATCCGCGCCCGGCACTGGGCGAAGGCGGCGACGGACCGCCCGATGTCATGAGGCCCCGCGCCGGCCGATCAGCTGTCCGTCCCCGTCCCCGTCCTGCGGGCCGCGGCGCCGTCGGCGTCGAGCCCGGAGACCAGGCCCCGCAGCAGCGGGCCGTACTCCGGGTGGGCCAGGGCGAAGGCCATCTGGGCGACCAGGTAGTCGGCCGGGTTGCCGGTGTCGTACCAGCGGCCCTTGATGACCTGGCCGTACACCGCGCGGGTGGCGGCGTAGGCGTTGATGGCGTCGGTCAGATAGACCTCGCCGGTCCGGTGCTCGTACCAGCGGCGGGTCTGCTCGCGCAGTTCGTCGATGATGCCCGGGGTGATGACGTAGCCGCCGATCGCCGCGTACGACGAGGGGGCGGCGGCGGGCTCGGGCTTCTCGACGAGGCCGGTGATGCGCAGCTGGCCGTCCCCGAGGTCCTCCTTGACGACGGGCACGCCGTAGCGCTGGGACTCGGTGGGGTCCATCGGCAGCAGGGCCAGCACGGGGCAGCCGGTCTGCTCGTAGGCGCGGATCAGCTGCTGGGCGCGGGGGACCTCGGCCACGAAGACGTCGTCGGGCCACAGCACCAGTACGGGCTCGTCGCCGAAGGAGCGGGCGGCGTTCAGCACCGGGGTGCCGTTGCCGTACGGGCCGTACTGGTCGAGGTAGGTGATGTGGCCCTGGCGGGCCAGCTCGGCGACCTCCTCCACCGCGTCGGCGTACGCCGTCTTGCCGTCCCTGCGGAGCTGCTCGACGAGGGCGGGGTTGGGGCGGAAGTGGTCCTGGATGAGGCTCTTGCCGCCGGAGACCACGATGGTGATGTCGGTGATGCCGGAATCCACCAGCTCACGCACCGTGTGCTCGATGACCGGCTTGTCGCCGACCGGGAGCATCTCCTTCGGTGTCGCCTTCGTCAGAGGCAGCAGTCGGGAGCCGAGTCCGGCGGCGGGGATCACAGCCCTGCGGATCGTCGGGGACATCACATCTCTCTCGGTCGATCGACGCGCCGCACCGGCGGACACGGCACGCTTTCGACGCTACCAACGCCTGCCACGACCTCGCCGACCGCCCGGGACCGGGCAGCTCCGACGGACGTCCCGGGAAGGCGGCTCCCGGCGGCGCGCACCCTGTCGTGCCCGCTTGTAGCCTGGTCGTCCAGGACTGGAGGAATCCATGCCCGCCGAGGATGACGCAGCCCCCCTCGACCAGGCCGCAGAGCAGTTCATGGCGGCGCGCCCTCAGCTCTTCGGCATCGCCTACCGCGTGCTCGGCAGCGCCGTGGAGGCCGAGGACATCGTCCAGGAGACGTGGCTGCGGTGGCAGAAGACCGACCGCAGCGACATCCAGGAACCGACGGCGTTCCTGACGACCGTCACGACCCGGCTTGCGATCAATCTCGCCCAGTCGGCGAGGATGCGGCGTGAGTCGTACGTCGGTCCCTGGCTCCCGGAGCCGGTGGACACCCGGGCGGATCCGCAGGTGGGGGCGGAGCGGGCCGAGGCCGTCGACATGGCGGTGCTCCTGCTCCTCGAAAAGCTCAACCCCGTGGAGCGGGCCGCCTACGTGCTGCGGGAGGCCTTCGCCTACCCCTACAAGCGGATCGCGGACATCCTGGAGTCCAGCGAGGCCAACACCCGCCAGCTGGTGAGCCGCGCGAGGAAACACCTGGCGGCGGAGCGCAGGGAGCCGGTCAGCTCCACCGCTCACCGGCGCCTGCTGGAGGCATTCCTCTCGGCGGCCCGGACCGGCAGTCTGTCGGTGCTGGAGGAGGTCCTCACACAGGACGTGGTCAGTTACTCCGACGGTGGCGGGATGCGCGGGGCGTCCAGGATCCCGGTCGTCGGACTCGAGCACGTCTCCAAGTACCTCGCCGCCTTCGCCCCACGGTTCTGGCCCTCGACGGACGTGCGCTGGGTCGAGGCCAACGGCAGGCCGGCCGTCCTCGTCGTCTCGGCCGACGGCACCGCGAAGGCGCTGCTCTGCGTCGACGTCTCGGCGCGCGGCATCGAACGCATCATGTGGGTCCTGAATCCGGCCAAGCTGGCCCCTTACGTGGCTTCGCTGACCGGCTGAGGCCGCTCCTGACCGGCCGACTCGCCGCTGTCCGGCGCGGGGATGGCGTGGCACGGAACGCCGGTGCCCAGCACACTGGAGTTCTGCTCCGCGCGTGCGTCTCTCCTACCGAGTGCTGTCACAGATCCGACCACTGGTCGGTCGTAGTGAGTGACGCCCCCTGATCGGAGAAGACCGTGGCAGTCACCGAACAACGTCTTTCCACCATGGTGCTGGTGATCGGCACCGGAGGTGCAGGCCTGCGGGCGGCGATCGAGCTGGCCGAGGCCGGCGTCGACGTCCTCGCCGTAGGCAAACGCCCCAAGGAGGACGCCCATACGGCACTCGCCGCCGGCGGCATCAACGCGGCGCTGGCCACCATGGATCCCGAGGACAGCTGGCAACAGCACGCGGCGGACACCATCAAGGAGAGCTACCTGCTCGCCGACCCCCGCACCGTGGAGATCGTCACCCAGGGCGCCGCCCGGGGCATCGACGACCTGGAGCGCTTCGGCATGGCCTTCGCCCGGGAGGAGGACGGCCGTATCTCGCAGCGGTTCTTCGGCGCGCACAAGTTCCGGCGCACCGCCTTCGCCGGCGACTACACCGGACTGGAGATCCAGCGCACCCTGGTCCGCCGCGCCGAGCAGCTCAAGATCCCCGTGCTCGACGGCGTCTACATCACCCGGCTGCTGGTGCATGAGGGTGCCGTCTTCGGTGCGTACGGCTTCGACCTCGCGACCGGACGGCGTTACGTGATCCACGCCGACGCCGTCATCCTCGCCGCCGGCGGCCACACCCGGATCTGGCGACGCACGTCCTCGCGGCGCGACGAGAACACGGGGGACTCGTTCCGTCTGGCCGTGGAGGCCGGAGCCCGTCTGCGCGACCCGGAGCTGGTCCAGTTCCATCCCTCCGGGATCATCGAACCGGAGAACGCAGCCGGCACCCTGGTCAGCGAGGCCGCCCGGGGCGAGGGCGGGATCCTGCGCAACGCCCTCGGGGAGCGGTTCATGGCCCGCTACGACCCCGACCGGATGGAGTTGTCCACCCGCGACCGCGTGGCCCTGGCCTCCTACACGGAGATCAAGGAAGGGCGGGGCACCCCCAAGGGCGGTGTGTGGCTCGACGTCTCCCACCTGCCGCGGCAGACGATCATGACGCGGCTCCCCCGCGTCTACCAGACGATGCTCGACCTCCAGATGCTGGACATCACCCGCGAGCCGATCGAGATCGCGCCCACCGCGCACTACTCGATGGGCGGCGTGTGGGTGCGTCCCGAGGACCACAGCACCGATGTGCGGGGCCTGTACGCCATCGGGGAGGCGTCGAGCGGGCTGCACGGCGCCAACCGCCTCGGCGGCAACAGTCTCATCGAACTGCTGGTCTTCGGCCGTATCACGGGGCGGGCCGCCGCCGCGTACTCGCAGTCCCTGACCGCACAGCGCCGGTCGGCGTCGGCCGTCGCCGAGGCCCGCGCGGAGGTCGACAGCCTGCTCGCGGCGGACGGGGCGGAGAACGTACGTGCCCTGCAACGCGCCATCCGCAACACCATGACCGAGCACGCAGGGGTCGTACGCGATGAGGAGGGCCTGCGTGCGGGGCTGACGGAACTCGCCCTGATCGAGAAGCGGATGGAGGACGTCGGCGTACACCCCGACATCGCCGGCTATCAGGACCTCGCGCACGCCTTCGATCTCAAGTCCGCCGCCCTGGCGGCCCGGGCCACCCTCGAAGCGGCACTGGAGCGTCGCGAGACCCGCGGCTGTCACAACCGCAGCGACCACCCCGACCTCGACCCCGCTCTGCAGGTCAATCTCGTGTGGTCCCCGACGACCGGTGTCACCCGCGAGAGCATCCCGGGCGTCTCCGACGAGATCTCGTCGCTGATGGAGGAGGTCTCGACCGACGGCAAGCTCGCCGAATGAGCTGCTGGGTGAGCACTGCTGTCACAAGCAGGACCGCTGCTCTGTCACTTCCAGTACAGACCAATCCCGTGCAGACCAAGAAATTCTCCGAGAGGAAAGCACCATGAAGGTCGTAGTGATCGGTGGAACCGGGCTCATCGGCTCGAAGCTCGTCGGCAAGCTCGAGGAGCACGGGCACGAGGCGGTCGCAGCCGCGCCGAACACCGGCGTCAACACGCTGACGGGCGAGGGCCTCGCCGAGGTCCTGAAGGACGCGTCGGTCGTGGTCGACGTGTCCAACTCCCCTTCGTGGGAGGACGACGCCGTCATGAAATTCTTCCGCACCTCCACGGAAAACCTGCTCAACGCGGAGGCCGAGGCCGGCGTGACGCATCACGTCGCCCTGTCCGTGGTCGGCACCGACCGCCTCCAGGAGAGCGGGTACTTCCGGGCCAAGCAGGCCCAGGAAGAGCTGATCAAGGCGTCCGGCATGCCCTACTCCCTCGTCCACGCCACCCAGTTCTTCGAGTTCATCAAGGGGATCGCGGACATCTCGACCGAGGGCGACACGGTGCGGCTGGCCCCCGCCAAGTTCCAGCCGATCTACTCCGACGACGTGGCAGCGGCCGTCGGCCGTACCGCGGTCGGCGATCCCGTCAACGGCACGGTGGAGATCGCGGGCCCCGACGTGTTCCAGCTCGACGAGCTCATCCGCGAGACGCTCGCCGCCCAGAACGACCCCCGCACGGTAGTCACCGACCCGCACGCCCCGTACTCGGGCGCCGAGTTGGAGGAAACCACGCTCCTGCCGGGTCCGGACGCGCACCTCGCCGGGACCAGGCTGTCCGACTGGCTCGCGAAGCAGCAGTAGGTCCTGCTCCTGCTGCGTGGCCCCTGCCCGGGAGATGCCGTATGGCGGGTATGGATGACGCGGTCCCGATCGCGGAGTTGCTCGACGAACGGCGGCATCTGCTGCATGTCGCGTACTGGATGCTCGGCAGCAGCCGTGCGGCGGAGAGCGTCATCGACGAGACCTACCGACGGTGGTTCGAGCTGCCGGAGCGGGCCCGGGCACGGATCGCGGCGCCGCGGTCGTGGCTGGTGGGCGTCGCCGGGAGTATCTGCCTGACGTGGCCGGCCCTGCCCGAACCGGACAGGGCCGGCGCGGTGGCCCACCTCGTGCGCCGGACCGAATCGCGTGGCGCCGGGTCGCGTGGTGCCGAACCGCAGGGTGCCGAACCGGCCGCCCTGGCCAGGCGCAGTCTGCGGGCCCGGCACGCGCGTCCTACGTCGGCCCGCCAGCACGACACGGTGGCGCGTGCCGTGCATCTGGCCTGCGTGACGCACGACGAGGGGCTCCTGACGTCCCTCCTCGCGGCCGATGCCACGGCCTTCTTCGACGGTGGCGGCAAGGTGCGGACGCTGATCAATCCGGTACACGGCAATACCCACGTGGCCCGCACCCTGCTGACCCTGCTGGCCCGACATCCACGAACCACCTTGTACCCCGGCCCCGTCAACGGACGGACCGGTCTGGTGGTGCGCTACGGCCCTCACGTGGCCGCCGTCATCAGCCTCGACGTCGCCGGCCCTCATGTCGTCCAGGTGTGGGGCACCCTCAACCCCGACAAGCTCCGCACCTGGAACCGCCCCTCACCCGGCACCTGACGGGCCGTCCACATCACCGGCACTGGCGGGCGGTGTTGATGCACCGGACCATCTTGTTCATCAGCCGCTCGTCGAAGACGTTGACGAAGTCGCCGTGGTCCGTGACCGGCTTGTGCATCTGCTCGGGGAAACCGTCCACCGCGTAGAACGGGCTGGAGCCGCCGTTGTCGTTCAGGCTGGGCGCGTTCACGTCGTAGACCAGGCGCTGCACGAGCTGCGGAACGGCCCGGAAGCCGCTCGGGCAGGCGCCGGTGCGCGGATCGGCGTAGGCGACGTGGGTGCGGTGGTTGGCGCTGTCCACGTTCCGGCCGTCCCAGCAGCTCTGGAACTTCGACGTCCGGACCAGGCGGCTGCCCTCGGGACAGATCGGGTACTTGTCCGTCAGCTGGCGGTTCTCGAAGCCGGTGCAGCTCCACGCCGCGTTGGCGTTCGCGGTGCCGTTGGTGAACGTCTTGGCGTCACCGGTGATGATCCGCAGGAACTTGGGCATGGCCACGACCTTGCCCCGCGCGTTCCCCACGTAGTCCAGCGTCACCTGCGACGCGGTGAGGATCCTGCCCGTGTTGCCCTCGGCGCCGCCGCCCTGTTGCCCGGCGTCGAACTCCTCGGTGCCGTCCTGCAGCCGGAGCACCGGCCAGTAGTACGACGACTTGTCGCCCTGGTTCCGGCAGGTCGTCTTGCCGTTCGCGAAGTCCTGGTTGTCGGCGAACGCGTCGTTGGCCTGGTTGCCGACGTAGTCGTGGGTGTGATGAGCACCGTTGTCCACACCGGGCGCGACGATGACGTTGTCGGAGTTGTAGAGCTTGTTCTCGTTCACACCGCACTGGGTGGTGAAGGTTCCCCGGGACGCGTTGCGCGACTTGCGGGGCGCTGTCGCGTTGGGCCGGACCTTGGTGATGTCGACGAAGTCGGCGGCGACGGGGCCGTTCCCTTGCTGTCCGCCGGCACCGGGCTCGCCCTGTCCCTGCTCCTGGCCGCTGTCGGACCCGCGCAACGTGCAGGCGGCCAGTGGCTCAAGGCCCTGCGGCCTGTCCCCCACCCTGTCGATGGCGGTGGCGATCCGCTCGATCGTCGCGGTCCGCTTGTCCTTGAGAGGGCCGAGGACGGCGTTGTTCGCGAAGCCGCTGTCCTGCGCCACCGCCCGGCCCGAACTCCGCAGCTTCTGGTACGCCTCGGAGATCTGGCTGTCCAGCAGGGCGAGTTCCTTGTCGACCTGAGCCCTGGCCCCGGCCGGGGTCTGCTCCAGCCGGCTGCCGACGTCGGGGCAGTCGATGGTCGAGGCCTGTGGGGCCACGGCCTGGCCCGCGCCGCCCTCGGAAGACCGTTTGACGGTGTTGTCGCCGGACGTCTCATGGGCGGAGGCATACACGTTCACGACCACCAGCCCACCCCCTCCGAGCGTGAGGGCCGCCAGGGCGGCAACGACCTTGCCGCTCGTGCTCTTCGTTCGTTTTCGCGCGTTGCGCCGCATGGACTTTCTCCGAACTCTCGTGGTGGGACCGCCACCAGAGTTGTCCATGGGGCTGATGTGAAGGAGGAGTTCGGTTGTCGCGTCAGTTTCTCGTAAGAACTACCGGCCCAGCAGGCCGGCAACGGTGGTGTCGACCACGCCGGCCATGGTCAGGAGCTGAGGTAGGCGCCCCTCGCAAGGCCTTGCAGGACGCTGTTGGCGGTCGCCTCCGCGGTCAGGTTGGTGGAGTCCAGGACGTGGGCCTCATAGGCGCCCAGGTCGCTGAACTGGTCGTGCAGTGAGCGAATCGGTTCGGGGTCGGTCAAGGCGTCGCCGAGTCGGCTCGTTGCCCGTTCGAGTGTGGTGTGTTGGTCCGGCCGAAGGATGACGTAGCTCAGCGGCAGGGCCCGTTCCCGGGCCGTCACGCGGAAGAGATCGATGAACCAGGGCCCCACGATCCCGTCGCAGATCACCTGGTAACCGCCGTCGGCGTAACCGAACGCCGCCGACGCCAGCACCTGCAGGACCACCTGGTTCTGTCGATGCGCTTCGGGCAGGTAGGGCTCGATCCGGCCCTGCTTGATCCAGCGCCAGAAGTCGTCGCTGTGCAGGTGGACGCTGGGAGTCAGGTGATCGGCCAGGAGTTGCGCCACCGTGCTCTTGCCGGCTCCGGGCGGCCCGGTCAGGACGACGACCTGTCCGCGGTGAGGGCACGTCCGGTTGAGGGGCGGCGGGTTCATGCCGCCACCGTGCCACGTTCGGCCGGCACACCGCTTTCGAATTTGACTCCCGCTCGGACCCAGAGACCAGGTGCCGTCCGGGGCTTTGGACGTAGGTCGTTGGCTGGTGGTGAAGCGATCGGCGGCACCGGAAGATGGGAGACGTGGACGCTCCTGGTTTTGATGTGGACGCCTTCCTGCAGCAGCCGCTCACGGCTCGGATCGCGACGAGCGGGCCCACGGTGCGTCCTGTCTGGTTCCTCTGGGAAGAGGGAGCCTTCTGGATCTTGACGGGCCCATGGGCCCGGTTGTTCGACCGCGTGAAGGGTGACCCGAACGTCGCTCTCGTCGTGGACGAGTGCGATCTCGCGACGGGGCGTGTCCGGCAGGTGATCGCTCGGGGCCGGGCTGAGCTCGTGCCCTTCGATGTGCCGAGGGGACGGCGCAAGCTTGCCCGCTACCTGGGAGCGGACGAGGCTCTGTGGGACGCGCGTTTCCTGCACTACCTGCACGATGATCCGGGCGGACGAGGCACGATGTGGTTGCGTCTGGTGCCTGCCTCGTTCACCGCGACGGATCTCAGTTACTCCGTGGCGTCGTGACGGTGTTCTCAGCGGTGTCGTTCTTCTGCACCTTGGTGCGGGCCACGCAAGCACAGACTTGCGCGCCGTGACTCGTGTCCACAATGCCCGTATCCTCATCAATGCCAGATTCTTCCGATGAGCGCATGGTCGTAGACGCGGAGTGAGGCGAAGCGTGGTTCGGTCCGACGACGAACCGATGCTGACGGGACGTGCGGCAGGCGGCACAGGACCCGCCGACTTTCGCGAGCGGTTTCTGCAGGGTGAGTCGGTCGCGGCGGGTGTGCGGCCCTCGATCTTGAGTTCCTGGCAGCGTTCCCGGGCCCTCGGCCTGTCGCCGAACCAGTCCGAGCTTCCGTTCCGGGAGGACTTCGAGCCCGACGGCCGGATCGTCCGTGCCGCCGTGCCGGTGTTGGACCGCTTGCAGTCCAGGTTCGACGGCAGCGAGATGAACATCTCCGTCGCCGACGCGAACGGGACGGTTCTGCTGCGCCGTTTCGGCAGGATGTCGCTGGCCAGGAGCCTGCCTGCGATCCAGATCGTCCCGGGGTTCGTGTTCGCCGAGCGGTTCGCCGGTACCAACGGAATCGGTCTCGCCCTGGCGGAGCGGCAGCTCATCCGGGTCTACGGTGCCGAGCACTTCGCCGAGCGCTCCCAGGGCAGCGCCTGCCGCGCGCTTCCCGTGCGCGATCCGCTGAACGGGCGCATCGAGGGCGTGCTGTGCCTGGGCTATCCGCGCAGCGCCGAGGACCCGTCGCTGGACCACGTGATACGCAAGGCTGCCGAGGCCATCGAGCGGCGACTGCTGCGGCAGAACTCCACGCGGGAGCGCGATCTGCTGCAGGCGTACCTGGACGCCGGGGCGCAGGCCGCCTCCGGACTTCACCACAGCGTCGCTGTGGACGAGCTGGCCTTGGAGCTGCGCCCCGGCGACCGGGCGATCCTCCTGGAGAAGGCCGCCGAGCTGATCTCCCGCGCCCAGCGGGCCGCCATCGACGTGGCCCTGCCCGACGGACGGTCGATCACGCTGGTGAGCCGTCCGATGACGAGCGCGTCCGGAGTGGAGGGCTTCGCCATCGAGGCCGTTCTGCCCGGTCCCGCGCCACTCGGGGCCGACGGAATCCCGCACCAGTTCGACGAGCCGCTGGGCTTGTCCACCCTGCCTGCCGCCGCTGCGCCCCCACTGTCCGGGGCCGTCGCCGTCGTTGCCGCGCTCGGGGATCCCTCCGCCGTACCACCGACCGGGCACCCTCCCGACGCGACCCCCGGCTGGAGCGCCCCGGGGACCGCGGGCATCACAACCGCCGGCCTCGACGGCACGGGGGGCGATCGCCACCCCTCCCCGCCCCCGACCAGAGGGCTCGTTCTGGTGGGGGAACCGCAGGTGGGGACGTACGCCCTGGCCGCCCGGCGCCGCCTGGAGCTGCTGTCGGAGGCGGGCACGCGCATCGGCAGCACCCTGGACGTGCGCCGTACCGCCCAGGAGCTCGCCGAGACGGCGGTCCCGCGACTGGCCGACTTCGTCACCATCGACCTGCCCGAGGCCGTCCTGCGCGGCGAGGAGGCCGCCACTCCCCTGGACGTCCTGCACCGCGCGGTGGTCCACGGCATCCGCGACGACTGTCCCTTCAGGTCGGTCGGCCAGACGGTCGAGTACAGCCCGACCACGCCCCAGCTGCGATCACTGACCGACGGACAGGCCGTGCTGGAGCCCGACCTGAACGCCGCCGCGGGCTGGCTCGCACAGGACCCCGAGCACACCGCACGACTGCTGCGCCACGTGCACTCCCTCATCGCCGTTCCCCTGGTCGCGCGGGGCGTCGTCCTGGGCATCGTGAGCTTCTACCGCGCGCAGGACTCCGTCCCCTTCGAGGACGACGACCGCTCGCTTGCCCAGGAACTCGCCGTCCGCGCGGCGCTGTCCCTCGACAACGCCCGGTGCTACACCCGCGAACGGACCATGGCCCTCGCTCTCCAGCGCAGCCTGCTCCCGCACGGCCTGCCCGACCACAGCGCCGTCGACGTCGCCCATCGCTACCTGCCCGCCGAGTCCGACGTCGGCGGGGACTGGTACGACGTCATCCCGCTCTCCGGTACGCGCATCGGCCTCTTCGTCGGCGACGTCGTCGGCCACGGCATGCTCTCGGCCGCCACCATGGGCCGACTGCGCACCGCCGCACGCAGCTTCGCCGAGCTCGACTTCCCACCGGACGAGGTCCTCATCCACCTGGACAACCTCGTGAGCCGCCTGGACCGGGAGGACCCGGCCTCCGACGGCGCCGGCATCATCGGCGCGACCTGTCTGTACGCCGTCTACGACCCGACCTCGCAGCGGTGCACCATGGCCCGGGCAGGCCATCCCCCGCCCGCGCTGGTCCACCCCGACGGAACGGTGTCGTTCCCTGAGCTGCCCGCAGGTCCTCCGCTGGGCCTCGGAGGTCTGCCCTTCGAGGCCGCCGACCTGGACATGCCCGAGGACAGCCGCGTGATCCTCTACACCGACGGACTCATCGAGGACCGCAAACGGGACGTCGACGCGGTGCTCGACCAGCTGCGCGACACCCTGGCCCACTCGACGCGCACACCCGAGGAGATCTGTCAGGTCATCCTGGACACCGTCGCGCCGGCCCACCCCTACGACGACATCGCCCTGCTCGTCGCCCGCACCCACGCCCTCGAACCCCATCGGATCGCCGTCTGGGACGTGCCCTCCGACCCGGCCGTCGTCAGCGAGGTCCGCGCCTCGACGACGCGCCAGCTGGCCGATTGGGGGCTCGACGAGGCCGCGTTCGCCGCGGAGCTGCTGCTCAGCGAGCTCGTCACCAACGCCATCCGCCACGCCGCCGGACCGATCCGGGTCCGGCTGCTCCACGACCGCACCCTGATCTGCGAGGTCTCCGACGCCAGCGACACCGCTCCGCACCTGCGCCGGGCCGCGACCACCGACGAGGGCGGCCGAGGGCTCTTCCTGGTCGCGCAGCTGGCACAGAGCTGGGGAACGCGCTACACGCCGGATGGCAAGGTCATCTGGGCCGAGTGCGAGCTGCACGGCGCGTGAGGCGGGCCGATTGATCCACGAGGGATCACACGAGGCCGCAAAAGGCAGCAAGAGATAACAAGAAGTAGCAGGGATGGGTAAATATCCAGAATTTAGATATACGTCCCATTAGTATCGCTCCAGAAAGTCGGGAGGAACCCGCCAGGCCGACCACCGGAGTTGTCCGTGGAACCTCTGGTCCGTGTCCGTGGGCTCGCCAAGCGTTTCGGCGGGACCCTCGCGCTGGCCGGAGTCGACCTCGACGTCCACGCCGGCAGCGTCCTCGCCCTCCTCGGCCCCAACGGAGCCGGTAAGTCCACCCTGATCAAGGTGCTGGCCGGCGTCCACCACGCCGACGCCGGGCAGGTCACGGTGGACGGACTGCCGCTCGGGAGCCACGACGCCTCCCGCGCCATGTCCTTCATCCACCAGGACCTGGGTCTGGTGGAGTGGATGACCGTCGCCGAGAACATCGCCCTGAGCACCGGGTATCCCCGCCGCGCCGGGCTGATCTCCTGGCCTCGGACCCGAGAGCGCTGCGCCGAGGCCCTGCGGACCGTCGCGGGGCACCTCGACCCGGACGTACCGGTCGGACTGCTGGCCCCGGCGGAGCGTTCACTGGTCGCCATCGCACGGGCCCTCGCGGCACGGGCGAGGCTCATCGTCCTCGACGAGCCGACCGCACGCCTGCCCGCCGCGGACTGCGCCCGGCTGTTCCGCGTCCTGCACACCCTGCGCGACCGTGGGCACGGCATCCTCTACGTCACCCACCGCCTGGACGAGGTGTACGAGGTCGCCGACACCTTCGCCGTCCTGCGCGACGGCCGGCTGGTCAGCCAAGGTCCGCTGGCGGGCCACAGCCCCGCCCGCCTCGTGTACGACATCACCGGCGAGGCACCGGCCGACCACCACCCCGCCCCGGCGCCGGGCAGCGCTCCGGCGGTCCTGACCCTTGACGGCGTACGGACCACCGGTGCGGGACCGGTCGGCCTGGAACTCAGGGCCGGCGAAGTCCTGGGCCTGGTCGGTCTCACGGGCGCCGGACACATGGACCTGGGCCGAGCCGTCGCGGGTGCCCGGCCTCTGCTCGCCGGACGGGCCCTGCTCGGCGGCCGGCCGTACCGTCCACGCTCGGTCGTGGACGCCGTCCGACTCGGCGTCGCCCTCGTGCCCGGCGACAGACAGGTCGAAGGGTGCCTCCCCGAGTTGACCGTACGGGAGAACCTCCTGGCCAACCCTCGCGCGGGCGGCCTGCCGGCGCCGCACTGGATCGGCCCGCGCCGGGAACGCCACGAGGCCGCGGGCCTGATCGAACGGTTCTCGGTGCGTCCCCGCGACAGCGAGGCCGCCGTCGCCACCCTGTCCGGCGGCAATCAGCAGAAGGTCATGATCGGACGGTGGCTGCGGGTCGGGCTGCGCCTGCTCGTCCTGGAGGAGCCCACGGCGAGCGTGGACGTCGGCGCCAAGGCCGCGATCCACCGTCTGCTCGACGAGGCGCTGACAGCAGGCCTCGCGGTCCTCCTGGTCTCCACCGACTTCGAGGAGGTCGCGGGCGTGTGCCGGCGCGCGCTGGTCTTCGTGCGCGGATCCGTGACGGCGGAGCTGAGCGGCCCGTCCCTCACCGTCACCGGGCTCACCCGGGCCGCCTCGGCCATGCCGCCCGCCGACACGGCCACGAACCGGTGAGCACCTCGCCCTCCTCGCCGGGACCGCGGAGCCGACCCGGCCGCCGGGACGGCCCGAGTCCGACGGCCCGGCTGCGCGGTGGCCGGGGCGGACACCTCGTCGGCGCCTACGGCCTCCTGGCCCTCACCGCCCTCCTCTTCCTGATCTTCTCCCTCACCCTGCCGCGTACTTTCCCCACCCGGGACACCGTCGACTCGATCCTGTCCACCCAGTCGATCCCGGCGGTGCTGGCGCTCGCCGCGATGGTCCCGATCGTGACCGGCGCCTTCGACCTCTCCATCGGGTACGGCCTCGGCCTGGCGCACGTCCTGGTGATGCAGCTCATCGTCCACGAAGGATGGCCCTGGCCACTGGTCTGCCTCACGGTGATCGTCGGAGGCGGTGTCGTCGGCGTCCTCAACGGTGTCATCGTCGAGTTCGGCCGGATCGACTCGTTCATCGCCACGCTCGGGACCGGCAGCATGATGTACGCCGCGACCGGCTGGATCACCGACGGCGGCCGTATCGTCCCCGGCCCGCAGGGTCTCCCGGCCGCCTTCACCGACCTCTACAACTCCACATTCCTCGGCCTTCCGATCCCGGCGTTCTACGTGCTCGCCATCACAGCCGTCCTGTGGCTGGTGTTGGAGCGACTGCCGCTCGGCCGGTACTTGTATGTCGTCGGGTCGAACCCGCGCGCCGCCGATCTCCTCGGCATCCCGATCCGGAAGTACACGGTGTACGCCTTCGCCACGTCGGGGCTGCTCGTCGGCTTCGCCGGAGTGCTGCTCGCGGCCCAGCAGCAGATCGGCAATCCGAGCGTCGGCCTCGACTATCTGCTGCCCGCCTTCGTCGGCGCCCTGCTCGGCTCCACAGCCATCAAGCCCGGCCGCCCCAACGCCCTGGGCACCCTCGTGGCCGTCGCCGTCCTGGCCGTCGGCCTCACCGGCATCGGCCAGATGGGCGCCGACTTCTGGACCGTCCCGTTGTTCCACGGCGGCACCCTCCTCCTGGCCGTCGGCCTCGCGGGCTACACCGCGCGCCGCCGGCTGCGCACCGGCGCCGCCACGGCGCGCGATTCGCCCGACGTGCCGACGGAGCCGCCGTCGGGCCCGACGCAGGACGGCGGCACGCGGGACGGCGGCACGCGGGACGGCGGCACGAACGACGGTGCTCCGTGATCTACGCCCGGGTGATCTACATCCCCGCGATCCCCATCCCCGCGATCCCCATCCCCGCGATCCCCATCCCTGGGCAGAGCAGCCCCCAGCCCGCACACCCCCTCACCCGCCCTCGTCCCCGCATCCTCCGCGAGGAGCTTCCGTGCACCGCACACCGAAGGCAACCCCCGGCATCCTCAGGGCCACGTCCGTGGCCGCTGCCCTGCTGGCCGCGGTAACCGTCCTGGCCGGCTGCGAACGCGGCTCCGAAAACGTGCCGGATGACCCCACCTCCGGCCCGAACGGCTGTCCCACGGCCCACGCGAGGGCCCAGACGGCCGTCGATCGCGCGCGGCGGACGGACGTCCCTTGGAACGGGCCGACCACCGGCCCGACGGCCGTGTCCGGCCGGACCATCGTCTACGTCGCCCAGACCATGACCAACCCCGGAGTGGCGGGGGCCGCCGAGGGTGTGCGGGACGCCGCGGGCGTCATCGGCTGGAACGTCCGGGTGATCGACGGCGGCGGTACCCCGGCGGGCCTCCAGGCGGCGATGAGCGAGGCCGTGGCCCTCAGGCCGGCGGGGATCGTCATCGGCGGCTTCGACCCCAACGCGACCTCGCAGCAGGTGACTCGGGCGGTCGCGTCCCGCATTCCTCTCGTCGGCTGGCACGCGGTCGCCGCCCCGGGCCCCAGCCGACGCCCTCCGCTCTTCACGAACGTCACCACGAACGTCGAGGAGGTGGCCAGAATCAGCGCGCAATGGGTGATCTCCCAATCCAACGGCACCGCGGGCGCCGTGATCTTCACCGACGCCTCGATCCCCTTCGCCCGGAACAAGTCGGAGCTGATCAGGAAGGAACTCGCCACCTGCTCGGGCGTGCAGCTGCTGTCGTACCAGAACATCCCGATCCCGGACGCGAGCAGCCGCACGCCCCGGGAGGTCTCCTCGCTCCTGTCCCGCTTCCAGGACAGGTGGACCCACTCCGTCGCCATCAACGACCTCTACTTCGCCGACGCCGCACCGGCCTTGCGCGCGGCCGGCGAGAAGGGTTCCGGCCCGCCCTACAACATCGGCGCCGGAGACGGCGACCCCTCGGCCTTCCAGCGCATCAACAACGAGCAGTACCAGTCGGCGACGGTGCCCGAACCGCTGTCCCTCCAGGGCTGGCAGATCATCGACGAGTTCAACCGGGCCTTCTCCGGCCGTGCCGCGAGCGGCTATGTGGCCCCCATCCACATCAGTACGGCCGACAACACCGACGGTGCCACGACGTGGGATCCCTCGGGATACCAGCAGGCGTATCGGAAGATCTGGGGCAAGTAGCCGTGTTCAGCCCACGCCTCCCTGCGACCCCTGGAGCACGGAGCATCACATGACCAGCACCGCGGACAACGGCCCCCACGTCTCACGCGAGGAGTTCGACGCCCTCTTCGAGACAGTACGCGCATGGGGGCACTGGACCCCCGCCGACCGTGGCGCGTGGAACCGGGTCACGCCCGCACATGTCCGCCGTGCCACCGCACTCGTCCGCAGCGGTACGACGGTGCCGATGGCCCTGCCCTGGAACACGGTGCCCGGCCCGGACAACAGCAAGCCCGCGCTGTTCTACATGTCCGACCTCGGCGACGTGGAGGCGCCCGAGCCGTCCTGCCACAAGGACTTCATCGCCGTCGACTACCACGGAAAGGGCGTCAGCCACCTCGACGCGCTCTCCCACATCGCCTATCGGGGGCAGCTCTATGACGGCCGCACCGCCCGCGAGGTCGTCGACGCCGCCGGCGCCCACTTCGGCGCGGTCTCCTCCCTCGGTCCCCTTGTCACCAGAGGCGTCCTGCTCGACCTGCCCGCCGTCCTCGGCACCGACTGGCTCGAACCCGGCACCGCCGTACACGCCGACGACGTCCTCGCCGCCGAGAACGCACTCGGCGTGCAGATCGGCGAGGGCGACGCGGTCCTGCTGCGCTCCGGCCACTTCCGGCGCCGCGCCCGGCTCGGCCCCTGGAACCCGGGCCACGCCAGCGCCGGCCTCCATGTGGACGCCGTGCCCCTGCTGGCCGAACGCGGGATCTCGCTGCTCGGTGGCGACGGCGACAGCGACGTTCGGCCCTCTCCGGTCGAGGGCCTGCACTCCCCCGTACACGCCCTCGCCATCACCGCCATGGGAGTACCGCTGCTGGACAACCTCGACCTGGAGCCACTGTCCACCGCGTGCGCGACGGAAGGGCGTTACGAGTTCCTGCTCGTCGTGGCACCCCTGAACGTCCCCCACGGCACGGGCTCCCCCGTCAATCCTGTCGCGGTGCTGTGACGGCGACGACCTGGCCAAGCCGCATGGCGACAAGGGCTACGACTACGACCACCTGCGGCGCCGGCTACGCCAGCGCGGTATCCGGCACCGCATCGCCCGCAGGGGCGTCGAGTCCTTCCCAGGGCTTGGCCGGCACCGGTAGGTGGTCGAGCGCACCGTCACGACCTGAGCTGCTGAATTTGGGGGTCGTAGCAGACAAGACCCAACGAAGACGCAACCTGTGCCGCATGGGCCGACACTTCCTTCGCCATGCTGTAGACCATGGAGAAGTAGATGAGCGGACCGCGGGCCTCACCGATCAACGGCCCCGTAGACCACGGGGAAACATCCTCCTCCTCAACCACCGTCAGATCGGGCCACCGCTTCAACAGCGCGGCGACGTACTGCGGAATGCGATCGGTGGGCGGGTGCTCCACGTCAGTGTCGATGCAGCGGTTGTAGAGGTCCCTGAAGAGTTGCCCGGCAGCAGCGTCGTCCGGTGGACGAACACCCTCCCAGACGGCGAGGTCGTAGCTCATGGGCGGGAGACTGCCACACTCCACTGACATCCAGGGGCACTGGGCAACCGGACAGCTTTCACCATCAGAAACGGTGTCTCAGGACCTCTCAGCCTGGAATGCGGGATCAATCGATCGGAGCGCAGTCGCGCGCCACAGCCGTAGTCCCGACAGCACTGCTGCCGCGACCAGCAGCAGGTTGCGGGCGTACAGGTTGGCGATGGCCAAAGGCGCACCATCGTCGCGGAGTTCGCGGTAGAGCAGCGGGAAGTCCAAGGTCGTGAGCAGGCAGGCCGCGAGCAGGAGCCAGGCGACAGGGCGCTGGGTGGTGTCGGGGCGCAGCAGGCAGACGGCGGCCAGTCCGATCAGCCACACCATGTACTGCGGGCTGATCACGCGGCTTGTGACGACGAAGAGGAGAGTGGCCGTCAGGGCGGCGTCGGGCAGGGCGCAGGAAATGCCGAGGTCCGAACGTTGGCGCCACCACAAGAGCCAGCCAAAGGCCAGGACGGTCAGTGCCTGCATGGTGAGGCTGACGCCCTCGACGTACGGTCCCACGAACTCGTGCGAGCCATCCTTCGCCGCCCAGGTCCCGCTCCAGCCGAAATGGCGGGCGAGATGAAAGGGCAAGGCTCCGACGGACTCGATCTGGATGCCGCGGGACTTCTGGCCGGAGAGGAAGGAGAAGGCGTTCGGCATGGTGAACGCGAAGGAAGCGGCGACCGCCAGCGTGGTGAGCGCAGCGGCAACCCAGACTCTTCGCGTGTACCGGCCCTTGCGAGTGCCGATCAGGAGCAGTACCGGCCAAATCTTGACCATCGAGCCCATCGCAACAAGCACGCCGAATGCCCGGTCGGACCAAGCGCGTTGGTTGGCCGCCACCACGAGCGCGGCCATGGCCAACCCAGTGACGAGCAGATCGAAACGATTCCAGGGCATCGTGCTGAGCGCTGCCAGCCCCACGGTCCAAAGCCAGGCACCGGCGAGACTGCGTCCGGCCACACGTGCCCCACAGAGCAGCATGACAAAGATGAGGATGTCGCAGAGAGCGGTCAGCGCGATGAAGGCGCGTCCGTAATCGAGACCCGGGACCAGCGCAGGCGCAAGGACGGGCAGAGCCGCACCGGGCGGGTACTGCCAGGTGACGTCGTGCAGAGGGAAGGACCCGTTGCCCAGAACCTCGTACCAGCCGCGGTATACCTTGTCGACGGACGGGTCGACGCGGCCATAGCCCGTGAACGCGTTGACCCCCAACGCAGTGGAGACAAGCCACAGGCGCGTCAGGCACCAGAGCATGATGACGGCCGCCAACCCACCCCGGGAACGCCCAGGTGTGGCCGACGGCCGGTTGAGGACAGGTGTGGAGGCCGAGGTTGCAGAAGCAGGCCGATGATGCATCGCGGTTCTTTCGGTAGCTGCGCGGGGTCGACAGCGGGGAAGCGCAGATTCCTCGAACCACCTGCCCATGTCTGATTGAGTCTGATGATATCGCCGCTCAACTGTTGGCCAGTTGACGCCAATGAGCCCCAGAAGTAGAAGCTGGTTTCGGAACTCTCCCTTCCCGGGCTCGCATTGCTTGGGGTCACTGCTTCCCGTTCGGGAGCTGAAGTGTTATGAGCGTGCTCGTCGTAGTAGGCCTGGGTCGCGGTCGACTCCACGATCGTGCGCGCGCACCAGCCCGACATCCGCCCAGCCTGTCCGGCACAGCGCCCGATGCCCGGGCAGGCATGGCCGCAGACGAGGAGCGACGGCGCTCCGCACTCGCCCCCAAGGCCTGCCCCCTTTGGGGCAGGCGGTGAAATGCGGCCGGAACGGATGGCGCTGGAGGCGCAAGGTTCCCTGCGAAGCACCGCCCGCTCCGGCCTCACGGATACTCCTGCCCTGTAAAAGCGTCCCCATTGGCCTGATGTAGAATTTCGTGGATGCGTGCGCCGCTTGGCGTACCGAAGGGCCCCGTCGGCGATCTCCGGCGGGGCCCTTCGCGTTGAGTGTTGTCTACCAGCGGTACCAGCGGCTCTTGCGGCCGCTGTGGCCGACGGGCCGGACCACGAAGCCGAGCAGCCACACCACCAGGACGACGACGGCGATCCACCACAGGGCCTTGAGGGCGAAACCGGCACCGAAAAGGATCAGAGCGAGAAGCAGAACGACAAGCAGGGGAACCATGAATATCAACCTCCGCACACTCAGGTGCCCCGCCAAATCCCTTTCACGCTCAAAGCCTGAACGCATGTTTCCACGATTCCAGGGAATTCAGATGCGCTGCGAGCGAGCCGCATCCACGGCGTTGCTACAGGAAGCGGCGGATGGGCATGACGGCGACCTCACGTGCTTGCTGCAGCACGGAGCGCCGCTTCCAGCGTCCCTTACGGATCAGCGTGGCTGCCTTGAGGTCCTTGTCGAAGTGGCTGTCGAGGGTGGCTGTGAACTCCTGGTCCAGGACGGCGAGCATGATCTCTTCGTCGTGGTCGAGGGAGCGGCGGTTGAAGTTGGTGGAGCCGACCAGGGCGGCGATGCCGTCGATGGTGACGACTTTGGCGTGCATCATCGTCGGCTGGTACTGGTGGATCTCCACGCCGCAGGCGGTGAGGGCGTCGTAGTGGTGCTGGCCGGCCAGTTGGCAGACCCGCTTGTCGGTGTGTGGGCCGGGCAGCAGGATCTCCACCTTGACGCCCCGCCGGGCGGCGGCGCACAGCAGGTCGACGAAGTAGGCGTCGGGGGAGAAGTAGGCGGTGGCCAGCCTGAAGCGGTCCTCGGCCGACTCCAGCATCACCCGGATCAGCGTCTGCATGTCCTGCCAGCCGAAGCTGGCCGACCCCCGGACCACCTGCACCACCGCGCCGCCCTGCGGGGGGTGCGGTACGAACCGGTCGCGCACGTCGAAGAGTTCGTGGTGGCCTTCGGCCCAGTTCTGGGCGAACGCGGCGGCGATGCCGTCCACGGCCGGCCCGCGGACCTCGACGTGGGTGTCGCGCCATTCGTGTTCGTTGCGGGCGTTGCCGCACCACTCCTCGGCGATGCCGACCCCGCCGGTGAAGGCCGTCTGTTCGTCGACGACGAGGACCTTGCGGTGGCAGCGGTGGTTCTGCTTGAAAGGCGACAGGAGCAGCGGCTTGCGGAACCAGGCCACCTGCACCCCGGCCCGCTCCATCTCCTCCAGCAGATCCTTCTCGATCAGCCGGCTGCCGAACCCGTCCAGCAGCAGCCGCACCCGCACTCCCGACCGGGCCCGGTCGGCCAGCGCCTGCGCGAACTCGCGGGCTATGTCCCCCTTCCAGTACACGAACGTCATCATGTCCACGGTGTGCTCGGCGGACCGGATGGCCGCCAGCATCGCGGGGAAGATCTCATCTCCGTTACGCAGAGCGGTGAGTGCGTTGCCCTCGGTCGCCGCGATGCCGATCAGCCGCTCCAGTCGGCGCCGTATCCGTGTGGTGCGTTCCTGGACTGAAGCCTCTGCCTGCGCATCGGCGCCGGGGGCGGTCAGCTCTGGCTGGTCCTGTGTGCTGGTCATGGCGTCACCTGGCCGGCGCCCGCAGGAGACAGGGGAGCTGCGCTGCCCGGTCCGGCGCGGGACGCAGCGAGCAGACTGTACCCCCAGGCATCCCACCCGAGACTCGCGGGCGGCAGGGGCCGGGCATCCGTACCCGTGCGTTTCCGGCCCCGCACGCAATGGGCGGGCCCGCGCGGACGTGCATGCGGCCGGGGCGGGCAGGAGAGGCTCAACCTGCTTTCCACCTAAGGCGGCACCGTGACGTCCTGCGTGAACGTCCCCGAAGCACCCGCCTGCAGCACGAATACACCGGAGGTCACGGCTGACCTGCCGTGGATCGAGGACGGTGGCAAGGTCGCTCCCAAGGACGCGCGCGTGCTGTCCCGGCTGTTCCTGGACCGCCTGCAGGTCCTGGAAGAGGGCACCCGCGAGTACCAGTACGCCCGCAACACGCTGATCGAGATGAACCTGTCCCTGGTGGCCTTCGCGGCCCGCCGCTTCCGCAACCGGGGCAGCGGCGACATGGAGGACATCATCCAGGTCGGCACCATCGGTCTGATCAAGGCCACCGACCGATTCGACCTGTCCCGCGAGGTCGAGTTCACCTCCTTCGCGATCCCCTACATCGTCGGCGAGATCAAACGCTTCTTCCGCGACACCACCTGGGCCGTCCACGTCCCGCGGCGCCTCCAGGAATTGCGCGTCTCCCTCGCGAGGAACAGGGAGGCCTTAGCCATCTCTCTGAACCGCGCCCCCACGGTCAGGGAACTCGGGGCCCATCTGGACCTGACCGACGATGAGGTCATCGAGGGCCTGATGGCCGCCAACGGATATGTCGCCAGTTCGATCGACACTCCCGGCAGCGACGACGAATCCAGCGACAGCGGCCCGAAGTACACGGACACCCTGTGAGAAATCGACCCGGCGATGGCATTGTTCGAAGACCTGCACGCGCTCGGCCCCATGCTGCAGGAACTCGACGAGCGGGAGCGGACCATCATCGAGATGCGCTTCGGCCAGGAGATGACCCAGGCGGAGATCGGGCGCGAACTGCATCTGTCGCAAATGCACATCTCCCGCCTGCTCACCCGCACCCTCACCAAGCTGCGCATCGGTCTCCTCCCCTCATGACCTCCCTGCTCCGCTCGCCCCCACCGAAAGAGGCCCTGGCGTGAATGCCGAGCACGATCCACTGCGTCAGCCGGCCGCGCCCGTTGTCACCGAGCCGGTGCCGGACGTCCAGCTGCAGATGCTGGTACGGCTGATCGGGCAGGACGCGCAGGCCGCCCTGCCGATCACCCTCGTCGTCGGGGGCTGCTTCCTCCACGGTGACCTGGTCTCCCACGAGAGTTGGCGAGCCGACTGGGCGCGCAGCCTGCGCGGCGTCGACGGGCCCGGCGCCCAGTTGCTGGAACGCTTCCCGGAGCAGGTGGACGAAGCAGTCGCCGACAAGCAGGGCAACGGGGTCGCGCAGCGGCTGCCGCAGTGGATCCATCTGCGTGACGCCACCGGAACGGCCGCATCGGGCCGCCCCGTGGTCATGCCCCTGTGGCGCGGCCGGCTCGCGGATGTATCCGGCTGGTCCCTGGGCCGGCCCGAGTAGCCGCGGAGGACGAGCGCCATCGGCAACGCGCTGCACCGGCTTCTTCTCTCGCCCGCCATCACAGGGCGGCGACCTGTGCGGGGCTCGTTCGGCGCTGCGATGATGAAAGAAGCGTTCTGCGAGGATGTGCCGCATGACTGTACGCAGCAGAAACCATGTGACGGTGTCCGGCCGTGCCGGAGCGCCGGTGGTGATGCTGGCGCACGGGTTCGGGTGCGACCAGAACATGTGGCGGCTGGTGGTACCGCTCCTGGAACGCGACTTCACCGTGGTGCTCTTCGACCATGTGGGGGCCGGGCGGTCCGATCTGTCGGCGTGGAGCGAGGAGCGCTATTCCACGCTGGAGGGCTATACCGAGGACGTGCTGGAGATCTGCCGTGATCTGGCGCTCGGCCCGGTGACGTTCGTGGGGCACTCGGTGAGCGCGATGATGGGCGTCCTGGCGGCGGCGCGCGAGCCGGGGGCGTTCGCCGGTCTGGTGCTGCTCGCCCCGTCGCCGTGTTTCATCGACGATCCCGGCGCCGGATATCGCGGCGGGTTCAGCGCCGAGGACATCGACGAACTCCTCGGCTCCTTGGAAGCCAACTATCTGGGCTGGTCGGGCGCCATGGCTCCGGTGATCATGGGGAATCCCGACCGGCCGGAACTGGGCGAGGAGCTGACCAACAGCTTCTGCCGCACCGACCCGGACATCGCCCGCGTCTTCGCCCGCGTGACGTTTCTGTCCGACAACCGCGACGATCTCGTCAAAGTCACCGTTCCCACCCTGGTCGCGCAGTGCTCGAACGACGCGATTGCGCCTCCGGAGGTCGGGGCGTTCGTGCGGTCCCGGATATCCGGGAGCCGGCTGGTCACCCTGAACGCGACCGGGCACTGCCCTCAGCTCGCCGCACCGGAGGAGACGGCCGCCGCGATCATCGAATTCGTCCAGGCCGCGCGATGATGTGCAAGACCGGCGACGGAGCGAGCGGTGAGTTTCCGCTGCCCGGGGAACCGCACGGTGCCGACCGCGCGGCCTTCTCCGCGCTGCTGGAAGACAGCGCCGAGGATCTGTACGAGCATGCGCCGTGCGGCTACCTCTCCACGCTGCTCGACGGCACCATCGCGAAGGTCAACACGACGCTGCTGGACTGGCTCGGTCACGCCCGCGGTGACCTGGTGGGCCGCAGAACGTTCTCCGACCTGCTCACCGTGGGAGGCCGCCTCTACCACGAGACGCACTTCGCCCCGCTGCTGCGCATGCAGGGCCAGGTCCGCGGCATCGCGCTGGAGCTGAAGGCAGCCGACGGCTCCCGGCTGCCGGTTCTGATCACCTCGACGGTGAAGACGGGCCCCGACGGGGAGCCCCTGCTGATCCGCACGACCGTCTTCGACGCCCGTGACCGCCGGGCCTACGAGACGGAACTGCTGCGCGCCCGCAAGCAGGCGGAACACGAACGCGAAGAGCTCAAGCGCCTCAACGCCACCCTGCAGCAGACCCTGCTGCCCCCGGCGCTGGTGAGCGTCCCCGGACTGGACGTGTCCGCGTACTACCACATCGCCTCCACCGACATGGTCGGCGGCGACTTCTACGACCTCTTCCCGCTCGCCGGCGGGACGTGGGGACTGTTCCTGGGCGACGTATGCGGCAAGGGCGCCGCCGCGGCCGCCGTCACCTCCCTGGCCCGCTACACCCTGCGCGCCGCCGCCGTGTACGACCCGGACCCGGCCGCCGTCCTGAGCAACCTCAACACCGTCCTCAACCACGAGTACAACGGCACCGACCCCCGGTTCTGCACTGTGATCTTCGGGCTGCTCACCCCCAACACCGATGAGGGCGGCTTCCGGATCACCCTGGCCGCCGGTGGCCACCCCCCGGCACTGCTGATGCGCGCGGACGGCAGCGCCCGTTATCTGCCCACTCCCGGCGGACAGCTCATCGGTGTGCTGTCCGACGCCCACATCGCCACCACCACCGTCCACCTGGAGGCGGGTGACACCCTGCTGCTCCACACGGACGGCCTCACCGAAGCCCGCACCGCTTCGGACAAGGACGACGACCGCTACGGCGACGAAGCCCTCCTCGACTTCGCCCAGTCCCTTGCGCCCACCACCGCGGCCATCACCGTCGCCGCGATCCGCGACCTGCTCGACAGCTTCGGCACCGGCGTCGACGACGACACCGCCGTCCTGGCCATCAGCGTGCCCCTACTCACCAGTGAAGAGCAGCAGTGAGCCACCTCGCCATCCACACCCGAACCACCACCGCCGGGCCCGTCATGGAACTGAACGGCGAACTCGACTACGACAGCTGCACCCAGGTCCGCGACCTGCTGCCCCACCTGACTCTTGAGCCGGGCCGGCAACTCGTCATCGACCTGACCGGCATCACCTTCTGCGACTCCAGCGGCATCACCGCCCTCATCGCCGCCCGCAACCACGCCGCCGCCGCGCACGCCGGCATCGTCCTGGCAGCAGTCCCCCACCCCATCAGCCGTATCTTCAGCATGGTCGGTCTGGACCAGGTCTTCGCCACCCATCCCACCGCTCAGGCAGCCGAAGCAGCCTGGACACCCCCCGCACCCCGCCCCTGACCGAGTAGGGGTGCAGGTCAGGCCCAAGCCGTCACCGGCACGAACGAACTGTCCTGCCGGAACAGCTCCGTCCCGTCCGCCCGTTCCACCCGCAGCTGATAGCTGTAGTGGCGCAGGTAGTACCCGGGGTAGTTGTACGACTCGAAGCGGAGCGAGCCGCTCGATGTGCCCGTACGGGCGACGAACGTGGCGTCTCTCGCGAACGTCGATGTGCCGTCGTTGGTGTCGAAGCGGGCTCGGAAGTCCCAGTGGCGGAGGTACTTGCCGGACGAGTCGCGGAAGGAGCAGCCGTTCGCGTCGGCCAGGCCGGGCACCACCGTGAAGGTCGATGACTGCTTCTCGGCGGTCGTGCTGGAGCCGCTGACCACCGGGAGGTTGAGCAGGGAGGACTGTGCCTGCCAGTAGCGGGTGGTGTAGTTGGCCGACTGGAAGGAACGGGTGACGTTCTTCGCCAGGGCCGGGCCGCCCGAGACGGTCTCCTTGATGACCGTGAAGTGGCGGGCCGTTCCGGAGACGGTGGGCAGGGCGGCCGGGGCCGACCAGGCCGCGAAGGTGTCGTGGCTGTCGCTGTAGTAGTACGTGCCGTCGCCGTAGCCGTCGAAGAAGAGCCGCCAGCCGCCGTTGTCGAGCTGGACGAGTGCGGGGCCCTCGCGGTAGCTGCCCCAGCCCGCCCAGTCGCCGGTGCGGGAGATCGTGTACGGGCCGGCGAGGTTCGACGCCGTGGCGTACTCGATGTACTTCGTCGTCTCGTTCTTGGTGAAGGCGTGGTAGGTCGAGCCCAGCTTCACGATGAACGTGTCGATGTGGTTCGCGCCGATGCCGGACAGCGCCACCGGTGAACTCCACGCCGTGAGAGCGGAGTTCGTGGCCTTCAGCAGATACGGCGTGAAGATCCACTCGTCGTTGGTGGTCGAGCAGGACACGATGACGTTCACGCTGCCGTCGCTGTCGACGAACCACTCCGGCGCCCACGCGCGGGAGAGGCCCGCGATCGGGACCGTGTAGTCGTACAGGAACGTCCAGTTGAGCCGGTCGGTGCTGCGGGCGAAGCCGATGGTGGTGCTGGTGTCCTGCCAGGTGTGGGTCGTGTAGGTGACGTAGTAGTAGCCGTTGGTGTGCTTGAAGATGCTCGCGTCGCGGATGCGGTTGCTCGGCGGCGTGTAGGCGGAGGCCTTCGCCAGGCGGAAGTCGGTGGCGTCGTCCGACTGGTAGACGTTCACGGTCCCGTCGTTGCTGTTCAGGAACGGCACGATCGTGTACCGGGTGGCCGATCCGCTCGGCGGTGCGGCGGCCAGGGCGGTACCGAGCAGTCCGGGAGCTTCACCCAGCACGAGGGCCGAGGCGGGCAGGACGGCCATCGCGCGCAGCAGGGTGCGGCGGGACGGTCTGGGCGGCGGTGGGGTCACGGCGGCACTCCATGACGTTGAGGGGTTCAGGATTCAGGGGCTCAGGAGCTCACGACCCACAAGAATGTCCGGTATATCGAACATAGTTCGGTGAGGCGATCAGACGCTAGAGGTGGGACCAGGCCTCGTCAATGCTTCGCGCGCGAAGCGGGAGAGGCCTGTGGGAAGCCTGTGCTCCGCCGGCGCTCCCCCAATCGGACTCCCCCCGTTTCCGAAGTCGTTCCGCCGACGGGCCCCGGAGGTTACTGTTCGGTAGACAACGTCGTCCCGGAGGTGCCCGTATGACACCCGACCGTGCCGTAGGCCTCGCCGAGTCCGCCCGTGCGCTGGCCGACGGGGAGGTGACGTCGCAGACGCTCGTCGCGGAGGCGCTCGCGCGGATCGAGGCGACCCAGGGGTCCCTGAATGCCTTCCGGGTGGTGCGGGGCGAGGCCGCCCTCGCCGAGGCGAAGGCCGCCGACGCGGAACTCGCCGCCGGCGGACGTCGACCCCTGCTGGGCGTACCGGTCGCGGTGAAGGACGACATGGACGTGGCGGGCGAGCCGACCGCGTTCGGCTGCTGCGGCGAGTTCCCTCCGGTCGCCGAGGACGGTGAGGCGGTACGGCGGCTGCGCGCGGCCGGGGCGGTGATCGTGGGCAAGACGAACACCTGCGAGCTGGGGCAGTGGCCGTTCACCGAGGGGCCGGCCTTCGGCGCGACCCGCAACCCGTGGCACTCGGACCACACGCCGGGGGGCTCCTCCGGCGGTTCGGCGGCCGCCGTGGCCGCCGGTCTGGTGCCCGCCGCGCTCGGCTCGGACGGCGCCGGTTCGGTGCGGATCCCGGCATCGTGGACCCATCTGATCGGCATCAAGCCGCAGCGCGGACGTGTCTCCACCTGGCCGCGCGGCGAGTCCTTCCAGGGCATCACCGTCAACGGCACCCTCGCCCGAACGGTGGCCGACGCGGCCCTCCTGCTGGACGCCGCCGCCGGCAACCACGAGCTCGACCCGCACCGCCCGCCCGCGGTGGACGCCTCGGAGGCGGTCGGCCGCGAGCCCGGACGGCTGCGCATCGCGCTCTCCCTCAAGCCGCCGTTCACCGCTCTGCCCGCCCGGCTGCAGCCGGAGGTACGGGCCAGGGTCGTCCGACTCGCCGAGAAACTGAGCGCGTTGGGGCACGTCGTCGAGGAGGCCGATCCGCCGTACGGCCAGATCGGGCTGACCTTCATCCCGCGTGCGACGGTAGGTATCGCCGAGTGGGCGAGCGCGGCGCCCTTCCCCGCACTGCTCGACCGGCGCACCCGGGACGCCGCCCGGCTGGGCCGGCTCCTCGGCGGGGTCCCGCTGCGGGCGGCCCGGCGCGCGGAGGCGGTGCTGCACCGCCGTATCGGCGCGTTCTACGAGTCGTACGACGTGGTCCTCGCGCCCACAACGGCCGCTCCCCCGCCCCGTATCGGCGCGATGCTCGAACTCGGCGGTTTCGCCACCGACCGGGCCATGATCGCCGCCTGTCCCTACGCGTGGCCGTGGAACGTGCTGGGCTGGCCCGGTGTGAACGTCCCGGCCGGGTTCGTGGACGGTCTGCCCGTCGGCGCCCAGTTGCTCGGGCCGGCGAACAGCGAGCCCCTGCTGATCTCGCTGGCCGCGCAGTTGGAGGCGGAGCTGCGCTGGCACGAGCTGTGGCCGCCGCAGCAGGGCGAGACCGTTCCCGCCCCGGTCGTCTGAGGGGACGCAGGCCCTACCCTGTGACGATGGACGATGCGTCGATGGTCGGGCTCATGGGGCGGGTCACCGGCACGGTGGGACCCGGGCTCGTCGGCGAGGTGATCGTGCGGGTGCGCGGCGGCGCCGAGCACTTCCTCGCCTATCCGGCCACCGGCAGCGACCGTATCGAACGCGGCACGGTGGTGATGGTGGTGGAGTACCAGCCGCCGCGGACCGTCTACGTCCAGGCTGCATACGACAGTTGAGCCCGCTCTTTCGCAGGTGAGAGCCGTCTGCGTCAAGGTTGCGGCAAGGATGCGTCAACCCCTGTACCTGCGTGGCGCACAGGCGCACACTCCCATTCGTTCGGTGCCGAAAGGGCACCATCCAAAGGGGGCGTATGCCGATGGTTGTCGGCGTCGTTGCGGGGGTGGCGGTAGCCGCCGTCCTCGTTCTGATCGGTCTGTTCAAGATGATGTGGCGGGTCGCCGAACCCAACGAGGCACTGGTCATCTCCGGTTCCACGCACCGCACCGAGGGCCTCGAGGAGGGCATGGGCTTTCGGATCGTCACCGGGCGGGGCACGCTGGTGCTGCCCGGGGTGCAGGCGGTGCGCAAGCTGTCGCTCGACCTGAACGAGACCGAGTTGCAGGTGGACTGTGTGACGCACCAGGGCATTCCGCTGAAGGTGCGGGGCGTGGTCATCTTCAAGGTGGGCGACGACTTCGTGTCGATCGCCAACGCGGCCCGTCGTTTCCTGGACCAGCAGAAGCTGATGTCGGAGCGGGTGCACAACGTCTTCGCCGGTCATCTGCGGTCCATCGTGGGCGGGTTGACCGTGGAGGACATGATCCGCGACCGGGAGAAGCTGACCGGGCAGACGCGGGCTGCGTGCGGTACCGAGATGGAGAAGCTCGGGCTCATCGTCGACTCGCTGCAGATCCACGAGATCGAGGACCCCACCGGGTACATCCAGAACCTGGCCATGCCGCACGCGGCGGCCGTGCAGCGGGACGCGCGGATCGCGCAGGCCGAGGCGAACCGGCTCGCCACCGAGGCGGAGCAGCAGAGTTACGCGCGGATGGCCGAGGCGACCCGGGACAGCGAGATCCTCCAGGCCGGTTACCAGGCCGAGCGCGACAAGGCGGGCGCCAAGGCCCGGCAGGCCGGTCCGCTCGCCGACGCGGCGGCCCGGCAGGAGGTCGTCGTCCAGGAGACCCGGGTCGCCGAACTGGAGGCGCACCGGCGGGAACAGCAGCTCCAGGCCGATGTCCGCAAACCCGCCGACGCGCAAGCCTACGAGAAGCGCACCCTGGCCGAAGCCGAGCGCGACGCGCGGATCTCGGCGGCGCAGGCCAAGGCGAAGGAGACGGAGCTGGCAGCCGCCGCCGAGGCGACCCGGGTCAAGACGGCGGCCGGCGCCGAGGCCGAGGCGACCAAGGCGCGCGGCACGGCGACAGCCGCCGCGACTCGCGCCACCGGCGAGGCGGAGGCCGCCGCCGCACAGGCCAAGGGCCTCGCGCAGGCCGAAGCGGCCAAGGCCAAGGGGCTCGCGGAGGCGGAGGCCATCAAGGCCCGGGCCGCCGCCCTCGCCGAGAACCAGGAGGCCGTGGTCGCGCAGCAACTCGCCGAGAACTGGCCGGAGATCGTCCGGGCCGGCGCGTCCGCCTTCGGCAGCGTCGACAACATGGTGCTGCTCAACGGCGCCGACGGCATGGCGGACATGTTCGCCAAGGCGCTCACCATGGGCGGTACGGGACTGGGGCTGGCCCGCCAGCTGCTCGCGTCGATGAACCAGAACGGGCAGGTGCCGAAGGAGGGTTCTTCGCTCAACGGGCTCGCCCAGAAGGTGCCGATGGACGAGAAGTGACCAGGTGCGAGGAGTGACCAGGTGCGAGAAGTGACCAGCCGCGAGAAGTGACCCGGCGGACGTGTTCGCGGGGGCAGCCTCTAGGGTGCCCCCGTGAGCATCTCCACCGATGAGAACGTCCCGGGCCGGTTCGGCCCCTCCGCCACGACCGAGGCCGATCCCCGCAAGGTCGGCAAGGTGCGCACCGAGTACTCCCCCGCGCACGACGGCGACCCCGACCCCGGGGAGATCGCCTGGACCTGGGTGCCCTTCGAGGAGAACGACGGGCGGGGCAAGGACCGGCCGGTGCTCGTGGTGGCCCGGGAGCCCGGCGGGACGTTCCTCGCGGTGCAGCTGTCCAGCAAGCGGCACGACGGGGACCGTGAGTGGGTCGCCATCGGCAGCGGGCCGTGGGACCGGACGGGGCGCGACTCCTGGGTCGACGTGGACCGCATCCTCCGCCTGCATGAACAGGGCATGCGCCGGGAGGCGTGCGCCCTGGACCGCGGGCGGTTCAACCTGGTCAGGCACCGGCTGCACGAGCGCTACGGCTGGACCTGAGCGCTACCGCTGGAGCTGCCCCTCGGGGAACGCCCGGACGAACGCGGCTCGCACCGGGCTGTCCGGCGCGCGGTCCAGGATGCCGAACACCACGTGCTCGAAGGCCCCGGCGAACCGCCCGCCGGGCGTGAGCAGCCCCCGGAACGCGCCTGCCACCTGCGCCGGGTCGTTCTGGAAGACCCCGCAGCCCCAGGCACCGAGCACCAGGCGCCGGTACCGGTGCACCAGGGCCGTTTCCAGCACCCGCTCGGCCCGGGTCGCAAGGGCGGCCGGCAATTCGGCCGTGCGGTGCGGGGCCGTACGCCGGATGACGCCCGCGTTCGGTGCGGCGGCCGTCAGGAAGCCCGCCAGGTACGGCGCGTCCAGCAGGCTGCCGCGGTCGTCGCGGAAGACGGGCACGCCGGGTGAGTGGATGACCCGGTCGGTGTAGAACGGGTCGCGGTGGGCCCGATGGTGGTCGTAGAACGCGCGGGCGCCGAGCAGGCTGGTGTACAGCGCCGAGGCGCGGCACAGGGCTTCCTCCTGGGCCTGGGCGCCGTTCAGATAGCCGCCCCCGGGGTTGCGGGCCGAGGCGAAGTTCAGTACGGCTGTCCCGGCCCCGAGGCGACGGGCCGCCTCCAGGCTGCTCTCGCCCGTGACCTCGAAGAACGTCTCCCCATCAGGGTCATGAGGAACCGGCACCGGCACCGGGTCCGGCCCGTACATCAGCGTGCCCTCCCGCGCCGCCTCGATCGCCGGCGCGAGGGACACCTCGCGGCCGTCCGGCGCGCGGTACCTCCCCGCCGCCACGATCTCTTGCGTCTGCTGCGCGATGCCGCGCAGGCGCGCGCTCATGGCGCCACCCCCGTGCGCGCCATGACCGTGCGACCGCGTCGGCTGCACGCGATCTCCCCCGTCGTGCTCATGCAGGCATCCTGAGCGATGCTGGTCATGCGGTGCAACAGAATTTCCCGGGCCCACAGCCGACCGAGAACGCTGGGGAAAGCCCCCGCCAACGCCCGGAGAGCAAAGATTACGCACCCGGAACGTGCCGGTTCGCGCCCTTGTGCGAAGCGACGCGAGGGTCTTGGGTGGGACGAGTGTGCCGGCCCGCCCACAAGATCCGGGCCGGGTGGCATCTGGACTCTCAGGAGGATCCACGACATGTCAGATTCGGTGAGCGACTGTACGGAGCAGCCGCGCTCCGCAGTCACCGAAGCCGAGGTGGAGGCCCTGGTCAGGGGCATCTGCTTCAAGACGGGCCCGCCCCGCGCCCTCGGGGTCGAAGTGGAATGGCTCGTCCATGAGCTGCGCGGCCCGCAGCTCCCCGTGACACCCGAACGACTCGAAGCGGCCTACGCCGCACTACGGACCGTGCCCCTGAGGTCGGCGCTCACCGTCGAACCCGGCGGTCAGCTGGAGCTGAGCTCCCCGCCCGCCGCCTCGCTGATGGAGTGCATCGGTACCGTCTCCGCCGACCTCGACGCCGCCCGGGCGGTGCTGCGCGAGCACAGCCTCGGTCTGGTCGGCATGGGCAATGATCCCTGGCACTCGCCCCGCCGTTTCCTGCGCCAGCCGCGCTATGACGCCATGGAGGCGTACCTGGACCGGGCGGGCCCGGCCGGCCGCGCCATGATGTGCACGTCGGCTTCCGTTCAGGTGTGCCTGGACTCCGGATACGAGGAGCCCGGCCCGCTCGGGCACGGACGGCGCTGGTGGCTGGCACACCAGTTGGGCGCGGTTCTGGTCGCCGCCTTCGCCAACTCCCCACTGGCCGGGAACGAGCCCACGGGCTGGCTGTCCACCCGGCAGTTGCTGTGGATGGAGATAGGCCCGGGCCGCGCGGGCGCGCCTCCGCTGGACGGCGACCCGCGGGTCGCCTGGGCGCGGCACGTCCTGGACGCGCCGGTGATGTGCGTGCGGCGGGACGGCGGCCCGTGGGACGTCCCGGACGGGCTGACGTTCCGGGAGTGGACCAGGTCGGGGGCGCCGAGGCCACCGACGCCGGAGGACCTCGACTATCACCTGACGACACTGTTCCCGCCGGTCAGACCGCGGGGCCATCTGGAACTGCGCATGATCGACGCGCAGCCGGGCGAGGACGGGTGGATCGTGCCGCTCGCCGTGGCCACGGCGCTCTTCGACGACCCCGAGGCCGCCGAGACCGCCTACCGCGCGGTGAAGCCGCTGGCCGAGCGCGGCATGTCGCTGCCCGCCCCGCACAATCCGCTGTGGCTCGACGCGGCCCGCTCGGGCCTCGCCGACCCGGAGTTGCGGGAGGTGGCGGACACCTGCTTCGCGGCAGCGCTGGAGGCCCTGCCCCGCCTGGGGGCCACGACCGAGGTCACGGACACCGTCGCGGCGTACCGGGACCGCTATGTCAGCAAGGGCCGCTGCCCCGCCGACGACCTGCTGGACGAGCTCTACGGCACGGACCGCACCCTGCTCGGGAAGGACAACCGGACATGACCGACCCCGCCCACGACGCCGACACGCTCCGGGAGCGGGCACTGACCACCCTCACCACCGCCCGTGCCCGGACGACCCTGCTGACCTCCTGTGTCGAGGACCCCGACCTCACCGCCCAGCACTCGCCGCTGATGTCCCCGCTGGTGTGGGACCTCGCGCACATCGGCAACCAGGAGGAGCAGTGGCTGCTCCGGACGGTCGCCGGGCGGGAGGCGATGCGGCCCGAGATCGACGGCATCTACGACGCCTTCGAGCACCCTCGCGCCGCCCGCCCCACCCTGCCGCTGCTGCCGCCGACCGAGGCCCGTCACTACGCCTCCGAGGTGCGCGGACGGGTCCTGGACCTGCTGGAGAGCACCGCGTTCCACGGGACGCGGCTGACCGAGGCGGCCTTCGCCTTCGGGATGATCGCGCAGCACGAGCAGCAGCACGACGAGACGATGCTGATCACCCATCAGCTCCGCAAGGGCCCGCAGGCCCTGACGGCCCCCGACCCGGAACCGGCGCCCCTGCTGACGGGACCGTCGGAAGTCCTGGTCCCCGGCGGCCCGTTCACGATGGGCACCTCGACCGAGCCGTGGGCGCTGGACAACGAACGCCCGGCGCACCGGCGCGAGGTGCCGCCGTTCTACATCGACACCACCCCGGTGACGAACGCCGCGTACAAGGCGTTCATCGAGGACGGCGGCTACGACGACGACCGCTGGTGGACGCCGGAGGGCTGGGCGCACATCCGCGGGAACTCGATCCACGCGCCGCTGTTCTGGCGCCGGGACGGCAAGCAGTGGCTGCGCCGCCGCTTCGGCGTCACCGAGGTGGTACCGCCCGACGAGCCCGTCCTGCACGTGTGCTGGTACGAGGCGGACGCCTACGCCCGCTGGGCCGGGCGCCGGCTGCCCACGGAGGCCGAGTGGGAGAAGGCCGCCCGCCACGACCCGGCCGGGGACCGCTCGATGCGCTACCCGTGGGGCGACGACGATCCCGGACCGGAGCACGCCAACCTCGGTCAGCGGCATCTGCGCCCCGCGCCCGCCGGCAGCTACCCGGAGGGCGAATCGCCGCTCGGTGTACGGCAGTTGATCGGGGATGTGTGGGAGTGGACGGCGAGCGACTTCCTGCCGTACCCGGGCTTCCAGGCGTTCCCCTACAAGGAGTACTCGGAGGTGTTCTTCGGGCCGGAGTACAAGGTGCTGCGCGGCGGTGCGTTCGCCGTGGACGCGGTGGCCTGCCGGGGCACCTTCCGCAACTGGGACTATCCGATCCGTCGGCAGATCTTCTCCGGGTTCCGCACGGCCCGGTCCGCGGGGGACGCCTGATGTGCCGTCACCTGGCCTATCTGGGCCCCGAGGAGCCGCTCGGCACACTCCTGGTGGAACCCCGGCACGGCCTGTACCGCCAGTCGTGGGCGCCTCGGCGGCAGCGGTACGGGACCGTCAACGCCGATGGATTCGGGGTCGGTTGGTACGCGAAGGGGGACCCGGTGCCGGCGCGGTACCGCCGGGCCGGGCCCATCTGGGCGGATCCGTCCTTCGCCGATCTGGCCCGGGTCGTACGCAGCGGCGCGCTGCTGGCCGCCGTACGCGACGCGACGCTGCCGGGCGCCGATCAGGAGGCCGCGGCGGCGCCGTTCGCCGCGGGTCCCTGGCTGTTCAGCCACAACGGCGCGGTGAAGGGCTGGCCGGGCTCGCTCGCGTCGCTCGTCCCGACCCTGCCCGCGCTGGACGTGCTGTCGATGGAGGCCCGCAACGACTCGGCGCTCGTATGGGCGCTGGTCCTGGCGCGGTTGCGCGGCGGCGACGACGAGGGGCAGGCGCTGGCCGACACGGTCCTGGAGGTCGCCGAGGCGGCCCCCGGTTCCCGGCTCAACCTGCTGCTCACCAACGGTGAGACCATCGCCGCGACCGCCTGGGGCGACACCCTCTTCCATCTGACCCGGCCCGGCGGCGGCACCGTCGTGGCCTCCGAGCCGTACGACGACGATCCGCACTGGCAGGAGGTCCCCGACCGGACCCTCCTGGTGGCGAGCGGCACCGACGTGCTGCTCACCCCGCTCAAGGATCCGAGCGACCCCCTGCAACCCTCCGCACCACCGAAGGAGCCCCGCACGTGAGTCCGTTCCTTCTCACTCGCACCCTGCCCGAGGACGCCACCGACGCCGCACTGCGCGCCGACGTCCTCAAGGGCCTGACGAGCACGCCCAAGACGCTGCCGCCGAAGTGGTTCTACGACGCGCAGGGCAGCGAACTGTTCGAGAAGATCACCGAGTTGCCCGAGTACTACCCGACGCGCGCCGAGCGAGAGATCCTCGTCGACCGGGCCGGCGAGATCGCCGCGGCCACCGGTGCCCGCACGCTGGTCGAACTGGGCTCCGGCTCCTCGGAGAAGACGCGGTACCTGATCGACGCGCTGACGGGACTGCACACCTACGTCCCCGTCGACGTCAGCGAGAGCGCGCTCACCCTGGCCGGGCATGCCCTCATCGAGGAGCGCCCGGAGCTGGACGTGCACGCGCTGATCGCCGACTTCACCGGCGGGCTGGCGCTGCCGGACACGCCGGGGCCCCGGCTGGTGGCGTTCCTCGGCGGCACGATCGGCAATCTGCTGCCGGCCGAGCGTGCCGCGTTCCTCGGGTCGGCGCGGTCCCTGCTCTCCCCCGGTGACGCGCTGCTGCTCGGCACGGATCTGGTCAAGGACGAGAGGGTCCTGGTCGAGGCGTACGACGACGCGGCAGGGGTGACGGCCGCGTTCAACAAGAACGTCCTGGCGGTGATCGACCGCGAGTTGGGCGCCGACTTCGATCCGGCCGCCTTCGACCACGTCGCCGTGTGGGACGCGGACCACGAGTGGATCGAGATGCGGCTGCGTTCCCGTACGGCGCAGACGGTGAAGGTGCCCGCGCTGGGCCTCGCCGTCGACTTCGCGGCGGGCGAGGACATGCGCACCGAGGTGTCGGCGAAGTTCCGGAAGGAGGGTGTCCGTGCGGAACTCTCGGCCGCCGGGCTGGAGCTGGCGCACTGGTGGACGGACGGCGAGGGTCGCTTCGCGCTGTCACTCAGCGTGGCGCGGTGACGGACGGCTCGCGCGATGCCCCTCCTTGGGGCACCGTGGAGTGACGCGTGTGAGAGGAGCACCCACATGTCGAACCACACCTACCGGGTCACGGATATCGTCGGCACCTCGCCGGAGGGCGTGGACCAGGCCATCCGCAACGGCATCGAGCGTGCCTCGCAGACCCTGCGCAACCTGGACTGGTTCGAGGTGACCGAGGTGCGCGGCCAGCTCGACGACGGGCAGATCGCGCACTGGCAGGTGACCATGAAGGTCGGCTTCCGCCTGGACGAGGCCGGGTAGCAGGCCCGGCTTCTCCCCTCAGGTCCGCCCCTCCCGCTCCTGCGCCACCTTCAGCGCCGCGGAGGGGGCGGACCAGCGTGCCCGAACGACGGTGAATCCGGCCCGTTCGGCGTCCTCGCAGACCAGCTCGTCGTCGTCCACCAGGACCCGGATCTCGTGGGTCCGGGCGAGGCGGCGCAGGGTCTCCAGCTTGGTGCGCCGGGCGGGCCGCCGGTCGTCATTGCGCCGCATGTACACGCGCCCCTCGGGCAGCCCGTGCGCGGCGAGCCAGTCGAGTGTGTCCCGCCGGCAGCGCTCGGGCCGCCCGGTCAGATAGCGGACCTCGCACTCCTGCGCGCTCTCGAGCGCCAGCGCGACACCTTCCGCGAGGGGCGGGTCGTGCGGGGCGGCCGCGAAGAAGCCGTCCCAGTCACGCGGCTTGCGCTCCAGGAAGTGCTGACGGTGTGCCGTGTCGGCGAGGGTGTTGTCCAGGTCGAACACGGCGAGGGGTCGGTCGTTGCTGTCGGTCACGCCCCTCACTCTAATCCGGGGCCCAGATGAAACGGTCCGACCCGAAGGCATGGTCCGGACTAATTCACCGAAAGCCGTTATCCGCACGCTTCACATGATCGCCGGAAAAACAAGAGGGCCGAATGCGCCACCGCGGGGCGGCAATTCACATCGCCGGTTGATTGCTCAAAGAGAGCGCTGTCATACTCCGGCTTCTGGCTTTCGCCCACCGCCACCCGTCCCCATCAGGCCCGCACGCCCCAGTGTGTTCGGCATGCCGCAGCGAAGAAGGTGCGCCTGTGCCCGAGTTTTCACCTTGGCACGACAATTCCCTCACATCCAACTCCCCGGCTAATGGCCCCGTACCGTACAAACGCATATCCGAAGACGCCGAATTCCACTCACTTCGCCGCGCCCAGCGTAGGTTCGGCGTGCGCGCGACGATCCTGTCGGTCGGCGGATTCCTGCTGTACGTACTGCTGTCGCACACCACTCCCGGCCTGATGAACCAGCGTCTGACCGGCAACCTCACCCTCGGCCTCGCGCTGGGTCTCGGCCAGTTCGTCGTGATGGGCGTGACGGCCTGGTGCTATGTCCGGCACATGCGCACCCGGGTCGACCCGCTGGCCCGTGGCCTGGCCTCGCGCCTGCGGCAGCAGGAGCTGGGATCACCCCGCGCCACAGCGCCGCACGGCGAGGCCGGGGGGCACCGCACGTGGTGACCGTGTCCGCAGGCATCGTCGACAGGTTCAGCCTCAACCTGACGTTCGTGCTGTTCCTCACGGTGGTCGTGGTCACGCTGTTCATGGCGCTGCTGACAGCCCCTCAGCGCGACGAGATCAGCGAGTTCTACCTCGGCAACCGCACCATGTCCCCGCTGCGCAACGGCCTCGCGATGTGCGGCGACTACCTGTCGGCCGCGACCCTGCTCGGCAGCACCGGACTGGTCGCGCTCAACGGCTACGACGGCCTGCTGTATCTCGGCGGCACCGTCGTCGCCTGGATGATGGTGCTGCTGCTCATCGCCGAACCCCTGCGCCGCGCGGGCAAGTTCACCCTGGGTGACACGCTGGCCCTGCGGCTGCCCCGGATGCAACGCCCGGTCAGGATCGCCGTCGCGATCTGCACCCTCGCCATCACCACGCTCTACCTCGTCGCCCAACTCGTCGGCAGCATCGCCCTGTTGACCCAGTTCACGGGCGAACCCAGCGCCGCGACACGGACCCTGTGCGTGATCGTGATCGGCACGGTCGTCATCGTGTACGCCGCGATCGGCGGCGCGCCCGGCGCCACCGTCATCCAGATCATCAAGGCCGTGATGCTGGTGGCGGGCGTGACGGTTACCGCCGTCATGGTGCTCAACCACTACGACTGGAACCCGGGCGCCCTGCTGTCCGCCGCCGCGAACCACAGCGGCACCGGCACCCAGTTCCTCGAACCCGGACTGCGCTATGGCGTCAGCACCACCAGCAAGCTCGACTTCTTCAGCCTGGAACTGGCGATCGTCCTGGGCCTCGCCGCCCTCCCTCACGTGCTGATGCGCCTGCTCGCGCCGCGCAGGATCGACGTACTGCGCTCCTCCGTCGTATGGGCGGTGGGCCTGGTCGGTCTGGTCTGCCTCGCGGCCGGCGTCCTCGGCCTCGGCGCCACCGCCATCGTCGGCCGGGAGACCATCGCGGAGACGGACCACAAGGGCGACTCGGCCGTCCTTCTCCTCGCGAACGCCCTGGGCGGCGGCATCCTCACCGCGCTGCTGTCCTGCCTCGCGTTCGTCACGCTGCTCGCGGTCGCGGCCGGCCTCACCCTCGCCGCCGCCTCCTCCCTCGCCCACGACCTGTACGGCGAGGTGATCCGCAAGGGGCGTGCGAGCGAGACCGAGGAGCTGATGGTCGCCCGGCTGTCCGCGGTCGTCATCGGCGTCCTCGCCATGATGCTCGCCCTCGTCTCCTGGGGCGCCAACACGGCGACGCTCGCCTTCCTCGCCTTCGCGATGGCGGCGTCCGCGATCCTGCCGACGATCGTGTTCACCCTCTTCTGGCGCCGCTTCACGGGCCAGGGGGCGCTGCTCAGCCTCTGGGGCGGCCTGGTGTGCTCGGTCCTGCTGGTGCTGTTCTCCCCGGTGGTCTCCGCCAGGCCCGGTTCCTTCTACCCGGACTCGGACTTCGCCTGGTTCCCGCTCCAGAACCCCGGCATCGTCTCCATCCCGGCGGGCTTCTTCCTCGGCTGGCTCGGCACGGTGCTGAGCAACCGCCGACAGCCCCGGGACGACGCCGCCTACGAGGAGTTCGAGGTGCGGATGCTGGTGGGCGCCAAGGAGTGACTCCCAGGAGCGGCGCTCCCGCGCGGGCATGACCGACAGACACAATTGTTAATGGGACCCATTTTCATATAGCCTCCTCGGTGTTCACCCACCGAGGAGGTCCGTCATGGCTGTCCCCAAGCGGAAGATGTCCCGCAGCAACACCCGCCACCGCCGCGCCCAGTGGAAGGCGAACACACCGCAGCTCGTGCCCGTCACCATCGCGGGCGTCAGCCACCTCGTGCCGCAGCACCTGGTGAAGGCGTACGAGCGCGGGCTGCTGCGCCCCGAGGGCTGACCCGGGGTGGCCGCGGGCCGACTCCCCCGCCGCCGTCCTGCCTATTCTGGTGGAGGGCCGGTCCTGCTCGCAGAGCGCGAGAAGGGAGCCGCGGGTGACCGAGCGGACGATGGACAGGGCGGCCGCGGACACGTTGCGCCAGGCCAGGGATGCCGCCGCGCGTGAGGCGTGGGCCGAGGCGCACCGGTTGCTGAGCAGCTTGGACGCCGGCCTGCTCACCCCCGACGACTGCGCCGCGTTCGCAGACGCCGCCTGGTGGACGGGCCGTGTCGACGAGTCGATCGCCGGGCGGACGCGGGCCTACTCCGGATATGTCACGGCGGGGGCCGCCCGGCAGGCGGGGCACTCGGCGTGGCTGCTGTTCTACGAGCACCAGCTGGCGGGACGTACGGCCGTGGCCGCCGGCTGGCTGGGCCGGGCCCGGCGGCACCTGGGTGGTGAGCCGGAGTGTGTCGAGCAGTGCTACCTCGCCTGGGTCGACGCGGAGGACGCTCAGCGGCGCGGCGCGTTCGACGAGGCGATGGCTGCCGCCCGGCGCATGGCGGGGATCGCGCGACGCCGCGGCAGTCCGGATCTGCTCGCCATGGGTGTCCAGGCGCAGGCGGGCGTGCTGGTGGCCCGGGGGCGCGTCCGCGAGGGGCTCGATCTGCTGGACGAGGCGATGTGCTCGGCCATGGCGGGTGAGCTCAGCTCCTTCTTCACCGGCTGGGTCTACTGCCTGGGCCTGCAGCAGTCCATGGCCTGCGTCGATCTGGGCCGCGCCGCCGAATGGACCGACGCGGCCATGCGGTGGTGCGCGGCGATGCCGGCCGAGAACAACTTCCGGGGACTGTGCCGGGTGCACCGGGTCGAGGTGCTGGAGCTGCGGGGCAGCTGGGACGAAGCGCTGACCGAGGCCGAGCGGACCTGCGAGGAACTGCTTCCGTACGAGGGGCGGATGGCCGCCGAGGCGGTCTACGTGGTCGGCCAGATCCATCGTCGGCGCGGCGAGCTCACGGCGGCCGAGCGGTCCTACGGCCGCGCCCATGAGCTCGGCCGCGACCCACAGCCCGGCCTCGCCCTGCTGCGGCAGGCCCAGGGCAAGGCCGACGCCGCCGCTGCCGCCCTGCGGCTTGCGGGCACGGTCGAGGCGGGCGGTCTCACGCGGAGCGGACTGCTGGCTGCCCAGGTGGAGGTGTGCCTGGCGCTGGGCCGGACGGCCGAGGCACGCACGGCAGCCGAGGAGCTGGGCTCCCTGGCCCGCGACTGGCAGCGGCGGTGCGGTTCGCAGACGACTCTCCTGCACGCGAGCGCCGCCACGGCGTCCGGCGCGGTGGCCTTCGCGGCCCGGGACCTCGACCGGGCGCTGCCCCGGCTGCGCCGGGCGCTGACGCTCTGGCTGGAACTGCGGGTGCCGTACGAGGCCGCCCAGGTGCGCATGACGCTGGCCGCCGCCGACCGGGCCGCCGGGGACGGTGAGGGTGCCCGGATGGAACTGCGGGCAGCCGAGCAGGTGTTCCGGCAGCTCGGCGCCGTACCGGACGCGCTCCGGGCGGCCGCTCTGCTCGCCGATGTGCGCCCGGGGCGGCCCGGTGGGCTCACCGAGCGGGAGATCCAGGTGCTGCGGCTGGTCGCGGCGGGCCGCACGAACCGGGCCGTCGCGGCGGAGCTGGTGATCAGCGAGCACACCGTCGCCCGGCATCTGAACAACATCTTCGCCAAGCTCGAGGTGTCCTCGCGGGCGGCGGCGACGGGGTACGCGTACCGGCACGGCATCGCGTGACACGTATGGGCCGTTCCGCCCATGCCCCGCTCCCCCCGGATGGGCGATTCCGGCGATGAGCACGGCCCCTGCGCGCGCGTACACCGGTGGTGTATCCCCTCCCGGCACAGGAACGGAGAGCGGCCGCCATGACCACCTCCACAGCGACCCTCGACCACCGGCTGACGGACCGGCTGCGCGGCGTCGTCGTCGTGCCCGGCGACCCGGCCTACGACGAGGCCCGCAAGGTCTACAACGCCATGCACGACAAGCGGCCGGCTGTCATCGTGCGGGCCGTCGACGCGGGCGACGTCGTCGCCACGGTGGACTTCGCGCGTGAGCAGGGCCTGCCGCTCGCCGTGCGCGGCGGCAGTCACAGCGTCCCCGGCCACGGCACGTGTGACGGCGGGGTCGTCCTCGACCTGGGCCGGATGCGCGGGGTCCGCGTCGATCCCGACGCCCGCACGGCGTGGGTGGAGGGCGGCTGCACCTGGGCGGACGTCGATCACGCCACGCACGCGTTCGGGCTGGCCACCACCGGCGGGGTCGTCTCCACGACCGGCGTGGGCGGTCTGACGACCGGCGGCGGCATGGGCCACCTGGCCCGGCGCTGCGGTCTGGCCTGCGACAACCTCGTCTCGGTGGATCTGGTGACGGCCGACGGATCCTTCCTGACCTGCACGGACGACCAGCACAGCGATCTGATGTGGGCGGTGCGCGGAGGCGGCGGGAACTTCGGGGTCGTCACGTCCTTCGCGTTCCGGCTGCACCCCGTCGCCGACATCCTCGGCGGGCCCACGTTCTTCCCGCTCGACGCCGACGTGATCCGCCGGTACCGGGAGCTGGTCGCCGAGGCGGACGAACGTCTCGGAGCCGTCCTCGTCGTGGGGCTCGGACCACCGGTGCCGTTCCTGCCCGAGCACCGGCACGGGCGCCCGATGTGCGCAGTGGTCACGTGCTGGAGCGGGCCGCCGGATGAGGACGACCGGATCCGGGACCGGGTCGCCGCACTCGGGCCGGTGCTGGGCCGGCACCTGGAGCGCATGCCCTACCCGGTGATCAACACCCTCTTCGACGAGCTGGTGCCCGCCGGGCTGTACCACTACTGGAAGGGCAGCTTCACCAAGGGCCTGCCGGACGGGGCCGTCGACGCCCTCGTCGAGTACGGCGCCACCACGCCCTCGATCCAGAGCGTCACGGTCGTCTTCCCCGTCGACGGGGCCTGCCACCGCGTGGGACCGGCGGAAACCGCCTTCTCCTACCGGGACGCCGACTACTCGGTCGCGCTCAGCCCGACGCTCACCACCCGTGAGGAGTGCGAGGACCGCAAGGACTGGGTGCGTGCCTTCCACCGGGCGCTCGAACCGCACTCCATGGGCGGCGGCTACGTGAACTTCATGGACGGCGACGACCAGGACCGCGTACGGGCCAACTACCGGGCGAACTTCGACCGTCTCAGGGATCTGAAACGGCGCCACGACCCGGGCAACCTGTTCCGCCTGAACCACAACATCGCACCGTGAGGAATCCTGTGGGCTCCCAGGTGTTGAACCTTCCATGAGCTCCGTGATCGCCTCGACCCGCTTCTCCGTCCTCGACCGCTCCCGCACCCGGGAGGGCCGCCCGACCGGAGAAGCGCTGCGTGACACCGTAGGGCTGGCGCGGGAGCTGGAAGAGCTGGGCTACCACCGCGTCTGGGTCTCGGAGCACCACGGCGTGCCGGGAGTGGCAGGGTCCGCGCCGACCGTCCTGGCCGCCGCTGTCGCGTCCGCCACCCGCACCATCCGGGTCGGGACCGGCGGGGTGATGCTGCCCAACCACCAACCCCTGGTCGTGGCTGAGCAGTTCGGGGTGCTGGAGTCCCTCTTTCCCGGCCGTATCGACATGGGGCTCGGGCGATCGGTCGGCTTCACGGACGGTGTCCGCAAGGCGCTCGGGCGGGACAAGGGGGACGCCGAGGACTTCGCGGCGCAGATCGGGGAGCTGCTCGACTGGTTCCGCGGCACCTCGCCGACCGGCGTGCACGCGCGCCCCGCCGAGGGACTGACCGTGCCGCCGTTCGTGCTGGCGATGGGCGAGGGCGCGGACATCGCGGCCCGCGCCGGGTTGCCGATGGTCATCGGTGATCTG